>NZ_JBFRSC010000040.1:8461-101027 GCF_041473335.1 Vibrio sp. 10N.222.55.C7
AGTAAGACACACCCTGGAGGGGTTCCCGAGTGGCCAAAGGGAGCAGACTGTAAATCTGCCGGCACTGCCTTCGATGGTTCGAATCCGTCTCCCTCCACCATATTCTCCTTAATTGGAAAATCGAAAAGCCAACTCATTGAGTTGGCTTTTTTCGTTTCTGAGCTTTATCTCTTACTAAACGTGTCTTCTAAAACAACCCTCAACTTCCTAAACACTAACCCGCTACTACAAATAACTAATCGAGCTAAATCATTCAAACATCAGTGATCCCATACTTCAGCATGACGCTCACAAACCAGATAAGCAGCGCAGCCTAAACAATTGCTCGATACATGTTCTTCGCATTCGTTCGCAATTATCTGTTTCTGCTGCAAAGTAACCTCAGGCTCCAATACGGGTTCAAAGAACTTTGTCATTACTCATTACATCCAATAAAATCAGTTAGTTAGTTAGTTAGTTAGTCTCAGGTTAATCCAATCTTTAACTAAGATACATATCATTAGACGCAAAAAAGCCCCTGCTGATTTCTCAGCAGGGGCTTTCTATTATTTGGTGTTATTCCGAATAACTACATCCTATTGATGTTGAGTTAAATCCTGGAATTAACCTTGAATACCAACAATTAACCAAGGTGCATTGTTAGTTGTTAGGTCACGCTCTAGATGCCAGATATCAGTGATATCTTCTTCAACGCCATCCGCTGTGTCACGGTAACGACCGCTAAACTGAAGGCTTAGCTGTGCTTTGCTACCATCGTGGTCTGCGCGAACTATTTCAGCATCAACGTACATTACGTCTGTGTGCTGAGCACCGTCTAGCTTATTACGCTCAGCTTTTAGGTCTTCAAATAGGCTTGGAGATACGTATTCTTCAATCGTGTTTAGCTCGTTGTGATTCCATGCACCTTGCAGTGTACGGTAGTGCTCACGAGAACCATTGATGAATGCCGCTTGATCAAAGCCCGGTGGGTAGTTATGTGGAACATCGCTTTGTGCACCAAAACCGAAACCACCAGCAGCGCCTTGTGATTGAGGTTGTGTTTGCTCGAAGTTATGAACATTTGGTTGTTGCTTAGGTTGTTCAAACTTGTTCTGACCCATGCCGCCGAATGCTGGCTGTTGACCACGTGCATTCTGCTGATTCATTGAGCCCTGCTTCGCGCCCAACATTCCGCGTAGGAATTTAAACGCTAGGAAAGCAATCAGACCCATAATCAGAATATCCATGAACTGGATACCTTCAAATGCGCCACCAAAGAATGCAGCTAAAAGACCACCAGCAAGTAAACCACCTAGCAGACCGCCCATAAGGCCTTTCTTGCTAGAGTTAGCTGCTGTGTTCTTACCCGTTTGATCTTGACGGATCGAATTCGTGTTTTGTTGTTTTGGTGCTGGAGCCGTTTTAAAGCTTTTGCCAAATGACTTACCACCACCAAACTTTTTCGCTTCCGCGATTGGCGTCACCGCGACTGTTACCAACAGGATCGCGACTAGTGAGAAAAATCGTTTCATTATTATCCTTTATAGGTTTTTTATCTTTCGACACCTTAATCATACTCGTTAACAAAGAACAATGAAATATTCACCGTGTTTACACATGTATCATAATATTGCGGCTATTAATTGATTACTAAACTAGCGAAGGGATTGACGGCACTCTGGGGCAGCATTAAAATATTGAACGATGTTCATTTAATAGAAAGTACCCATGGCAAGACGAAACGATCATACTCGCGAACAATTAGTGCAATTAACCTTAAAAACGGTGACCGACTTCTTAGAAGAGCACTCTTATCACGAGCTAAGTCTACGTAAAATCGCCAATATGATTGGTTACGTTCCAAGTACCTTAGTAAATGTATTTGGTAATTACAACCTACTGCTTTTGCATGTGGTCGCTCAAACATTAGATGAACTGGCGTCAGAATCCGCTGCAACTGTTGAACAATCGAGCAACCCTCAACAAGCTCTATTCAACCTTGCCTACTGCTACCACGATTTTGCACAGAGACACCCTCACCGTTGGCAGCTTATCTTTGAGCACAACATGAACGGTGAAAACCTTCCTGAATGGCAATCGAACCGCATCGATAGAATGACAGGCATGCTAGAACAGTTGCTAGTAGCGATTGCTCCTGAACATACGAAAAGCGAAGTCGTTAAAGCCAGCCGTGTATTATGGTCTGGAGTACACGGAATTACTCTACTTAGCGTTGATGATAAATTTTTCGCCTCTGAGCCTATTGATGGTAAAGAGCTGATCAATAACCTAGTCTCAAACTACTTAACCAACTGGTAATCATCCAAGGAAAGACAATGAACAACAGCAGCCAATCTTCGCTGTTAACGCAAAAAAGGTTCCTACCCTACTTTATTACCCAATTTCTAGGAGCCTTTAACGACAACATATTCAAAAATGTCCTGTTACTGTTTGTTGCTTTCGCAAGCGTAGACACGCTGCCTATTTCCAGCAATCTATTCATTAATTTGGCCGCTGGCCTTTTTATTCTGCCCTTCTTCCTATTTTCAGCTTTGGCTGGTGTACTGGCCGACAAATACGAAAAATCGTGGTTTATCCGTAAAGTTAAGCTCCTCGAAGTAGTGATCATGTCACTGGGTGCGATCGGATTCATCTACGAAAGCTACGGAATATTACTTCTGCTCCTGTTCCTTATGGGAACGCAGAGTGCTTTCTTTGGCCCGGTGAAATACGCCCTGCTTCCACAACAATTAGAAACAAAAGAACTGGTATCTGGTAACGCTCTCGTCGAGACAGGTACATTCTTAGCGATCCTGATTGGTACTCTCGGCGCAGGCATCATTGCATCTGAAGAAGGCGCGAAGCTCATTGCTGCGGTGTGTATTGTTTCGTTCGCCGTGCTTGGCTATGTATCAAGCTGGTTTATCCCACAAGCGCCAAGTAATGCACCAGACCTTAAAGTAAAGTGGCAACCTGTAAAACTGACCCGCGCGACACTGGCGATTGCAAAAAAAGATCGCCCGACCTTTCAAGCTCTGATGTCTATCAGCTGGTTCTGGTTCCTTGGTGCGGCTTACCTAACTCAGTTTCCCAACTTCACTAAACTGCATCTAAACGGCACTGAAAGCTCCGTCGCCTTTTTACTGGCACTATTCTCGGTAGGCATTGCAATCGGCTCTTTAGCTTGTGATAAGTTATCTAATCACCGAATTGAAATCGGCATCGTGCCAATGGGCAGCTTAGGTATCTCGATCTTCGGTCTTCTGATGGCGATATCCATCCCGGAGTCTTTGCCTGACTTTAGTTCTTTCCATCAATTCGTAACCTACTCAGAGCTGTGGCCACTGTTTGCTTACCTTCTGCTTCTGGGTATCTCTGGTGGTGTCTTTATTGTTCCTCTGTATTCACTGATGCAGTTACGTGCCAAGCCCGACGAGCGTGCCCAAGTGATTGCCGGGCTCAATATCTACAACTCACTGTTCATGGTGGGAAGTGCGGTATTAGGTATTGTTTGCCTTAGTGTTCTAGATCTTTCAATTCCGCAGCTGTTTATCTTGCTCGCAGTGGGCAACACTTTGGTGATGCTGTACCTGTTTTATCAGGTGCCTATCTACGCTTTCCGCTTCTTTACGTGGGTGGTCACTCACACCATGTACAGAGTTAAACATAAGAACTTACATCACCTGCCAGAAAAGGGCGGTGCGTTGATTGTCTGCAACCATGTGAGTTATATGGATGCACTGCTGCTGAGTGCGGTTTGCCCTCGCTTGATCCGTTTTGTGATGGAAGAGGATTACACCAAGTTGCCGCCAATTCGACGCTTCTTGAAAAGAGCTGGGGTGATTCCAATCTCCGCGACCAACCGCAACTCGATTCGAAACGCTTTCAAAGAAGTAGAGCGTGCCCTGCATGAAGATCACATCGTGTGTATTTTCCCAGAAGGAAAGCTCACCTCTAATGGCGAAATGGCTGAGTTCATGCGTGGTATGGAGCTGATCATCAAACGTTCCCCTGTCCCAGTGATTCCTATGGCTCTTAAAGGATTATGGGGTAGCTACTTTAGTCGTTACAAAGGCCGTGCCTGCAAAGGGTTACCCACTCGCTTCTGGACTAAGCTAGAGATAGAAGCTGGCGAGCCGATTTCACCTAAACAAGCCTCTTGTGAAACGCTTCGACAGTCAGTCTCTGACCTTCGCGGATCATTACGCTAGTTAACCAGCCCTTTATTCATATCAGTTGAACAAGCGTTAAGTTTTCCTTAACGTTTGTTCAATTCATTTAGACTTACTTATCATTTTATTGAACGTATAGTGGTCTCATCACAATAACGCCACAACAAAACAAGACTCTAAATACAATGAACCTAAAAAAGTCCGTTCCATTTTATCTTGCTGCACTGTTTTGCTTAACGCCTTGGGTTAGCTCACCGACAGCCCTGGTTATCGGTTTCCTGCTTGCTAGTTTAGGATTAGTCCCTGAACACTTGGAAGTCGGCAAGCTTACCAAAAAGCTACTGGCCTACTCTATTGTTGGCTTGGGTTTTGGTATTCAGTTTGAAAAAGCATTAGCAGTAACAGGCGATGGTATTGGGCTCATTGTAACTACGATTATCGGTACATTAGTCATTGGTTGGTTCTTGGCGAAACAAATGGGGCTAGACCGCACTACGGGCTATCTTATATCTTCTGGTACCGCGATTTGTGGTGGTAGCGCGATAGCAGCAGTGGCACCCGCGATCAAAGCAGACGATGAACAGATTGGCTTGGCATTAGCTACCGTATTCGTGTTGAACTCGGTTGCTCTATTCTTATTCCCGATGATTGGTCACGCGCTTGAGCTCAGCCAACAAACATTTGGTACTTGGGCAGCGATAGCGATTCACGATACGTCTTCTGTAGTAGGTGCAGCTTCAGCGTATGGCGAAGAAGCACTGACGACAGCGACAACATTGAAGCTCGCTCGCGCACTTTGGATCATCCCAATCGCTTTAATTAGTGCGATGATCTTCAAGAACGATCAAAAGAAGATTACGGTTCCCTACTTCATTTTCTTCTATTGCGCCGCTATCGCGGTGAGTGACTTACTGCCACAATTTGAGATGGTCTATCAAGGAATCTTTGATGTGTCTAAGCGAGCACTGGTCGTGTGTTTGTTCTTAATTGGCTGTGGTATTTCAGTTGAGAAGTTAAAAGCGGCAGGGCCGAAACCACTGATGTTTGGTATTACAATGTGGGTCATGATCTCAACGGGTTCATTGGCGTGGTTAACTCTCGCTTAGCCCGCATAGAAACGCTTTAGATGATTGTCTGGTTACCTAGACACTCGGGTTAGCGAGCAGAAAAACAAAAAGGCAAAGCTCCAATGGGCTTTGCCTTTATCGTTTGTGGTAAGGGTATTCTTTGTTGTAACAATCACGAATCAAACAGGGGCTTATCACTCTTCTTGCTCTCTCTTTTCATTAAAACAAGTACCACAACCAACACAAATGCGGTGAGCTCAGCCAACGAACGAGTCAACCCTGACGAAGTAACCGCTTGGCCTATCTGCAGTAAAACCGCAATGGTGAGGGCAATTTTCATAATAAGACCTTATTCTATAATCCGTTATTTATATGGCTTATTATGATGGATGGTTATAAAGATAATAAATTCTGTTTTGAACTATCTAATTGCTAAATTAACTAACCTAACGCAACTGCCCTTCTAACCACTTAATAAAGGTTCTTACCTTAGGTCGTTTTTCCGTGCCTAACGGGCAGATTAAGTCATACCCTTGGTCTGTATCCATGCTCGGATAAGGTGTTATGAGCTCGCCAGTCTGAACATACTGCTTAACAAAATGATAGCGCCCCATCGCGACACCGATATTGCTGAGGGCACTTCTTACGCCCATATCCCGGTGGCTCACACAGTAAAATTGCTCAAACAAGTTCACATCTAAGCCGTGGTGTTTAATCCAACGCTGCCATACATCTGACCCTAGTGCATGAATGAAATTAATCCGGTGCAGCGATTCTAAGCCATCATCAAAGATGTCGTGTTCAGCCGCGTAACTCGGTGTACATACCGGAATATACTTTTCACCAAACAGGCGCTGTCGATGCATGTCTTTGAGATTTTCAGCACCATAGTAAATAGCGACATCGAGATGATTTTGATGAAAATCCTGCTCTTCTTGCGAGAAAATATTGAGATTAAACTTTGGGTATCGCTGTTTAAAATCAGCCAACCTCGGCAGTAACCAACTGTTGGCAAATGCAGGACTGGTACCGATATTGATCTGTCCATACAAGTCTGTGTTGGTAATGTCTTCGATCTCACCAAAAATAGAGCTTAACGACTTGGATAACGTTCGTTGAAAGCGCTGACCTTCTTCCGTTAGTTCCAGTTTACGAGTCCCTCGCACAAACAAGTTAAATCCGAGTTCACCTTCTAACACTTTGATTCGATGGCTAACGGCTCCCTGAGTCAAATGCAACTTTCTAGCCGCTAGCGTAAAGCTCATTTTCTCTGCAGCAACATTAAAAGTATGAAGATTTCTAAGTAAAGATTGATGGTTAGCCATACGAACTCATGCATTAAAAATTTTAATTCATACTACTACCCGTTTCGTTTGTTTGCATTAAGAAATAAGTTTTTAATAACCGCAGTTACTTAAAATCCTGCCTCGATCAATATTTGACTCCATACGTTGACGAGCAGAAACATTAAAAAAATTAATTACAAACTTAGGGGCACATATGAATATACTCGGGTATATGCAAAAAGTAGGTAAGGCATTGATGGTTCCCGTAGCCACACTGCCAGCTGCAGCAATCCTTATGGGGATCGGCTATTGGTTGGATCCTGTTGGTTGGGGTTCTGAAAGTATCTTAGCCGCATTCTTGATCAAATCTGGTGGCGCGATCATCGACAACATGGCGGTTCTATTCGCGGTGGGTGTCGCATTTGGTTTGAGCCGTGATAAGAATGGTTCTGCGGCACTGTCTGGCTTTGTGATGTTCCTCGTCGTCACCACGCTACTTGCTCCGGGCTCTGTTGCTCAGTTAATGGATGTTGAACTCAGTGAAGTGCCTGCGGCATTTGGCAAAATCAGCAACCAATTCGTAGGTATCATTGTGGGTATCATCTCTGCTGAGATCTACAACCGCTACTCAACGGTTGAACTTCCTCAAGCTCTAGCGTTCTTCAGCGGTAAGCGTTTGGTTCCTATCCTGACCTCAATCGCAGGTATGGCTCTCTCTTTTGCTCTACTTTACATCTGGCCAGCTGTTTACGACGCTCTGATCGTTCTGGGTATTAAACTAGAAAGCATGGGTGCGGTGGGTGCTGGTCTGTTTGGTTTCTTCAACCGTTTGTTCCTATCAGTAGGTATGCACCACGCTCTTTACCCTGTGTTCTGGTTCGACGTTGTTGGTATTAACGACATTCCAAACTTCTTAGGCGGCGCGCAATCTATCGCTAACGGTACGGGTATTCCAGGTAAAACTGGCATGTACCAAGCGGGCTTCTTCCCTATCATGATGTTTGGCCTACCAGCAGCAGCATTGGCGATGTATCACTGTTCTGATGCGAAAAACAAAAACCAAGTATTCGCAATCATGCTTGCGGCAGCTATGGCTTCATTCTTCACGGGTATCACAGAGCCACTAGAATTCAGCTTCATGTTCCTAGCACCCGTGTTGTTCCTACTGCACGCAGTATTAACAGGCCTATCGCTTTACATTGCAGCAAGCATGGAATGGATGGCAGGCTTCGGCTTCTCTGCTGGTTTCGTTGACCTAGTACTATCAAGCCAAAACCCACTCGCGGTTAACTGGTACATGCTACTGGTTCAAGGTGTGGTGTTCTTCGCGCTTTACTACGGTATTTTCCGCTTCGCTATCATCAAGTTCAACCTACGTACTCCAGGTCGTGGTGAAGAGATGGAAGCAGAAAAAGAAACTGAAACGCCAGAAGCATTGGCTAACCTAACCAACAGCTACATTGAAGCGGTTGGCGGTGCAGACAACATTCTAGAAGTCGATAACTGTATTACTCGTCTACGCTTAACTGTGAAAGACTCAGGTGCAGCAGACAGCGAGAAACTGAAGAAACTCGGTGCGGCAGGTGTGGTACCGGTTGGGAAAGGTGGTCTACAAGTTATCATTGGTCTAGGTAAGGTAGATAAAGTCGCTGAACAAATGAAGAAGGCACTCGCTTAACGCCAAATCTTGAATGACACGATAAATAATTAGAATTTGTGACGGCTTCACCACCGTCACACCCCCCTGAAGCGCAATTACGACTAGTCACCGTGTATTGCGCTTCATTTTATTGCTCTTCGCTCTATTTAGAACGGGTCTGCTGTAACCACTGCGCCAATCCAGCGCGCGAAACCTTAATACCATGTTGTTCCTGCTGAGGCATTCGATAATACTCAATAGGAAATTTGAACCGTTCAAGACGACCAGTTAACTGCTCGATAAACCACTCTTTGGTTGGCAACTCAGCACAATCGACAATCGCTGCAGGTCGAAATCCGAACTCATCATCTTCAATGGGAACAATAAAAGCCTGATTAACCTCAGACAATTGATTGAGTACTCGCTCAATTTCTTCGCAATGAATGTTCTCACCACCAGAAATAAACTGGTTGTCGGCACGGCCAATAATCGACACTTGTTCGCCAAGCCACTCACCAAGATCTTTGCTATCAAACCAACCGCTCTTATCAACTAATGGCGTTAAGTTACCTTGATAGTAATACCCGGACGCGAGCGTCTCGCCACCAATAAAGATACGTTGTTCTTCAATTTTTAGCTGGCGATGGTTAAGGACAAAACCGGCGGTGCTGCCGGCATCAACGGGCTTCGCAGTCACGGTTGAAGCCGCTTCAGTCATGCCGTATCCAAGCCATGTTTCGATGCCCATTTGTTGAGCTTCGAGCCCAAGTGCTTCTGGTATATGACTACCACCCAAAAGTACATGCGTTAAAGTAAGTGCTTGCTTACTCTTTAACAATCGATGTAGTTGAGTAGCGACCAATGAAGCATGACTGCATTCTTCTATATCGGTTTCAAGCTGACCTGTGCCTATTTTGATGCAACCACCAGCCGCCAACCAACGATGAACTATCGCCAGCCCCGACACATGGTACATAGGTAAACTCAGTAACCACGTGTCACCTTGTTGATAACGAAACACCTCAAGCAGCCCTGACGCAGAGCATAGGTGCTGCTCAAGTGTATGAGCGACCGCTTTTGGGTTTCCGGTAGAACCTGAAGTGAATACGATGCTCGCTAGATTTTGCGGATTGAAATTGGATTCTTGAGGTGTCGTTATCTGCTCATCATCACCATCAAACTTCAGTTCACTTAGGCAAGGCAAGGTCACCAACTGAGTATTCAAATCGGCAGTCTCTGATTGCTCTATTCCGCTATTGCCCAAGAGCCAAAGGTAGCTCTGTTGATCTGCTTGATATAAGGAATCGAGCTTTTGCTTCAGGCGTAAACTAGGCTGAGGCATCGTAAACGCACAAACCACACCCAAATTGAGTGCGGCAAGATAAACAGGGATCACTTCAGCTTGATTCTTACCAACAATCGTCAGTACATCACCTTCAGATAGGCCTTGATGAGATAGCTGTTGTTGGTACTCACTAACCAACACAAACACTTGCTGCCAAGTATAAGTGCGGTGAGTGGTCACT
Source organism: Vibrio sp. 10N.222.55.C7 (assembly GCF_041473335.1). NCBI lineage: Bacteria > Pseudomonadati > Pseudomonadota > Gammaproteobacteria > Vibrionales > Vibrionaceae > Vibrio > Vibrio sp. 10N.222.55.C7. The sequence continues at coordinate 18,131 of NZ_JBFRSC010000040.1, forward strand.
AACGCTGGTTGAAGTGGGTTTTGCTGCGCCCACTTTACCCAGAGCGGGGGATGATTAGATTGTGGGCGCATCATATGATAACCAAAAATAGATTAAGAACTTGTTAAGCTAACTAAATAGCCATTCAAATAGCTCGGTCTAAGAAGACCAAATCAATTGTTGCTTTTCAAGCGTAGAGACAGGCAACTGACAGCCCGGCCAAGAAACCTCTAGCTGCTGCTTGAACAAGCCAATCGTATCCAACCCCGGCACTTCATTTGGCAAATATTGCTGCGCCAGACGAGCAATCTGAGTCAGACCTAGGCTCGACTCAATGCTTGAGCTCAATACAGGTTTCATTCCAAGCTTCTGTGCTCGCTCAATGATTGCCACGCAACGCTCGACAGAACCAATAAGAGTTGGCTTGATCACGACTGCTTTAACACCAGTAAGGTCGCTAAGATCAAATTCCGGGCTGCGCACCGCTTCTTGCAGTGTCTCGTCCCACGCAATCGCCACACCATGGTCAATGGCAAAGGCCAAACTGTCTTCTGGCTTTTGGCAAGGCTCTTCGATAAAGCTTATACGCTGGCGCATTGACGGCGAAATGTATTTAATGAATTGCTTCGCTTTCTCTGGCTTCCACGCACGGTTGGCATCAAGTCTTAGAGTCAAATCAGGGATCGACTCAAGGAATAAGCTAACCAACATGCCATCGCGAATCGCTTCGTAGAGGCCGACTTTCACTTTCGCGACCTTCTCGCCTACCATCTCATTCAATACAGGAATCAGTTCATCTGGATCGCCTGTACACAAAGGCGCCGCTTGGTAGTTACCTTGAGCGTTAAGATCGCCTCGCAATTCCATCATCGCCATTGAAAAGCCAAACGCGACAGAAGGATACAGCTCGTCGAAAGGCGTTTGAGGCTTATTGTGGCTCCAAAGCTCTAATTCGTGTTGAAGCTGAATGCCAGCTTGTTCGGCATCTTCTTGGCTAAAACCGGGCAAAGGCGCAACTTCGCCAAAACCAGTTTTACCATCACACTCAAGTTGGATGATATAGCCAACACGTTCGTTCAACTTATTGTCACGAAGAACCACACCACTATCCATAGGTAATTGATAACGGTAAAGTTTAGCGTGACGCTGAGAATTCACTGAGTTCATAAAGTTTCCTAAAAAACGGGGAACATCAAAACAAAACGAGCCGCTATTAGCGACTCATTTTGAAGAGGAGAAAGACTATGGATTACGCGGGAACTTGTCGAAGTCCGGTCGACGTTTCTCGTTGAATGCGTTGCGGCCTTCTTGGCCTTCCTCTGTCATGTAGAACATCATGGTTGCGTTACCAGCCAACTCTTGTAAGCCTGCTTGACCATCACAGTCAGCGTTCAGTGCCGCTTTCAAGCAACGCAGTGCCATTGGGCTGTGTTGAAGCACTTCACGACACCAACGAACTGTCTCTTTTTCTAGGTCAGCAACAGGAACAACGGTGTTTACAAGGCCCATGTCCAGTGCTTCTTGTGCATCGTAGAAGCGGCACAAGAACCAGATTTCACGTGCTTTCTTTTGACCTACGATACGAGCCATATAAGAAGCACCCCAACCGCCATCGAAAGAACCCACTTTAGGACCCGTCTGACCGAACTGCGCGTTTTCAGCAGCAATAGTAAGGTCTGCCATCATGTGAAGTACATGACCGCCGCCTACTGCCCAACCCGATACCGCTGCGATAACTGGTTTTGGACAAGTACGAATTTGACGTTGGAAATCAAGTACGTTCAGGTGGTGTGTACCTGAATCATCTTGGTAGCCGCCGTAGTCACCACGAATACTTTGGTCACCACCAGAACAGAACGCCTTCTCACCAAGACCCGTCAAAATGATCACGCCTACTTTCTCGTCGTAACGAGCGTCAGCCAGTGCGTTGATCATCTCTTTTACGGTTTGTGGACGGAACGCATTGTGGACTTGAGGACGTGCAATCGTGATTTTTGCAATACCATCGTCAGATTTGTGGTACTGAATATCTTCGTATTGACTGCTTTCATCGCTCCAGTTAACTGCCGCGTAAAGTTCTTCTTCTGTGATGCCTACTGTTTTAGCCATGGTGATTCCCATTGTTCTATTAGAGACCACGACTAACGAGTAGTCGTGACGGTGTTGCTCTGCTTTTGATAGTGCTTGATACGAGAGAACCGCTCAGTCAGATTAACGACGACTGGCGATACATTGGATTATCAGGTTAGAAAACAGCTCAGGTTGCTCAAAATGAACATTATGACCCGCGTAATCCACCTGACTATATTCAAAGCCACTATTCTCAGCTAGCTCCATGAATTTACGATCTTTTTCTCCACATACATAATGCAATAAATGCTCATGAGATTTCAATGTGGCACGTAAATCCGGTTGCTTAGCTAACGAAGTAGATAACAACATATTTGCTACGGATACTCCAAGGTTACCACTACGCTTTATGACCAAAGTTTGTCTTTGCTCATGATTTAGTGAAGAAAAGACGCTTTGTTGATACCAATCGTCTAAAACATCTTCAATCGACTGCTGTGCAAAGCGAACAGCCCACTGCGTATCATGTACTAACCTTTGTGCTCTTTCTTCATCACATTCCAAGCCAAAGTTGCCACCTTCAATGATGACTTTCTCTAGATTGAGCGTCTCAAAGCAAGGGCTTGTCACCCCATACATTGCGAGCCTTCCGCCCATAGAATACCCAATCACTACGATAGGATAATCGGCAGGAAGATCGTTGAGAGCCAGTTGAGATGTGATGCACTGGACAATTTTCTTGCAGCAATGATCAAACCCTACCGGATCGATAAAGCGACTTTGTCCGTGTCCGGGTAAATCTATGCAAAGGAGAGGAAAATCCTCAAGGAATGGATGACATGCACTCCAATCATCCCCGCTTCCGAGTAAACCATGTAAGAAAACAAGCAAAGGTTTGTCAGAAGAATCTTGTACAGCTGGGTAATAATCGGAGTAAAGCATGTAAAGTCCTTAGGCTAATGCCTCGGTGAGCATTGAACTGAATTGTTTCAGCAAAGTAGACGCTTGTTCGGGAGGCGTCTTAACTTCCACGAGCAAGGTACCCTGACCCTGTTCGAAATGTTGTTCGATAATGTTTTGATAGCAGTTCAAGGTTTCTGGCGCAGCGTACCCCAACTGGAATTGCGCAGCTGCGTGTTCAAAACTGAAACCATGAGGCATTTGATAAAGTGACTGTTTCTGCTGTTCTGGTACCGGCAATAAATCAAAGATCGCACCACCATCATTATTGGTCACAACAATAACCATCGGCGTTAAATTATGAGTCAGCAGAGCCAGTGAGTTGAGGTCGTAAAGCAAAGAAGTATCACCAATCAACATCAATAAGGGATTTTGGTTAGCTTTCACTACACCCGCAGCCGTTGCCACCAAGCCATCAATGCCCGATGCACCACGATTGCTGTAAACCCGATTCGCAGATATTGACGACAGCATATCCACCAGCCTTACCATCAAGCTGTTTCCCACAAACAACTCTCTGTCTTTAAGTCTAGACGACAAGTCAACCGCAACACTCAACTCTGTCAGTTGGTCATTATTGGATATTTGCGCGAATGCAAGTTGCTGAACGGTATTGGCCACCTCGATTAAAGGCGTCGCCCAACCCGAATGTTTGCCTAACAATGTTGGCAGGTGTTGATCTGTTATCCATGACTCAATATTGGCAACAATATGAGTTTGAGGCAGATGGTCTTGATTTATACGGTGCGCATCAGGTGAAACCACGACATATTGCGTGCAATCGAACCAAGCCGCTTGTGACTTAACCCATTGGTTTAATCGCTTAGAAACAATGCGCTCACCAAACTGAAGAATGAAATCACACTGGTTGAGTTGCTCTTTGACTGAGTCACTCTGTAACCACAGATCATAATGCTTCCAATCACTGCTCACGCCCGATTGAGGATCACAGAAAATTGGCCAGCCCAAAGCCGAAGCAAACTGCTGCGCTTTTGTTGCCGCTCCTTTATCAATCGAACCAATAATCACCGCACCTTTACGCGCTAGGTAATCGCCCGGCGCTATCGGCTGTACAGTCAAATGGTTGGGTAAACAGGTATTAGAATACGGGGTTGTTGACGAGCTCCACCCAGCGATACTGTTGGTGTAGTCAGCATACATGTCAGCACTGTTCTTAGAATAGAGCGGCTCTGGGAACGGACAATTGATGTGAATCGCACCGCCCACATTGCGTTGTTTCGCAAGCGCGCTATCAACCGATGTCAGAAGCCAATTCAAAGAAATCTGTGTGGTTGGGCTTGGTAGGTTTAAAGCACTTTCTACATGGGAAGAAAAGATACCATGCTGCTGAATCGCTTGATTAGCACCACAGTCGACCAAGTCGACTGGTCGATCAGAAGTCAGCAAGATCAGCTTCTCTCGTGTCAGCCCAGATTCAGCCGTCGCAGGAAGCAAATTCGCCACAGCAGTTCCTGATGTCACAATCACCGCAACTGGCTTATCACTTGCTTTTGCTAAACCTAAAGCTAAGAATCCAAGACCACGCTCATCAAAGTGCGTGTGTAAGGTTAACTTGGAGTTGGCTTCAGCTTCGAGAGTTAACGGCGTTGAGCGAGAGCCCGGCGCAACACAAACATGTTCAACGCCATTGCGCGCAAGCTCTTCAAGTAACGTGTGACACCAGACTCTGTTTAATACGGCTTGGTCGTGATTCATGACGCGACACCCAATGGAGGGTGATCTGAAATTAAGCTAAGCAGAGTAGACATCTTCTTGTTCAGCTCTTGCCACTCATGTTCGGCAACCGATCCCGGCACGATCCCCGCGCCAGCAAACAGTTGTACTTGATCGTTTACAATCAAGGCACTGCGAATCGCTACGCAGAATTCCGCTCGCTGATGACTGATATAGCCTACAGACCCTGCATACCAGCCTCGAGCAAACGGCTCGTGTTCTAGAATGAAATCCATCGCCTCTTTACGAGGTAAACCCGCCACCGCAGCAGTTGGTTGTAAGGCAGCAAGCAACTGCACACCATTAACACCATTATTAAGCTGAGCATGGATATTACGCTTCAAATGCTGCACCTTACGCAAGCGCACTAGACGCGCATCCTTTTCAACATGGACCGTTTGAGAATGAGGAGTGAGACGCTCAATGATATCGTCGACCACATACTGGTTCTCATTGAGGTTTTTGCTGTCTTGAGAAAGCCAGTTGGCCAGTTCCATATCCTCAGTAGCGTTCTCTCCGCGACCAATGGTTCCAGCAAGCGCTTCGGTATCGAGCTCCGTACCATGTCGGCTATATAAGCGCTCTGGTGTCGAGCCAATGAAACTGTGTTTAGAATCCAGCACCAACATAAAGTGGAAACTGTGGTGATTTTGCAGATAGCTGGCTTTAAGTAATTGAGCTGCGCAGATAGGCGCATCGAGCTGCAGTGTGGTTTTACGCGCTAAAACGACTTTTTTGTACTCTTCGTCGCTAATGCCTTGCAGCACTTTATCGACAAGGTTGCCCCACTGCTCTCTTTCTGGAACGTGATTGATCTGTTCAATATGGGCAGACAAAGGCGCCAATATCGCGGCTTCTCCAGAAAGCTTATTCAAAGCATTAATAGAAGAAACGCGATCAGGGGACAAATTAACCGCCAGCGACCAAGTATTGTCAAAGCGGATCAATTCAACCTGAGGAAGGAAGAAAAACGACTCCATGCAGCGACGGTTCTTTGCGGTGTGCCCGTCAAACGAGCGTCCACCCCAGATTCGTTGGTCTTCACCAAGAATCGCGTACGCGGGTGCAGGATCTGAAAACGTATGTAACTGTCCGAGCGCAACAACCTCTTCACGAGTGTCGCGTGACTGCCAGTAGAACTTAGGAAAGAGCGGTTGAGCATGAAGCCATTCTATAAATGCAAACGATGGTTTTTGCGTTAGAACTTCAACACAACGAACTTCGCTTGCTTGGGCATTTTGTACTCGCTCAATCAAAGCGGAGATAGTTTGCTGGAAATGTGACAAATCGACCTCGTTCACATCTAAATTATTATTATATTAGTTTGATACTTTATGGGCAGTACCCACTTAGATCAAGAATGTACTATATCTTTTCAACATTCCTGTGATTTTAAGCGATCCCGCCCCTTTATTCATCTTAGCCAATAACCAAGAAAGCGATTAATTAAAATTTAGAAAAGAGTGACAACAAAAAGGCTAAACGTGACACTGAAATGCGACATTCATCAGATTTTTATTCTATCAAACGCCATTTTGCGGTACTTTAATAAAGTATTTAAATTAATTTCAGGAAATCGGCAATGCAAAATATCGGGATGTCGTCAAAACTCAACAGCGTATGCTACGAAATCAGGGGGCCTGTACTCAAACATGCTAAGCGCATGGAAGAAGAAGGGCATAAAATACTAAAGCTTAATATTGGTAACCCCGCCCCATTTGGTTTTGACGCCCCTGATGAAATCCTTGTTGACGTAATCCGTAACCTACCGACATCTCAAGGTTACTGCGACTCAAAAGGCATCTATTCAGCCCGCAAAGCGGTTGTTCAGCACTACCAGAAAAAAGGCCTACGTAACCTTGATGTAGAAGACGTTTACATTGGTAACGGCGCATCAGAGCTTATCGTTATGTCTATGCAAGCGCTACTGGATAATGGTGATGAAATCTTAGTTCCCGCTCCGGACTACCCACTATGGACAGCGTCTGTTGCGCTTTCTGGTGGTACACCGGTTCACTACATGTGTGATGAAGATGCTGATTGGTATCCAGATTTAGACGACATGCGCGCAAAGATCTCACCAAAGACGCGCGGCATCGTTCTTATCAACCCGAACAACCCAACGGGCGCGGTATACAGCCGTGATTTCCTATTACAAGTGGTTGAGATTGCTCGTGAGCACGGTTTGATCATCTTCGCTGATGAAATCTACGACAAAGTACTTTACGACGGTGCGGTACACACTTCAGTAGCAACGCTTGCTGAAGACGTCCTAATGGTCACGTTCAACGGCCTATCTAAAGCTTACCGTGTATGTGGTTTCCGTGGTGGTTGGATGTTCTTAACAGGCCCTAAACATCTAGCGAAAGGCTATGTAGAAGGGCTAGAAATGCTGGCCTCAATGCGTTTGTGTGCCAACGTTCCGATGCAACACGCTATCCAAACTGCACTCGGTGGCTATCAGAGTATCAATGAGCTGATTCTTCCAGGTGGTCGACTGCTTGAACAGCGTGACCGTGCATGGGAACTGATCAACAAGATCCCTGGCGTTTCTTGTGTGAAACCGAAAGGTGCAATGTACCTGTTCCCTAAAATCGACACCAACATGTACAACATCAAAGACGATCAGAAGTTTGTACTCGACTTCCTTAAGCAAGAGAAAGTGTTATTGGTTCAAGGTACTGGCTTCAACTGGCCGAAACCGGACCACTTCCGCATCGTGACTCTGCCGCACATCGAAGATCTAGAAATCGCGATTGGTCGTCTAGAGCGCTTCTTGCAGACTTACAGCCAAGACGACCTCGTCGAAGGTTAATAAGCACAGAGAAAGATGGCTACAATTTGCTGTTTTAAAAGACTTTAACTTGTATTCATTCACTTCTATGCTTAAAAGGCTCCTGTTTAGGAACCTTTTTTGTATCCGCTGTCTCGTATGCCTGTGCAAACACAAAATACGAGTTGAGCACTCTTTAGAAAGGACACTTATGAAGCAGAGCCATTTCTTTGCCCATCTCGCACGTATGAAGCTAATTCAACGTTGGCCCCTGATGCGATCGGTCTCAAGCGAGAACATTTCAGAACATAGCCTACAGGTTGCTTTCGTGGCACACGCTTTAGCGCTGATCAAAAACAAGAAGTTTGATGGTCAGCTTAACCCCGAGCACATTGCTCTGCTTGGCATGTACCACGACACCAGTGAGGTACTGACAGGGGATTTGCCAACGCCTGTTAAATACTACAACCCGGACATTGCACAAGAGTATAAGAAGATAGAAGCCGCAGCAGAACAAAGACTGCTTTCGATGTTGCCAGAAGAGTTCCGAGACGACTTCTCCCCCTTCTTAATATCTGGTACCGCAAGTAAAGAAGAACAAAGCATCGTCAAGCAGGCAGATACTATCTGTGCTTACCTGAAATGCTTGGAAGAGCTCAGTGCGGGCAATCATGAATACGAGCAAGCCAAGCGCCGACTGGAAGAGACACTCGAACAACGCAAAAGCCCAGAAATGGACTACTTTCTCACCACATTTGCGCCGAGCTTTGAATTATCACTAGACGAGATAAGCTAGCTGGGTATAAGTTGTTTTTAATTAGCTAAATAAAATCAATTTGATAGGTGCTATTTTGAATTCTCAACTCGAACCACCCTTTGTACTCGAACAAGAATGGCAGCATCGAAATGACGATGAACACAAAATAAGACGGGATGATCACCGCAGCCCGTATCAACGCGACCGTGCGCGCGTGCTTCACTCTGCTGCCTTTCGTCGCTTACAAGCGAAAACCCAGATCCATGGCACCACGGTCAACGACTTTCACCGAACGCGTCTTACTCACTCTCTTGAGGCCGCTCAGCTTGGCACCGGTATCGTCGCTCAATTGAAGAAAAAGCAACCCGAATTTCGAGACCTATTGCCCTCAGACAGTTTGATTGATTCACTGTGTTTGGCTCACGACATCGGTCATCCACCATACGGACATGGTGGCGAAGTCGCACTCAACTACATGATGCGCGACCACGGCGGCTTTGAGGGCAACGCTCAAACGTTTCGTATTGTCACACAGCTAGAACCTTACACTGAACATCACGGGATGAACCTATCTCGACGCACTTTGTTAGGTCTGATTAAGTACCCTTCTCTGCTTAGTGAGGTTCAAGCTAAATTACAGTCTGAGCCCGTTAAGCATCAACGACAGCTCCGTGCTAAAGATTGGATGCCAGCAAAAGGCATCTACGATCATGATGAAGAACTGTTTAACTGGGTGCTTGAGCCGCTTTCAAGCAGCGACCAACAGCTCCTAAAACAGAAAAGAAAAACACACACCGAGCCACTTGAACATAACAAGACCAAATATAAGTCGCTGGATTGTTCGATCATGGAGTTGGCTGATGACATCGCGTATGGCGTGCATGATTTAGAAGATGCGATTGTGCTTGGTTCTGTGACCAAAGCCCAGTGGGTCGAATCGGCTTATCCTCAACTGAAAGAGATGGCCGACCCATGGATTTGTGAACACCTAGATTCTATTACAGAGATGCTTTTCTCTGGTGAACAGTATCGTCGAAAGGATGCCATTGGTGGGATAGTCAACGCCCTGTTGACCAGCATCTCGATTAAGCGAGTGGATGCTAACTTTGAGAATGTGCTTTTGGCTTACAATGCGGTGCTTGAACCGAGCATGGATGGCACACTCGATAAGCTGAAACACTTTGTCAGCGAGTTCGTGATTCAAGTGCCACAGGTTCAAGTCATCGAATACAAAGGCCAACAGATCATCATGGATATGTTTGAAGCATTCAGCGCAGATCCTGAACGCTTGTTGCCACTGCCCATCAAGAAGCAATGGCTACAGCATCAAGATGAATCAAGAAAAATGCGCGTGATTGCGGATTACATTTCATCGATGACTGATGATCTTGCGCAGAAGATGCATCAGCAATTGTTCTCGGCTCATACCGAGTTTTAATTCCTGACTCACTTTACTAAAACGGCTTAATCTAAGTAGTTTTTCTCAAATACACCCGGCGGCATTTGATTGATTTGAAACTGAATCATTTGGTCAAATGCCATTAGCAAAGGGCTAAAATCGCCATCACTCTCTAACAAGCTAAGCAAATGATAGCCAGCTTCAACGGTTGAAAGGCTGTTTTCACTGGGTGCTTTGCGAATTCGGTAATTACCCTTGAGATCTTTGGGTAAGTGGACCGTGTTCAACGCATGCAAGTTATTCGACACTTGCCACACCTTGAATGCTTTCTTCCACGTCCCATCCAATAAAATCACACGTAGCTTCTTGCTTGGGTATGTTGCCGACTCAACAGGCACAGAATTTTCACTTGGGTATAAAATCACATGTTGGTACTGTTCATCGGCCAGCAATGCGTTCAGTTGTTCGTTGTCTGAAAAGTCTTCACCAACAAGCGTCACGCTGTTTTTTAGAGATAACGAGAGAATACGCGCGGTTCCCATCGGACGGTGCTCTTCTGATGGGTGCTGAAGAATGATAAGCTCAACATTCGATTCGAGTGGTGTAACCCACTGACAAATACAAGCTTTCAAAGCCTTGCTGCATTGGGGGCAATAACGAGACATGGATTTAATGTGTACCCTGTTTTAATTTTCACTTCACTTTTATGCGTCTTATTCCAATTTGAGCCAATACAAGCTTGGGTCGTATGGGATAGCAATGCGATTGCCGAGGGGCAATGGTGGCGGATCCTAACAGGAAACTTTTCACATACCAACTACTCGCACCTTCTGATGAATCTAGCAGGCTTATGGATCATCAGCTATCTGTTTCAACCGAGTAAAAAACAGCTTGTTCTTGCTCTGCTTGTGATTAGTCTAGTGACTGGGATCGCTCTGTTGTTTTCGAGTATTCAGATCTATGTTGGCCTATCTGGCACTTTGCATGGGTTGTTTGGCTTATTCGCGCTCAGAGAGGCTTTAAACGGCAGGAAATCTAGTTGGCTATTAGTGTTGGGGTTAGTAGCTAAAATCGCTTGGGAGCAGCTTGTTGGCCCCTCTAGCACGACTGGCGAACTGATTAACGCTCGTGTCGCAATTGAAGCCCACCTAGCAGGTGCTCTGGTCGGGGGCTTCATGGCTATCATTTCATTTCTAATCAACAAAAAAATGGATCAAAGCTGAATTCTTTCACGGTTCTTTTCAACCGTCGCTTCACCTATCCCTTTGACACTCGCCAAATCATCAGCAGTAGTAAATGCCCCGTTCTGCTCTCTGTAGTCGACAATCTCTTGGGCTTTTTTGTCACCAACACCAACCAGTAGTGCTGATAGCTCTTCTGCTGTCGCGGTATTGATGTTAACCGTAATCTCAATGCCATCGTAAAGCTCAGCTTTAGTTGGGCTGTCTGCAAACACTGCAGGGCTTAAGAGCATCAGAAATGAAAGAAGTAGTGTTGAATATATCGTGCGCATAAATCGTTCCTTTGTACAAAAAAGGTAACTTATGCATTTGCAGCACTAGATAACACAATCACCAGACAAAAATAAAGCGGGTCTCCTAAGTGACCCGCTTCGTTATACATCTTGTTTTCATCAGTTTGTTTGTTGGCTCACAAATCTGATTTATCGAATAAACCTAATTTGCAAAACAACAACCATCGCATGTTGACTCTCGGTAGTCAGTAACCAAATAGGCTTAACTACCGAGCTAATCGATGCTTACTGACCTTGGCCTACTACGTAGTATTCAACGTCTGCGTTTTTACGAAGTACGTTTAGTACGTTAGTCAGATCTTGTTGGTTACCAACTCGTTCCAACTGTGCACCAATTTGAGTGCTGTAAGCTGGGTTGATTTCAGCCGTTACCTTAGAAAGCTCAACAACAACGATGTTACCGTCTTGGTCTTTAGATTGACCGAACACAGCTTGGCCTGCTTCTGGTTTCGCTAGAGCGAATACAGATGCTGCTAACGGAGAGTTGCGGTCAATCGTTTCAAGTTCAGTGAACTCAAGATTGTTGTCCGCTAGCACTGCTTCATTGCCTTGCTTTAGTTCGTTCACTAGAGAAACACCTAGTTCAACCGCTTGTTGCTCAGCTTGTACAGCAGACAATGCAGCGACAACTTGATCTTTCACTTCAGCTAGAGGAAGAACTGTCTCGTCACGAGTCTCTTCTACACGAACAACAATTACGTGCTCAGGTGCAACTTCGATAACTTCAGAGTTTAGACCGTCTTCTTTCACTTCAGGGCTCAAGATAGCTTGCATAACTGCAGGCGTCATCAGAACTTCTGGAGCGTCAATTTGAGAGATGAAATCTGTTGTTGTGATCTTCGCATTGATAGCTTCTGCAGAATCATCAAGAGAATCTGGGAATTCAAACGCTACTTTTTCTAGCTCAGTTTGTTGCTCGTAGAACTGGTCTACAGCGTGCTGGTCTAGAAGCTCTTGCTTAATCTCTGCCGCTACTTCAGTGTAAGGCTGAGCTTGAGACGCTTTTAGTTCGTCGAGCTTGATGATGTGGTAGCCGAAATCAGATTTAACTAGACCAGTCGTGTCACCAATATTCTCAAGAGCGAAAGCCGCGCCTTCGAATGCTGGGTCCATCACATCACGTTCGATCCAACCTAGGTCACCGCCAACGTCAGCACTGCCGAAGTCGTCAGATTTCTCTTCCGCTAGCGTAGCAAAATCAGCGCCTGCATTTAGTTCGTCTAGGATAGACTGAGCTTTCGCTTCGTCATCGCCTTGAACTAAGATGTGGCTAACTTTACGTTGCTCTTCAGTTGAGTACTTGTCTAGGTGCTCTTGGTAGTACTTCTGCGCTTCTTCATCGCTTACTTCAAGCTGAGACTTAAGTGCTTCAGCAGAAAGCTCAATGTAAGATACCTTCGCTTGCTCTGGACGAGTGTAAGCTGCAGGGTTCTCTTGGTAGTACTGTTCGATCTGTTCGTCAGTTAGCTCGATGCCTTTCGCAAGGTCAGCAACAGACAGTGTCACTGTGCGAATGTCACGAGTTTGTGCGATAAGCTTGCTCTGAGTATCGATTTCACCTTGAAGAACGAATTCACTGCCTTGAAGTGCAGTCACAAGCTGGTTGCGCATTAGGTCACGACGCATGTATTCAGCGAAGCTCTCTGCGCTGAAACCTGCACGACGTAGTGCCGATTGGTAAACTTCTTGGTCGAATTGACCAGCTGTTTGGAACTGAGGCATTTCTAGAATCATGGTACGGATTTGAGAATCACTGATTCGTAGGCCTAAAGACTCAGCTTGCTGCTCAAGCAGTACATCGTTGATCATGCGATCAAGTACTGATTTACGGAAAGACTCTACGTATGCAGGGTCTGCAAGCATTTGAGCGAAGTAATCGCCAAGTTGAGACTGCATGCGATTACGTTCGTTTTGGTAAGCCTGTTCGAACTCACCACGAGCAATTTCTGTGTTGCCAACTTTAGCTGCTGCGTTGTTACCGCCACCGGTGATGTAGCTGCCTACACCTGCGAATACGAATGACAGGATAATCAACCCAAGGATAATTTTTACCGCGATGCTATTCACGCCTTCGCGTAATCGATCCATCATAATTTAAGTGCTCTCCGGATATGAAGCATTGGCTTCAAAATAAAAATCTATTCACGCGATATTATCAGAAAAAGAAATGCGCATCAGTAGGATGCGCATAATTTAAATAAGTTCAATGTGCTTTGTACACATACTGTTTAAGAATGAAACATCATTTTTCAAACAGTAAACGCATTTTACAGCCTTCCCCTCGCAAAACCGAGGTTTCAGCCGTAGAAATTAGTTACATGCGTCTTTAAGTGCTTTACCCGCTTTGAAGCCAGGTACTTTAGCTTCTGCGATTTGGATCTCTTCACCAGTTTTTGGGTTACGACCTGTACGAGCAGCACGAGTACGAACACTGAAAGTACCAAAGCCAACAAGTGCAACTTGGTCGCCTGATTGTAGCGTTGTGCCAACTGCTTCGATGAATGCGTCTAGAGCGCGGCCAGCTGAAGCTTTAGAGATGTCTGCGTTTTCTGCGATTGATTCTACTAGTTGTGTTTTATTCACTGTTTTTCCCCTATGTGTCATCTGTGACTACTTCTTGATGACTGTACGTTCCATTTTGGTTTTAATTTAGCCGCAAGCCTTATTGCAAAAGGGCTGCCGCTTTGATCAATAACTTAGCGTCCAAAAAAAACGCTGACAAGCCTTTTCGGGCCTATCAGCGTAATTCTTTACTTATTTTTGCTATGCATCACTATTTTTTCACGTCAAACTCGACCCCAGACGGATCTCGTTCTAGCGCTACTTTGAGTACTTCATCAATCCACTGAACCGGGATCACCTTCAAGTCAGCGATTACGTTGTCTGGAATCTCTTCCAAATCACGCTCATTGTCTTTAGGAATCAGTACAGTTTTGATGCCGCCACGGTGTGCTGCAAGCAGTTTTTCTTTCAAGCCACCGATAGGTAAAACTTCACCACGAAGGGTAATTTCACCTGTCATACCGACCTCTGCTTTAACCGGGTTACCCGTCAAGCTAGAGACAAGTGCAGTACACATTGCGATACCCGCACTCGGGCCATCTTTCGGTGTAGCACCTTCTGGTACGTGAACGTGAATGTCACGTTTTTCGTAGAAATCTGAGTTGATACCCAGTTTTTCAGCACGAGAACGAACCACTGTCATTGCCGCTTGAATCGACTCTTTCATCACGTCGCCAAGTGAGCCAGTTTGCGTTAGCTTACCTTTGCCCGGCATTGCTTCGGTCTCGATAGTCAGTAGATCACCACCCACTTGAGTCCACGCTAGGCCTGTTACTTGACCGATACGGTTGCTTTCATCCGCTTTACCGAAGTCGTGGCGTTGAACACCTAAGTACTCTTTCAGGTTATCAATGTTAACCGTTACAGACTTAAGATCGCTGTCTAGCAAGATGTTCTTCACTGCTTTACGACAGATCTTTGAGATTTCACGCTCTAGGCTACGTACACCCGCTTCACGCGTGTAGTAACGAATGATGCCGATGATTGCAGAGTCTTCAATCTCAATTTCATGAGGCTTAAGACCGTTGCGTTGAACTTGCTTGTCCAGTAAATGGCTCTTAGCAATGTTCAGCTTCTCATCTTCTGTGTAACCAGATAGACGAATCACTTCCATACGGTCCAGTAGAGGCCCAGGAATGTCCATCGAGTTCGATGTTGCCACGAACATAACATCTGACAGATCGTAATCTACTTCTAGGTAGTGATCGTTAAATGCGTTGTTTTGTTCTGGATCTAGAACTTCTAGAAGTGCTGAAGATGGGTCGCCACGCATATCAGAAGACATCTTATCGATCTCATCTAATAGGAACAGTGGGTTCTTAACACCAACTTTAGACATCTTCTGGATCAGTTTACCCGGAAGTGAACCGATGTACGTACGACGGTGACCACGAATCTCAGCTTCATCACGAACGCCACCAAGTGCCATACGCGTGTACTTACGACCCGTTGCCGCAGCAATCGAACGACCTAGCGAGGTTTTACCTACACCAGGAGGACCAACAAGACAAAGGATTGGGCCTTTTAGCTTGTTGATACGGTTTTGTACTGCCAAGTATTCAAGAATACGTTCTTTAACACGCTCTAAGCCGTAGTGGTCTTCGTTTAAGATCTCTTCCGCTTTCGCTAGATTCTTTTTCACTTTTGAACGCTTAGCCCAAGGAACGCCCACCATCCAATCAATGTAGCTACGTACTACTGTTGCTTCAGCAGACATTGGCGACATCATTTTCAGTTTTTGCAGTTCTTGCTCGGTTTTTTCACGAGCTTCTTGAGGCATCTTAGAGTCTTCGATCTTCTTCTTCAGAGTCTCGAATTCATCAGGAGCGTCGTCCATCTCGCCAAGTTCTTTCTGAATCGCTTTCATTTGCTCATTCAGGTAGTACTCACGCTGAGATTTTTCCATTTGCTTCTTAACGCGGCCACGAATGCGTTTTTCAACTTGCAAGATGTCAATTTCTGACTCCATTTGGCCCATCAAGAATTCCAGACGTTCAGTCACATCTAAGATTTCTAGAACGTGCTGCTTGTCTACCAGTTTAAGTGGCATGTGTGCAGCAATCGTATCAGCAAGGCGAGCTGCCTCATCAATACCGTTCAGAGATGTTAGAACTTCTGGTGGAATCTTTTTGTTCAGCTTAATAAAGCCTTCGAATTGATTGATCGCGCTGCGAACAACCACTTCTTGTTCTTTTTCGTCAAGTTCTGAGGTTACAACGTATTCTGCGTCCGCTAAGAAAAACTCACTTTCTTTGAATTGGTGAATTTTTGCACGCTGCTGACCTTCGACAAGCACTTTAACAGTACCATCAGGGAGCTTTAGTAACTGAAGAATGGTAGCGACAGTTCCTACTTTAAATAGGTCGTCAATTGAAGGCTCATCAGTGTCCGCTTCTTTCTGCGCTACAAGTAGTACTTGTTTGTTAGCTTCCATTGCCGATTCAAGGCAAGTAATCGATTTTTCACGACCAACAAACAATGGAATAACCATGTGTGGGTAAACCACTACATCACGTAGAGGTAGCACGGGGATTTCGATACGCTCGGAACGTTCCAAGTTCATATATTTCTCTCTTCCGCTTTAACTTATAAAGCAGTATATGGGGCTTAAACGACTGGATTCAATGGAAGAATAAAAAAAAGGAGGTAATTGCTTACCTCCTTTTTCAATTTGAGTGACTTGTCTAAAAAAGACCTACTCTGCAACAGCTGCTTGGTTATCTGAGTTGCTGTAAATTAATAGTGGTTCTGACTCACCATTAATTACCGACTCATCAATCACAACCTTGCTTACATCAGTTGAAGATGGCAGTTCGTACATAGTTTCTAGTAGAACACCCTCCAAGATAGAACGTAGACCACGAGCACCTGTTTTACGGTTCATTGCTTTCTTAGCAATGGCACGTAAAGCATCTTCACGGAATTCTAACTCTGTATCCTCAAGCTCAAATAATGCTGCGTACTGTTTTGTAAGTGCATTCTTTGGCTCACATAGGATTTGGATTAGCGCTTCTTCATCAAGCTCTGTCAGTGTTGTTGTCACAGGTAGACGACCAATGAATTCTGGAATCAGACCATATTTCACTAGATCTTCAGGTTCTACTTGAGTGAACAATTCACCGATAGTTTTGGTTTCATCTTTTGAACGCACTTCTGCGCCAAAGCCGATACCTGAACCTGTTTCTACACGCTGTTCAATCACTTTATCTAGGCCTGCAAACGCACCACCACAGATAAATAGGATCTTAGACGTGTCCACTTGCAAGAACTCTTGCTGTGGATGCTTACGACCACCTTGAGGTGGAACTGAAGCTACTGTACCTTCAACAAGTTTTAGTAGAGCTTGCTGTACACCTTCACCAGACACGTCACGCGTGATTGATGGGTTTTCAGCTTTACGAGAAATCTTGTCGATTTCATCGATGTAAACAATGCCGCGTTCCGCTTTCGCTACGTCGTAATCACATTTCTGAAGCAACTTCTGGATGATGTTTTCAACATCTTCGCCCACGTAACCCGCTTCGGTTAGTGTTGTTGCGTCTGCCATTGTGAAAGGAACGTCTAGGAAACGAGCCAATGTTTCAGCCAGTAGTGTTTTACCACTACCAGTAGGACCGATAAGAAGAATGTTACTCTTACCTAGCTCTACGCCTTCAGCTGTCGTATCACCATTACGTAAACGCTTGTAGTGGTTATAAACTGCAACTGCTAGCACTTTCTTCGCGTATTCTTGACCGATTACATAGTCGTCAAGATGCTCACGAATCTCACGCGGCGTTGGCAGCGATTCCGATTCTTTCTTAGGAAGAACATCTTTAATTTCTTCACGAATAATGTCGTTACAAAGATCGACACATTCATCACAAATGTAAACAGAAGGACCTGCGATTAACTTGCGAACTTCGTGTTGGCTTTTGCCACAGAAAGAGCAGTAAAGCAGTTTACCGCTACCACCCTCTTTGCTTTTATCTGTCATTCGCTAACCTCTTAGCCTTAACTCTCTATGCTTGAGTGTATATCAATTTGAATCACTTTGCGTTAAACAATTGCCCTGCAATTATTGACCGCGGTGATTAAGAACTGAATCCACCAAGCCGTATTCTACTGCTTGATCAGCAGACATGAAGTTATCACGATCTGTATCGCGCTCAACAACTTCTAGAGGCTGACCTGTGTGCTCTGCCAATAGTTTGTTTAGCTTTTGTTTGATCGTTAGGATCTCTTGCGCGTGAATTTGAATATCAGACGCTTGGCCTTGGAAACCGCCAAGTGGCTGGTGAATCATTACACGTGAGTTTGGAAGCACGTGACGCTTACCAGGAGTACCACCCGCTAGTAAGAATGCACCCATAGAGCAAGCTTGACCCATACATACTGTGCTCACGTTTGGCTTGATGAACTGCATTGTGTCGTAGATAGACATGCCTGCTGTTACGCTACCGCCAGGTGAGTTGATGTAAAGATAGATATCTTTGTCTGGGTTTTCTGATTCCAAGAAAAGCAGTTGAGCCACGACAAGATTTGCCATGTGGTCTTCCACTTGACCTGTTAAGAAAATGATACGTTCTTTTAATAGACGAGAATAAATATCGTAAGAACGTTCACCACGGGAAGTCTGTTCAACCACCATAGGAACTAGTGCGTCCATAATCGATGGCATTGTATTTTTTTCTTGGTAGCTCATATTCTTATGTCCCTAAAATAAATGGCCCGAATGATTAAATCATACGGACCATTGTTAGCAGAATTGTTGACCGTACGTCAACCTTCTACGTCAGATATTACTATATTAAGCAGGTTGCTGATTCATTAGCTCGTTGAAGCTAACTTCTTTATCAGAAACTTGAGCTTTAGCGATGATTGCATCAATAGCTTGCTCTTCTAGAGCAACGTTGCGCATGTTGTTCATCATTTGCTCGTTTTGCTCGTAGTAAGCAATAACTTCTGTTGGATCTTCGTATGCTGTAGCCATCTCTTCGATGATAGCTTTAACTTTCTCGTCGTCAGCTTTTAGCTCTTCAGTCTTGATTACTTCACCAAGTAGAAGACCTACAACTACGCGACGTTTAGCTTGCTCTTCGAACAGCTCACGTGGAAGTTGGTCAGCAGCTTCAGTGTTGCCACCGAAACGTTGAGCAGCTTGTTGACGTAGAACACCGATCTCTTGATCGATTAGAGCAGAAGGTACGTCGATGTTGTTTTCGTTAACTAGACCGTCGATAGCTTGCTCTTTGATGCGGTTCTTAACAGCTTGCTTAAGCTCACGCTCCATGTTCTTACGAACTTCAACTTTAAGACCTTCAACGCCGTCAGTTGCGCCGAACTTAGCAACGAATTCTTCGTTTAGTTCTGGAAGTTCACGAGCTTCAACTTTGTTTACTTTGATTGCAAACTTAGCTGCTTTACCTTTTAGGTTTTCAGCGTGGTAATCTTCTGGGAAGTTTACGTCGATTTCGAATTCCATACCTGCTGTTTTACCAACGATACCGTCTTCAAAACCAGGGATCATGCGACCAGCGCCCATCTCTAGTGGGAAGTTCTCAGCTTTACCGCCTTCGAACTCTTCACCGTCGATAGAACCAACGAAGTCGATAGTTGCACGAGAACCAGCGTCAGCAGCAGCTTCAACTTCAGTCCAAGTTGCTTGTTGCTTACGTAGAGTTTCGATCATCTCTTCAACGTCAGCTTCTTTAACTTCTACTGCTGGTTTCTCAACAGTGATGTTTTCTAGACCTTTCAGCTCAACTTCTGGGTAAACTTCAAAAGTTGCGTTGAATACTAGGTCAGCGCCTTCGTTGTTTTCAACTGGTGCGAAAGTAGGTGCGCCAGCTGGGTTGATTTTCTCTTTAACGATCGCTTCGATGAAGTGACGTTGCATTACTTCGCCCATCACGTCTTGACGTACTGCTTTGCCGTACATTTTAGCAACCATCTTCATTGGCACTTTGCCTTTACGGAAACCATCGAAACGACGGTTTTTCGCGATGTTGCGTAGTTCAGCTGTAACTGCATCTTCGATGTTAGCAGCAGGAACAGTAATATTAAGACGGCGCTCTAGGCCTTCTAGCGTTTCAACAGTAACTTGCATTATATAAACCTCAAAACTGGCTCAGTAATCTGAGCATATGAGCCGTAACTTAGCTTTAATTCAAAAGCAGACGTTGTTGGCTGCATCCTTGTGTAGTGCTCTATCCGAACACCTAATTTAAAATCGAGCATTGATGTCTGAATTGATTATTCAACCAAACACCAGACTAATCAGCGATATCTTCGTTCTTCACACGTCGATTAAAACGCAATAAAGCTTGTTTTCAGAAACAAGAAAGGTATCTCCGATTAGCCTCAGGACAGAAATTTTAGACGCGACATTCTAGCGATCTGTTTAATCTCTGTCGAGCCGTTCACCTCTGCATGATGATGAATGCTCTAAATTCGTCCAACTAAGTGATACAAAAACGATCAAATCATCACTTAGCACAACAGAAATGGGGACAATAGCGACTTTTTCAAGGGAATCGAGGGCTTTTTTTGCTAAAAACCTTAAAAAGAGATCTTGCTCTTGTTTTACCCCTCAGAGTCGATAACTTTTTCAACAATCCCCGTTACAAACCCTTAACCTACATCCATCTGTTCACTCTCTGCTTTCAGCAAAAACTACCGCTATTTGCTACCATAAACGAGAGAAGACAGGCTTGATTGTTTACCAAAGAAATCAGCGGAGAGCCTTCATGTTTCAAGCTTTTAAAATCCCAATACTGTTAATGGTCACATACAGTTTACTGATGGTGTTTGGCGGTCATTGGGTGTGGAGCACGAGCCATGAAAGTTTGTTAAATGATCATCAATCTAAGCTGGACCGCTTTTCTGTTCATATTTCAAGCCAATTGGATAAGTTCGCCCACATTCCCGAGCTGCTTTCAAAAGACAAAGAGCTGGTCGATGCCCTGCACTCTCCAAGTAACTCTGCGCAAATCGAACTCACTAATCGTTATCTAGAGCACGTAAACTCGGTGATTCAAGCATCCGACACCTACCTACTAGACAGTATCGGCACCACCATTGCAGCCAGTAACTGGAATCAACCGCGTTCTTTTATTCGTCGTAACTTTGCTTTCCGCCCCTACTTTCAAGAAGCGATTATTGGCAATGAAAATCAATATTTTGCGCTAGGTTCAACCTCTGGAAAGCGAGGCTATTATTATTCTTACCCCGTCTCCTATGCCGCCGAGATTATTGGCGTCATTGTCGTAAAGATGGATTTATCGCTGATTGAAGCAAGTTGGAAAGGCAAACAGAGTTTTTTTGTTGCTGACGATAAAGATCAAATTGTATTTATGTCGAGTAACCCTGAGTGGCTGTTCAAAAGCCTTCAGCCGCTAAGCGAAGTACAACACACTCGAATTCAAGAAAGCAGGCAGTATCTCGATACAAAAATAGAAAGCCTGCACTTCTCCGGCGATTTAGACAGTGCCACCAGTCGTATTGAGTCGCCACACAAACTCGTCCAAGAGCAGTTCTTTAGTTCTTCGCGTTTCCTAGCCGAACCAAGACTCACCATACGGGTATTTTCTCCAACCCACTTAGTTTGGTGGGACTTGGTTGCTTACCTTGTGGTTTTGAGCCTAATCTTTGCGATTATTTATCTAACAATGCAGCTCAACCACCATAGACAACAAAGACGAGCACAGATAGACAGGCTGCAATCCGAAGCCAAGCAAAAACTCGAATTTCAAGTGCTTGAACGTACATCGGAGTTACATGTTGAGATCAAACACCGTATCGAAACCGAGCATGTTCTGAGGCAAACCCAAGACGAGCTCATCCAAGCCGCCAAACTAGCAGTGCTAGGGCAGATGTCAGCGAGCATCAGTCACGAACTGAATAACCCGCTTGCCGCGATTCGCAGTTATGCCGACAACGGCCGATTGTTTCTTGCCAAAGAAAAAACCGATCGTGTCGATGACAATCTATCGCGAATCTCGGCACTCACTGATCGTATGGCGAAAATCAGCCACCAGCTTCGCTCGTTCGCCAAAAAATCTACTGCGGAAGAGCTACACACCTTACAAATACTCCCAGTTTTACATTCATCGAAAGAGCTGATGAAGCCACAACTCAAGAGCGAGCGAGTTAAGGTCAACGAACTCCCTGAGACCTTTGATGCTTGCGTGCTCGCCAACGCCATTCAACTGGAACAGGTGATCATTAACCTGCTGACCAACGCGATTCAGGCGGTGGAACAACAAGATGACAAACAATTAGCTATTCTGTTAGAGATTAGAGAGTCCGACCATCAACAAGCCAATACCTTGCTAATTCATGTCGATGATAACGGCCCCGGCTTCACCTCCCCTTCTAGCGGAAACTTTTTTGAACCCTTCCATACCACCAAGAAAAACGGACTTGGACTTGGGCTATCGATTTCTCAACAAATAATCAACGGAATAAATGGCAAGCTCGTTACCGGTAGTAGCCCTCAAGGCGGTGCTCGAATCAGCATAGAGTTGCCCCTTGTTGGACATGAACAGCAAACAAAAACTCAGCAATAACCAGAATACAAAGAAGTAAAGGAATCACTATGTGTCACGTCTATTTCATTGATGATGAATCCGATCTAAGAATGGCGATTGAACAGAGCTTCGAGCTCGCCGACATTGATGCCGAATTCTTTCCCGATGCGGAGTCTGCTCTGCTCGCGATTCAAGAAAACGGCTTACCTCACGTGATCATCACTGATATCTGTCTACCAGGTCTATCCGGGCATGATCTGCTCAACACCGTGATGCACAAAGACAAAGAGATCCCCGTGATCATGATTACTGGTCACGGCGATATTTCAATGGCCGTTCAAGCCATCCAATACGGCGCCTATGACTTCATTGAAAAACCTTTCGCTAATGAACGCCTAATCGAAACCACTAAGCGAGCGATAGAAAAACGTCAGCTCACACTAGAGAACCTTGAGTTAAAACGTTCACTCAAAGCCAGCCAAGCGCTCGGCCCTAGAATCATTGGTGATACGCAATCCATGACTGAGCTGCGCTCCATCATCACCCATATTGCCGACACCAATGCCGATATATTATTGTTTGGCGAGACAGGTACAGGTAAAGAGTTAGTAGCACGTTCTCTGCATGAACAAAGCAGCCGTCGAGAGCAAAACTTTGTCGCGGTCAACTGTGGTGCTGTTCCTGAAAACCTGATTGAGAGTGAACTGTATGGCCATGAAAAAGGGGCATTCACGGGCGCAGAAAGCAAGCGAGTGGGTAAATTCGAGTTTGCTCAAGGCGGAACTCTATTCTTAGATGAAGTTGAATCCATGCCGATGCAGGCACAAATTCGCCTATTACGCGTCTTACAAGAACGCGTTATTGAGCGAGTTGGTTCAAACGGTTTAGTGCCACTAGATATTCGAGTGATAGCAGCAACCAAAGTCGACCTAAAGAAAGCCGCTGAAGAAGGCTCTTTCCGCCAAGATCTCTATTATCGACTCAATGTTGTGACCTTAGATTTACCGCCGTTAAGAAGCCGACAAGAAGATATCCCAGCACTCTTCCACCACTTCTTACTGGTCGCTGCGGCGCGTTATGGCAAGACTGCCCCTGCCCTTCCACAAAAGGAGCTGCACGCACTTTTGGCTCATGATTGGCCGGGAAATGTTCGAGAATTACGTAATACTGCAGAGCGTTTTGTACTTTTAGGTAAGCTTTCTCACTTATCAGACAGCGCCACTGAAACTACTCAAGAACTGTCTTTGGCAGAATTGGTATCTGACTTTGAAAAAAACACGTTGAAGCAGGCACTTATTGAATGCAATGGCAGTATAAAAGAGACCATGGAGAGGCTGCAATTACCGAGGAAAACCCTCTACGATAAGATGCAAAAGCACCAGCTAACGAAAGAATCTTATAAGGTAGAACCAAACTAAATTAGATTTGGGAGCAAGATCACCTATACTTATTTCGACAACAGGATGTTATGCAATAAATATAATAAGGAAGTGGTTATGGGTGAGAAAACAAAAGTGCCATCGATTACCGATACTTTCGAGATAGATGGTATTTTTTATGCTGACAATCATGTCGATCTACACACGCCAGAATTAGAGGCAAAACGCGCTTTGTATGAGCAGATAAAGCCTCATTCAAATCGTGGCAGAAATATAGATGAGGAGGTCTAGCGACCTCCTCATTTTTTATGGATTAAATTCCATGTCAGTGAATGACTCAAATAGCTACTTGGTTATGATCTCTGGTCCCATCAAGGTGGTTGGTAACCATGTTGATACCCAAGGTACGTAAGTGACGATAATCAGGAATAAGAACATCACCCCAACCCACGGCAATGCGGCTTTTACCACGTTCATCATCGACATCTTCGCGACACCTGCGGTCACAAACAAATTGAGCCCGACAGGCGGCGTTATCATCCCTATCTCCATGTTCACCACCATCATGATACCTAGGTGAATTGGGTCGATACCGAGCGCAATTGCAATTGGGAATACCAAAGGAGCAACAATGATCAGCAAGCCTGATGGCTCCATGAACTGCCCACCAATCAAGAGTAAAACGTTCACTACAATCAAGAAGGTGATCGGCCCTAAGCCTGCAGATAGCATAGACTCAGTGATCATTTGAGGAATGCGTTCTTCGGTCAGTACATGCTTAAGAATCAGAGCATTGGCAATGATAAACAGCAGCATGATCGTCAGCTTGCCTGCATCGTAAAGCGTGTCTTTGGTGTCTTTATGGAAAAGCGTTTGGAACACCTTGACCAGCGCTGGTTTGGTGTTGTTCTTGTCCGCAAACGGTCCCATATCTTTATAGATAAAGTTGGCAATAAAGAAGGCATACACCGCAGCCACTGCCGCCGCTTCTGTCGGAGTAAAGATGCCGCCGTAGATACCACCTAGAATGATGACAATCAGCAGCAAGCCCCAGCTCGCATCTTTCGCAGCTGCGAACATCTCGCCCCAGCCCACAAATGGCTGTGCCGGAATCTTCTTAATACGTGCTGCGATGTAGATAGCAATCATCAACATCACACCCGCCAGCAAACCAGGAATAACGCCACCTAAGAACATACGACCTACCGATACATCGGTCGCCGCCGCGTATACCACCATCACGATGGACGGTGGAATCAAGATCCCCAACGTACCTGCGTTACAGATAACCCCTGCCGCGAACTCTTTTGAGTAGCCGTTTTTGATCATACCTGCGATAACGATACTACCGATCGCCACTACCGTTGCAGGAGATGAACCAGAAAGGGCTGCGAACATCATACATGCCACAACCGACGCCATCGCCAAGCCGCCGCGGAACCAACCCACCATCGCGATAGCAAAACGGATAATACGTTTCGCCACGCCACCAGTAGACATAAAGCTAGAGGCCAAGATAAAGAAAGGAATCGCTAAGAGTGTGTAGTGGCCTGCAAATGCATTAAACAGCGTTTGTGCGACTGAAGCTAATGACGCATCTGAGTGCATCAATAAGAATATTACGCTCGATAAACCGAGGGAAATTGCAATTGGTACACCGACCAACATGAAAGCAATTACCATTAAAAATAGAAATAACATTGCCATGATTAGTCTTCCTTACCGTTAGATTTTGTACTCGACTCATTCGCTTTGTTCTGCGGAGTCGAATTCAATACCGCTGTTGCATCTTCGTCAGGGCCCGCTAGCACGTCTGCTTTCAACGCATCCAGCTCTTCTTCGGCTTCGTGTCCTGCAATCATGCGGTCAAGCTTGCCTGTGACGACTTGGTAAGCAACTTGAGCAAAACGGAACGTTAGCATTGCCATACCAATCGGCAGCGCCATATAAGGAATAAAACGTGGCAGTTTCTCGTATCGCTCGCCTTCATTCAGCCAGTCAGCAAGAAACTGAAGCATCTCTGGCATTGGAATATCGTCGGTCTCGTACCATGCGCGATCGGTCGCGAATGGGTACCAATAATTCCAAGAACCGATAAGAAGTAAGATTGAAAATGCTAGGCAGCTTGTCACGGCGATTAACGCATACACTTTGCGTAGCTTTTCTGGGGCAAGGTTGATGATCACATCAACACCAATGTGGAAGTGTTTTTTAACGCCATAAGATGCGCCCACTAACACCATCCAAGCAAACATGAACACGGTCAGTTCCAGTGCCCATAAGATGTTGTCATTGAATGCGTATCGAAATACCACGTTGGCAAAAGTAAGTAGCGTCATTGCGCCAAGGAAAAATGCGATTAGTGACTCTTCAATCACATCCGTAACTCTTCCGACTTTGGAAAAAAGAGAGGTTTCCAGTGCTGATTCGCTAGAATTTGGTTGTTCCATTTGAGGCTTTTCCATAATTGACTCCGCTTATAATTGTTTTAATAAGGAGTGACGAATACTCGCCACTCCCTTAGCGGTGTTATTGGTTTGAAGCTAACGCTGCATCGATAAGGTCTGAACCGATGTCTTTTTCAAACTTCTTCCATACTGGTTGAAGTGCAGCTACCCATGCTTCACGCTGTTCAGGCGTAAGTGTACGAACCTCACCACCCGCTTCGATGATGTTGTTTTTGTTCGCTAGGTTAACTTTTGAAGATTCTGCGTTACGCGTCTCAGACACTTCTTGAACGATAGTACCAAGCTGTGTGCGTACATCTTCAGGTAGGTCTTTCCAGAAGTCGTTTGACGTTACAACTAGGTAATCCAAGATACCGTGATTAGTTTCGGTCACGCCGTCTTGTACTTCAAAGAACTTCTTACCGTAGATGTTTGACCATGTGTTCTCTTGACCATCGATAACTTTAGTTTGCAAGCCACCGTACACTTCTTTGAAAGACATCTTCTGTGGGTTAGCGCCTAGTTGTTCAAACTGAGCCACCAATACATCCGATGCTTGAACACGGAATTTCAAACCTTTTGCATCTTCAGGGCTGATAAGAGGTTTGTTCGCCGACATCTGTTTCATGCCATTGTGCCAAAACGCAAGACCTTGCAGGCCACGACGCTTCATCGCGTTCTTCAGCTTTTCACCAGATTCTGAGTTTTGGAAACGGTCAACGGCTTCTACGTCTTCAAATAGGAAAGGAAGGTCAAAAATGCGGTATTTCTTAGTGAACTTCTCAAATTTTGACAGCGATGGCGCCGCCATTTGAACATCACCATTTAACAGGGCTTCCAGTACCTTATTATCATCGTAAAGTGTTGAGTTAGGGAAAACTTGCATACAAGCTTTTCCATTCATTTCTGTGTTTACTCGCTCTTCCAGTAAAGAAGCGGCGATGCCTTTCGGGTGCTTATCGGTATTGGTTACATGACTGAATTTAATCACGATTTCACCAGGGTCACAGTTTGCAGCAGCATTAAAACTTGTGAGCGCCAGAGCAGATACAGACAGCAGGGTAAGAGGCTTAAACATTATTATTCTCCTTAGTAAACAAAGCAGCCCTTCAATGGGAACTGCGTGCTTTCACTAAGGCAATTAGCGCGCCATATTGACACAATTCATTAACAAGCCTTTAACCGCAAGGCTTCATCAGATCTGCCTGCAGTTGTCGCTAACTCGCTACAAAAATTAATGGGTGGAAAATGACACATAGAATATTTGTAAATGGGTGGGAGTTGACCAAAGCATCAGTGATAAATGAGGTCTGACCAAAAGCCCCTTTCACGATGATGCCTTGAAGTAATTTCAACCTATCCTGTAGAGTGCTGCACAACTTAGTCAGATTTACTGATCCACTACTTACCAAGAGTTGCTACCCATGAGTCAGATCTACCATCACCCAGTACAGATTTACTACGAAGATACCGATCACTCAGGTGTGGTTTATCACCCTAACTTTCTTAAATACTTTGAGCGTGCGCGCGAGCATGTGTTGGGCAGCGATAAACTGGCAGAGTTGTGGAATGAACATGGACTAGGCTTTGCAGTCTATAAAGCCAATATGACCTTTCAAGACGGCGTTGAGTTCGCAGAGATCTGCGATATCCGAACCTCTTTTGAGCTCGATGGCAAATACAAAACCTTATGGCGACAAGAGGTATGGCGTAAAGATGCAACCAAACCTGCCGTGATTGGTGATATCGAGATGGTTTGCCTAGATAAAGACAAACAACTTCAGCCTGTACCCGCAGAAGTATTAAAAGCGATGCTTGGCGAAACGAGTTAACCAATATTACGAATGGCTGAGAGCGAGCCGTGCTCAAGATTAGAAGCTAAAGGTTCTAGTGTAACGAACGTAAACTCAGCCAAGTAGCTTCGATTTGGGGAAGCACTTAATCTCTAATTGCATAGGAAGCGTTGCACCACCAAGCGTCACGGCAAATCGAAACTGGTTATCCAGCCTTCCTAAACTGCATTGCCAATCTGTTGAAGTATTGTCATTTTCAGCAGCATCCAACCCTACACCGTTATGGACAATGATTCCTCCATGTAACTCTGGTCGTAAACCCGACGAATGAACTGGCAGCGTTTGTTGAGTTAGATTGGAAAAATCGAACGAAAAACTTTTCAATGATGTGGCCAACCCCTTACCTGTCGCTTTGATGTACGACTCTTTCAGTGCCCACAAATCAAAAAAACGTTCTCTTTGAGATACCTCATCCAGCTCGAGTAAATCGTTAATCTCAAATTCCGAAAAGTAATGCTTCATGATCGCCGCGATGTTGGTCGAGCTTCTTGCATGTTCTATATCCACCCCAAGCTGTAGTGGTTGCCCTTTCGTTCGGCAGACAGCAATCAGTAAATGATCTTGACTGTGGCTAATATTGAAATTCAGTCCGGTTTTGTGTTGCTGCTCTGCAATCAAGCTTGGTTTGCCTTTTTCACCATACTCAAATCGCCACTCTTCAGCCGTCAAATCAGAGTAGATCGACAGAACCTCTCGTAAGTAGTTACGAACATAGAGCGCTTGGATCTGAGATGAAGGCATTCGATAACGCTCAACCTTAGCGACTTCATCGTCGGTCAGTTTCTGTTTAAGGCACGACACATGATCAGTACCTTCATCCAAATTGCTTAGAGAACAAAGCCACAAATCAACGACTGGTGTTTCCATCTTTTGAGCACTCACTTCTTAAAAATCACTATTCATAAAGCCATCAATAAAACATCAAAACGAACAAATTTAACTCACCTATGTTTTGAGAGAAACATAGAGAATTTGGGCAGGAAACACCCTTCATATGCGGACTTAAAACTAATTTTTCAAATAATAACAAATTAAAACACAGATCACACTTAGCCTTACAGAACAGTCATCTATTAAATGTTACTTACAAAAATCTGACATAGATCTCACCAAGTCAAAAAATAGAGCATAAACACTAAAAAACTACTCATATCCATTAATTATCAATAAGTTAATTGCATTAAAAATACAAAAAACAAAAGTTCAGTAAAATCATCTGGTCTGAACAGATCATAGTGGCCTCTGGGAGCATTGTATCGGCCACTCACCTCGGGTAGCCTGCTCAACCATTAAACAAATTCACACGTTTTTATTGCGGATACCTGCTTTGCATAAAGCAGTACTTTGGACAGGATTTAAATGGACATTAACCTCACATTCGAATACCCCCTTCACGCATGAAACACGTTCTCAACGTCTGCAAGTCAATGAACTTCGCACCCCCTATTTCAGTCAGGTGGCCAACTTTCGGCAGCCTTACTCTTCAGCTGCGTTTGCCCAAATCTGTTTCAGATTTATTTTCGATTCAATTAAAAGCGCAGCCTCAAAACACGACATCGCCCTCAGTGATTTCAAGTGGAGACTCATAATGAGCCAACCCGAAAAAAATACACCGGAATCAGTCGACGACACTCGACTTAATAAACGTCTTAAAGACATGCCTATTGCTATCGTTGGTATGGCAAGCATGTTTGCGAACTCTCGCTACCTAAACAAATTCTGGGATTTGATCAGCGAAAAGATCGATGCAATTACCGAAGTGCCTGATACACACTGGCGCCCAGAAGATTACTACGATTCAGATCGTACTACGCCAGACAAATCTTACTGTAAGCGCGGTGGCTTCATCCCAGAAGTTGACTTCAACCCTATGGAATTCGGCCTTCCGCCAAATATCCTAGAACTGACTGATACGTCACAGCTGCTATCTCTGATCGTGGCAAAAGAAGTACTTGAAGATGCGAAACTTCCTGAAGGTTACGATCGCGATAAGATCGGTATTACACTCGGTGTAGGCGGTGGTCAGAAGATCGCTCAAAGCTTGAATGCTCGTCTTCAATACCCTGTTTTGAAAAAAGTCTTCAAGAGCAGTGGCATCAACGACGAAGACAGCGAAATGCTGATCAAAAAATTCCAAGACCAATACATCCACTGGGAAGAGAACTCATTCCCTGGTTCATTGGGTAACGTAATTTCAGGTCGTATCGCTAACCGCTTTGACCTTGGTGGCATCAACTGTGTGGTAGATGCTGCGTGTGCTGGCTCTCTAGCCGCAATGCGTATGGCTCTAAGTGAATTGGTTGAAGGCCGCAGTGAAATGATGATCACAGGTGGTGTGTGTACTGATAACTCACCAACCATGTACATGAGCTTCTCTAAAACTCCAGCATTCACTACTAATGAAACCATTCAACCTTTCGACATCGACTCAAAAGGCATGATGATTGGTGAAGGCATCGGCATGGTTGCTCTTAAGCGTCTTGAAGATGCAGAGCGCGACGGCGACAGAATCTACTCAGTGATTAAAGGTGTCGGTTCTTCTTCGGATGGCAAGTTCAAGAGTATCTACGCACCTCGCCCTGAAGGACAAGCAAAAGCACTAAAACGTGCTTACGATGATGCTGGTTTCGCACCGCACACACTTGGCCTTTTAGAAGCGCACGGCACAGGTACTGCAGCGGGTGATGTGGCTGAATTTGGTGGCTTAAACTCGGTATTCAGTGAGAACAACGAAGAGAAGCAACACATTGCGTTAGGCTCGGTGAAATCTCAAATTGGTCACACTAAATCAACCGCGGGTACTGCAGGTTTAATCAAAGCTGCCTTAGCACTGCACCACAAAGTACTGCCGCCAACGATCAACGTATCGGCTCCGAATCCTAAACTGGATATCGAGAACTCTCCGTTCTACCTAAACACACAAACGCGTCCTTGGATGAAACGTGTCGACGGCACACCACGCCGTGCAGGTATCAGCTCATTCGGTTTTGGTGGCACTAACTTCCACGTTGTATTGGAAGAGTACACACCAGAGCACGCTCGCGGTGACAAATACCGTCAGCGCCAAGTGCCGCAAACGCTGTTATTCAGCGCAGAATCTCGTCAAGCACTGATCAATGAGCTCAAGCAGGTTTCAACTCAAGCTGCAGACGCTGCATTCAAACTGGAAGCGCTTGCTGAACAACACGCTCTACGCGAAGTTGACGCTAAGCATGCTCGTATTGGTTTAGTTGTCACTGACCAAGCAGACCTTCAAGCGCAACTGACTCAAGCGGTTTCTATGCTTGAGAGCCAAACCAAAACACATTGGCAGATGCCAAACGGTACTAGCTACCGTGAGTCGGCACTGATTGCAGAAAATGGTGCAGGTAAAATGGCAGCGCTATTTGCAGGTCAAGGTTCGCAATACCTCAACATGGGTCGCGAACTTGCGTGTCATTACCCTGAAATGCGCCAACAGCTTGCTCAAGCGGATCAGGTATTTGGTCAGCACAAGAAAACGGCTCTGTCGCAAATTCTGTTCCCAATTCCAACTTTCACACCAGAAGCAACCAAAACTCAAGAAGCTGTGTTAACCAACACCGCCAATGCTCAAAGTGCGATTGGTACTGTGTCTATGGGTCAGTTCGACATCATGACTCAAGCTGGCTTCAAAGCTGACATGGTCGCAGGCCACAGCTTTGGTGAATTAAGCGCACTATGTGCTTCGGGTGTTATCTCGCAAGACGATTACTACCAGCTAGCTTTCGCTCGTGGCGATGCGATGGCTGCAACACCTGAACAAGGTGACAGCGGTACTATGTTTGCGGTCATCTTAGACGCAGACAAACTTCCAGCCGTTGAAAGCTGCATCAGCCAATTCGAAGGCGTGAGCATTGCCAACTACAACGCTCCGACTCAATTGGTTATTGCAGGTCCAACAGCGACGGTTCAACAAGCAGCTCAAGCGCTAACAGAACAAGGCTTCAAAGCGATTGCTCTGCCTGTTTCCGGCGCTTTCCACACTCCACTTGTTGCTCACGCTCAAAAACCGTTTGCTGCTGCAATTGATAAAGCTTCATTCAGCGCTCCAACGCTGCCGCTTTACTCAAACGCAACGGGCAAACTGCACAGCAAAGACGCTAAAGCGATCAAGAAAGCATTCAAACAGCACATGCTGCAATCGGTTCGTTTCAGCGAGCAAATTGAAGCGATGTATGAAGCCGGCGCGCGCGTATTCGTTGAGTTCGGTCCTAAGAACATTCTTCAAAAGCTGGTTGAGAAAACATTGGCTGATAAGAACGAAGAGCTTTACGCAATCAGCATCAACCCAAGCCCTAAAGGCGACAGTGACCAACAGCTTCGCTTAGCTGCGGTTCAACTGTGCGTGGCAGGTGTTTCATTAGACAACATTGACCCTTACCAAGCTGACATTGCTGAACCTGCAAAGGCATCACCAATGAACATCAAGCTGAATGCAACCAACTACATCAGCCCTGCTACTCGTAAGAAAATGGATCAATCATTGGCTTCAGGCAACGTCACCGAAAAGACTGAGATTGTTGAAGTGAAAGTTGAAGTCGAGAAAATCGTGGAAAAAGAAGTGATTAAAACAGAAATCGTTGAAGTACCTGTCGCTGCTCCTCAAGCTTCAAATGTACAACAATCAGTTGCAGCACCAAGTGTACAAGTAGCAACAGCAACTCAGCAGCCTCAAGTAGCACAACCTGCACCAGCGACTATTCAACCAACAGCTTCAGTAACGGTTGATGAGTCTTCACTGCAATCATTCTTCAATGCTCAACAACAAGCAGCAGAAGTACATCAGCAGTTCCTTGCGATTCCTCAGCAATACGGTGACACGTTCAACACCCTAATGTCTGAGCAAGCGAAAATGGCAACGGCAGGCGTAGCAATTCCTGAGAACCTACAGCGTTCTATGGAAATGTTCCACCAGCACCAAGCTGAAACGCTAAAAGCTCACGCTCATTACCTAGAGATGCAAGCGCACAGCAACAACTCAGCACTTAACATGCTGACACAAGGTTCAGTACAAACGGTACAACCAACCTTCGTTGCTTCTGTAAATGCTCAGCCAGCGATTCAAGCTCCAGCTACTCAAACTACTCCAGCAGCTATCGTTCAACAGCCTGTAGCTCAAGTACAAGCGACTCCTGTACAAGCCGCGCCAGTTCAAGCTCAATCTGTTCAAGTTACGCCAGTACAGAAAGCCGTGCCTGCACCGCAAGTAGCGGCTCAAGCGGCAGCGCCTGTTGCAGCTCAGCCTGTGCCAGTTAAAGCACAACCAGCTTCTGTGGCTGCACCAGTAGCAGTACAATCAGCCGATGCTGAAAAAGTGATGCTAGAAGTGGTCGCTGAGAAAACGGGTTACCCAACGGAAATGCTTGATCTAGAAATGGACATGGAAGCAGACCTTGGTATCGACTCAATCAAGCGCGTAGAGATCCTTGGTACCGTTCAAGACGAAATGCCAAACCTACCTGAGCTGAACCCTGAAGATTTAGCTGAGTGTCGTACTCTTGGCGAAATCGTCGGCTACATGAACAGTAAAAGCATGAACAGCAAGATGCCAGCATCAGCGCCTGTGGCAGCACAACCAAGCGCAACTGCTCCTGTTCAAGCCGCTAACGGTCTTGATGCGAAAGTCGTTCAACAAACCATGCTAGAAGTGGTTGCTGAGAAGACAGGCTACCCAACGGAAATGCTTGATCTAGAAATGGATATGGAAGCAGACCTTGGTATCGACTCAATCAAGCGTGTTGAGATTCTTGGTACGGTTCAAGATGAACTGCCTACTCTTCCAGAGCTGAACCCTGAAGACTTAGCTGAGTGTCGTACTCTAGGCGAGATAGTTGCTTACATGAATACTAAAAGCATGAACAATAAGCTTCCGGCTTCTGCTCCAGTAGCAGCTCAAGTATCTGCACCAACGCAAGCAGTATCAAACGGTTTAAACGCGGAGCAAGTTCAAAGAACAATGCTGAGCGTAGTGGCTGATAAAACAGGCTACCCAACAGAAATGCTCGACCTAGCAATGGACATGGAAGCAGACCTTGGCATCGACTCTATCAAACGTGTTGAGATCCTTGGAACAGTTCAAGACCAACTACCAACATTGCCAGAGCTGAACCCTGAAGATCTAGCTGAGTGTCGTACTCTGGGTGAAATCATTGCTTACATGAACAGCAAGCTTCCAGCTTCTGCTCCAGTAGCAGCTCAAGCATCTGCGCCAGCAGTATCAAACGGTTTAAACGCAGAACAAGTTCAAAGCACAATGTTGAGCGTAGTAGCGGATAAAACGGGCTACCCAACAGAAATGCTCGACCTAGCAATGGACATGGAAGCTGACCTTGGCATCGACTCAATCAAACGTGTTGAGATCCTTGGTACGGTTCAAGACCAACTACCAACCTTGCCAGAGCTGAACCCTGAAGACCTAGCTGAGTGTCGTACTCTGGGTGAAATTGTAGACTACATGAACAGCAAGCTAGCTCCGAATTCGGAAGCAGCGACAGTAGCTCCTGCTCCAGAAGCCGCTGTAGAAAGCACGAGCAACGACCTAAACCCTGCTCACGTTCAATCAACTATGATGGAAGTGGTTGCCGACAAAACAGGCTACCCAGCAGAAATGCTCGACCTAGCGATGGACATGGAAGCTGACCTTGGTATCGATTCGATTAAACGCGTTGAGATCTTGGGTACGGTTCAAGACCAGCTACCAACGCTGCCAGAGCTAAACCCTGAAGACTTAGCTGAGTGTCGTACTCTTGGTGAAATCGTTACCTACATGCAAAGCAAGCTATCCGTTGCTGCACCTGTAGCGACTGCTAAAGCTGAATCAGTAACGCCTATCGCAGAAACAGCGACAGCGGAACTTCCTCCACACAATGAGGTAGCGCTAAAAAAGCTACCAGCGGCAGATAAACTCGTCGATTGTTTCTCAAAAGACGCTTGTGTCGTGATCACAGATGATGGTCACAACGCCGGTGTTCTAGCAGAAAAGTTGACCGCTAACGGCATTCAAGTTGCTGTAGTGCGTAGTGCTCTTTCTGCCGCGTCACCTTTAAACAGTGAAATCGCAAGCTACACACTCAACAGCGTCGATGATGCGGGTGTGACTGCAGTTATTAACGACATCGAAGCAGACCTTAAAACGTCGAACAAAGTGATTGCTGGCTTCATTCACCTACAAGCTATCGTTGATGCTAAACAAAGCAACGAGCAAGCGGTTAACTTGAATGCAGACTCAAGAGCTTCACTGACGACAGCGTTCTTATTCGCCAAGCACCTAAATGGCCAACTGAATGCCGTTTCTGGTCGTAGCGTGTTCTTCACACTAAGCCGTATCGATGGTGGCTTTGGTTACCTAGATACTAAGCAATTAGCGAATGCAGAACTTAACCAAGCGGCTCTATCTGGTCTAACTAAGACACTGAGCCATGAATGGTCAAACGTATTCTGCCGTGCATTGGATGCTGACGCTTCTATTGATGCTCGTCACCTAGCTGAAGCTATCACAGGTGAACTGTTCGATATCGATACCAACACGGTTGAAATCGGCCTTAGCCATACGGAAAACGGTGAATCTGGTCGTGCAAAACTGATTGCGACAACACCAGGCGCTGCACAAACTAAAAACACAGGCGCTCAACTCACCAAGAGCGACAAAGTTCTCGTAACTGGTGGCGCTAAAGGCGTGACGTTTGAATGTGCACTGACGCTTGCTAAGCAATGTAAATCTCATTTCGTTCTTGCAGGTCGTAGTAAGCATATTACTTCAGTTGAGCTACCTCAGTGGGCACAAGACAAGCAAGAGAAAGAGCTAAAACCAGCGGCTATCGCTCACCTACAAGCAACAGGTGACAAACCAACGCCTAAGAAAGTTGATGCCTTGCTAAAACCGGTATTGAGCAGCCTTGAAATCAACGCAGCACTTGCCGCTTTCAACGAGATTGGCGCGAGCGCTGAATACCTAAGCCTAGATGTATCGAACCATGAGTCAGTAGCAAAAACACTGGCAAACTTCGAAGGCATCACAGGTCTTATCCACGGTGCAGGTGTACTGGCTGACAAGCATATTCAAGACAAAACGCTTGATGAACTGAACATGGTTTACGGCACCAAAGTGGGCGGACTAGAAGCGGTTCTTGGTGGTCTTGATAGCAGCAAGCTAAAACTGATTGCGATGTTCTCTTCGGCGGCGGGTTTCTACGGAAACACAGGCCAAAGCGATTACTCAATGTCCAACGAGATCCTGAACAAAGCGGCTCTACAGCTGTCTGCTCGTAACCCTCAAGCGAAAGTGATGAGCTTCAACTGGGGACCGTGGGACGGTGGCATGGTCAACGCAGCACTGAAACGTATGTTTACAGAGCGCGGTGTGTACGTAATTCCTCTTCAGGCGGGTGCAGAGCTATTTAGTTCTCAACTACTGAACGAAACTGGCATTCAACTGCTGGTTGGTACGAGCATGCAAGGTTCTGACAACAAGGAAGCTGCTGTAAAAAAGCTTAATGCGGAGTCTGTGCACCTTGCAGAGAGTCCGCTGAATACAAGCATTACTGTGACACGTCATCTTGATCCAAAGGCATTGCCTTTCATTCAAGATCACTGCATTGCCGGTAACCCAGTGTTACCGACAGTGTGTGCCATCCAATGGATGCGTGAAGTCGCAGAGCAACTGTTAGGGGTGAACGTTAGCGTTCACAACTACAAACTGCTGAAAGGTGTGATTTTTGATACTGATGAAGTGAAAGAGCTGAAACTGGTTCTTTCCTCTGATGCTAAATCAAAAGATCAGCTAAAAGCAGTAATCAGCTGCCAAGGGCGACCACAGTATCAAGCTCAGTTGCAAGTTGCCTCTGTGCAAGTGTATGAAGATGTTCAACAAGCGTCGACAAAACGCTTTGAAGCTAACTCTTCAACACCAGTAACAACGGCACAAGCTCTATACAGTGACGGCACTCTGTTTCATGGACCAAGACTGCAAGGTATTACTTCAGTTGAACGCTTTGACGACTTAGGCTTACTGGCTCAGTGCCAATTGCCTCGGATTGAAAACAGCGACTGCGGATCATTTATTCCGAAGCAAGGTTTTGGCGATAGTCAGCCATTTGCTGAAGATTATCTGTTGCAAGCCATGTTGGTATGGGCTCGATTGAAATACGGCGCGGCAAGCCTACCGTCTTCAATTGGTGAGTTTGTTTGCTACGCACCGATGCGCAATGGTGACCAAGGTTGGCTAGAGCTGAACGTGATAAAAAGCACGGCTCGGTCTCTGCAAGCTGATATCTCGCTTTACCACCAAGATGGTCGTTTAAGCGCAGTAATGAAAGGTGCCAAAGTCACCATCAGCAAGAGCTTAAATGACGCATTTTTGCCAAAATCTAGCTCAGCAGTGCCGAAGAAAGAAGCGACTAAGAACCCAGAAAAGGAGCAATTGTCATAGTGACTGTTCCTACTAATAAAGCGATGCCATTGCGCATCGCTCTTTTAGCTCAGCCAGCAAACGCGGCTGAGCTTTCTGCCGACTTATTTCCCTCGTTCCCAGAGATGATAACTGTTGTGGTTGATGGCAATTTTAATCAAGCACTTGCTCACGCCATCGAGACAGTCAATCAAGGTAATGTCGTTAAGCTCTGTTTGGATCATCACTCACCATCATTGTTGATGTTAAGTGCGCTGAATGCTGCTCAGAATAAGATTCACCCACACGCGAATTTGGCGAGCTTTGTAGATACAGCTACCGGAAATAGCATTCAGCTAGCTCTGGATATTGCACGCCGCCCCGCTTCAGATTTAAGTCATCAACAGCAACACTCTGACTTATCGGCTTCGCAGCAGTTTGATGAATTGTTGAATATAGTTAATGCGATATCGAGCCGTTCATTACCGAGCCATTCATTACCTAACCATTACTGGTTCACTGAGCCAAACAAAGCACGTGTTGCTGCGTTAACTTTCAGTGACGATAGCCCAAAAGCCACCAGCCTGATATTGACTCAAGCGACCGGTTTGCACGAGCCAAAGCCATTGCTATCCAGCGAGAGTTTGATGTTTGTGGTTTCTGGCTGCGAGCAAACTGAATTGGTTTCTCAGTTGGCCTCACTAAGAGCTGAGCTTAAATGCGTTAGTGATTCGGCAGACAGAGAACTTGCTATCGCCAGCTTGATGTATTCAAACCTAAGTCATTTCCAAAGCGCTCAACACAATGCTGACTGTGGTGCGAATATCGTGATTCAGGCGGCTTCAATCGATGCTGCACTGCAAGAGATCACAGCGCTAGAAAATGCGTTGCCAAAAATAATGGCTGACAATAGCCAATACAAGACTCCAGCAGGCAGTTGTTTCTCACCAAAGCCTCAAAGCAAAGGTGGCGTTGCATTTGTTTACCCTGGTGTTGGCACGGTTTATCCCGGTATGTTGCGCGATTTTCACCACCATTTCCCACAGTTATTTGCTCGTTTAGAACGTGAGGGTAACTTGAAAGAGATGCTGCAGGCTGAAAAAACCTACGCTGAGGACTCGCAAGAAATGTCGCTCAGCGAGCTGGCAATTGCAGGTGTGGGCAGCAGTTATCTGTTAACACAACTGCTATGTGATGAATTCAAAGTGCAGCCAGATTTCGCCTTGGGCTACTCCAAAGGTGAAGCTTCCATGTGGGCCAGCTTAAATGTTTGGAAAAACCCACATGCGCTGATCGAGATGACTCAAACCAGTCCTATCTTCACCACGGCTATTTCTGGCGAACTCACCGCAGTGCGTCAAGATTGGCAGCTGAACGGCAACGAAAGCATCCAATGGAATAGCTTTGTGGTTCGCAGTGATGCACAAGCGATTGAGGCTCTGTTACCAGAATTCCCACGCGCTTATCTCGCTATCATCCAAGGTGACACCTGCGTACTGGCTGGTTGTGAAAGCACATGTCGTGCACTACTCAAAAAACTAGGTAAACGTGGCATTGCCGCGAATCGTGTTACCGCAATGCACACTACACCAGCGCTGAGTCAGCATAGCCAAGTGCGTGAGTTTTACACGCAACCACTGTTCGACGAATTGCCAAAGCATATCCGCTTTATCAGCGCAGCAGGTCTACCGACTGGCGCACCAATCGATATCGACAGCGACAGCATCGCCCTTTCGATTGCCGACACTTTCTGTTCAACGTTAGATTTCACCGCGTTGATCCAGAGTGCGCGTCAACAAGGTGCGCGTCTGTTTGTCGAAGTAGGTGCCGATCGTCAAACCAGCACATTGATCGACAAGATCAATCGTAGCGACGACGTAGCCGACCAGTACTGCACAATCGCTTCCAATGCCAAAGGCGGTGACGATGTTGTCACGCTCATCAAGTGTATTGGCCAGCTCATTACTCATCAAATTCCACTGTCTGTCGAGCCACTTATTCAAGGGCTAGAACAACAGATCACCGCCGCTAAGCAATTACGTGGTGTGCCTCAAGGCAGCGCAGTGAATCATCA
The DNA here is from genome assembly GCF_041473335.1 of Vibrio sp. 10N.222.55.C7. Taxonomy (NCBI): domain Bacteria; kingdom Pseudomonadati; phylum Pseudomonadota; class Gammaproteobacteria; order Vibrionales; family Vibrionaceae; genus Vibrio; species Vibrio sp. 10N.222.55.C7. The sequence goes on from NZ_JBFRSC010000040.1 coordinate 57,568, forward strand.
AGGAGAGCTAGTATGAGTTCTCAATCGAACCAGTATCAGGCTCAAACTAAGAATAAGCAGCAAGTGAAGTGCAATAAGATCGCGATTGTTGGTATTGCTAACCAGTATCCAGAAGCGGATACGCCAAAAGACTTTTGGCAAAACTTGCTAGATAAAAAAGATTCTCGCACCACATTAAGCGCTGAAAAGTTAGGTGCTAAACCTGAAAGCTATCAGGGCGTGCAAGGCGAATCAGACCGCTTTTACTGTGATAAAGGCGGCTACATCGAAAACTTCAATTTCGACAGCAATGGCTACCGCTTAACAGCAGAATCGTTCAACGGTGTTGACCAGAGTTTCCTTTGGGCTTTGGATACCAGTCGTAAGGCGTTAGTTGACGCAGGCATTAGTTTAAATGCCGATGTTTTAGAGCGTACAGGCGTGATCATGGGTGCCCTTTCGTTCCCAACGACACGCTCAAACGACTTGTTTCTGCCGATGTATCACTCAGTGGTCGAGAAAGCACTTAAAGATAAATTGGCTAATGACCAATTTTCACTGCTACCAACCAATGAAACCGCGCAAGATCTCAACCCTATCAATGGCGCTGCAGCACACAACGCCTCTAAGTTAGTGGCTGATGCGCTAGGTTTAGGCAACGTGCAACTTAGCCTAGATGCGGCATGTGCAAGCTCAGTGTATTCATTGAAGTTAGCATGTGATTACTTGAACACGGGCAAGGCCGACATGATGTTGGCAGGCGCGGTATCCGGTGCTGACCCATTCTTTATCAACATGGGTTTTTCCATCTTCCACGCTTACCCTGACCACGGTGTGTCGGTTCCGTTTGATAGCAACAGTAAAGGTTTGTTTGCTGGCGAAGGTGCTGGTGTTTTAGTCCTAAAACGCTTAGCTGATGCAGAGCGTGATGGCGACAATATCTACGCAGTCGTCAGCGGTATTGGCTTGTCGAACGATGGCCGTGGCCAGTTCGTATTAAGCCCAAACAGCAAAGGACAAATACAAGCCTTTGAACGCGCTTACGAGGCATCAAACCTAACACCAGACAGCATCGAAGTGATTGAGTGTCACGCAACCGGCACGCCATTAGGTGACAAGGTTGAGTTAACCTCAATGGAGCGTTTCTTTGCTGACAAATTGAATGGTTCTAACCCGCCATTGATTGGCTCTGCGAAGTCAAACCTCGGCCACTTACTGACTGCTGCGGGTATGCCGGGGATCATGAAAATGATCTTTGCGATGAAAGAAGGCGTGCTTCCTCCAAGTATTAATTTGGACAAGCCACTATCGTCGCCTGAAGGTTTATTTGGCTCACAGACGCTACCAACGCAGGTTCAACCTTGGCCAAGTAAAGCGGGCAACCAAGAGCGCTGTGCGGGTGTTTCTGTATTTGGTTTCGGTGGTTGTAATGCTCACTTACTGCTTGAAGCGTATTCAGACACCAGTCATGTAAACCAGACTCAAGAATCGGTTTCTCCAAGCCTACAGCCGTCTAATTTAAGCATTACTGGTCTCGCATCTCACTTCGGTTCTCTGCAAAGTATCAATGCGCTGAGCACTGCGATTGAAACCAACAACGATGCTTTCATTGCTTTGCCTAAGAAACGCTGGAAAGGCTTAGACCAACATCCAGAACTACTGAATCAGTTTGGTTTACACGGCATTCCAAACGGAGCCTATATCGATCAGTTCGATCTCGACTTCCTGCGCTTTAAAGTGCCGCCTAATGAAGATGACCGTTTGATCTCTCAGCAATTGCTACTGATGAAAGTTGCAGACGAAGCCATCAAAGATGCCAAGCTTATTGCAGGCCAAAAGGTTGCGGTTTTAGTTGCGATGGAAACAGAGCTTGAGATGCACCAATTCCGTGGACGCGTAAACCTGCATAGCCAATTGGCTGACAGCTTTGCCAACATGGGTATCGAACTAACTCAAGACGAATACCAAGCGCTAGAAACCATCGCGATGGACAGTGTGATGGACGCAGCCAAGCTGAACCAATACACCAGTTTCATCGGCAACATCATGGCTTCGCGCATCTCTTCGTTGTGGGACTTTAACGGCCCTGCCTTTACGATTTCAGCCGCTGAACAGTCGGTTGCTCGTTGTATCGATGTCGCGCAAAACCTAATGTCGCAAGAATCGATGGATGCAGTCGTAATTGCAGCCGTCGACCTAAGCGGCAGTGCGGAACATGTGATTCTGAAGAACAGCGTGAGCCCAGTGTCGCTTGATCCAAAATTCGGACAACCGCAAGACGGCAGTTGGAATGTGGGCGAAGGCGCAGGTGCAATTGTTCTTGTGGAAGAAGGTCGAGTAGCGAGCAACCAAGACACAGCTTACGGCAGCATTAACGCCTTGGCCTTTGGCTCAAGCGAGCGTAACAACGCCGTTGTTGATGAGTTACTGACTCAAGTCGGTATGAGCTCAAACGATGTTTCTCTGCTTGAGCTTAACCATGCACCTGAGTCTTTGTCACACGAGCTTGTATCTCTCAACTTAGAAGTTACCAAGACCACTCAAGCGAGCCAACGTGTTGGTCACTGCTCTGCAGCTTCTGGCATGGCAAGCCTGCTACACGGTCTCCTCAACCTGAACCTTGAGTCTCTGAATCCAAATATCAGCTCTAAGAGCGCGATTGTTGCCAACATCAGCGAAGGACAATGTTCACAGCTGCTACTAAGCCAGTCGAGTGTTGAATCTCAGTCACTTTCCGTTCGTTTAAGCAATGAACTGGCGAGCGATGCTAAACGTCAATTGGTTAAGCAAGTGACTCTTGGTGGTCGCGATATCTATCAACATATTACCCAAACCCCAGTGACTCACTTGGCAACGATTCAGCAGAAAGCTTCTGGCAAACAAGCAGCAAAAGTGGCGTCGATTCCAACGACAGCAAACATCAAAGCAGCCCTTGCGCAAAAAGAGTTAGAGAAGAAGGCATTAGCGCAGAACGCGGTAGAGCCAGTCATCGAAACTCCTACATCAGTATCCCCTACTCTGGCGCCAACTCGCCACAGTCAGCTAACAGGTAACCACAGCAATATGACTCATGTCCTATCCGCTAAAAATGGCGTATCAAATATCGACGCTAATACGGATGCAGCATCACAGCCGTCTGTAACACCACACAACCAAGCTTTTGCTCAAAATCAGCAAGCAGCTCAACAGGTACACAAAGCATTCCTGCACACTCGAGCCCAAGGCATGCAGATGGCTGATGCGCTATTAAAAGCACAGTTAAACGCAATTACGTCTGGTTTAGATAGCTCAGCCGAAACATCAACTCAGCCTGTGCAAGCTCAACCAGCTCAGGTTCAGTCAGCGCCAGTAAACGCACTTGCGACACCAGCACCAGTAAAACCTATCCGTAAACCATGTATCTGGGATTACGATGATCTGGTTGAATACGCTGAAGGCGACATCGCCAATGTATTTGGCCCTGACTACGCGATCATCGATAGCTACTCGCGCCGCGTTCGCCTACCAACCACAGACTACCTATTGGTATCTCGTGTAACCAAGCTCAACGCGACAGTGAACGAATACAAGCCAAGCACCATGACCACAGAGTACGACATCCCAGTTGATGCGCCGTATCTTGTTGATGGTCAAATCCCTTGGGCTGTAGCGGTAGAATCTGGTCAGTGTGACCTAATGCTGATCAGCTACTTAGGCATTGATTTCGAAAACAAAGGCGAGCGTGTTTATCGCCTGCTTGATTGTACACTGACCTTCCTTGGCGACTTGCCTCGTGGTGGCGATACGCTGCGTTACGACATCTCAATCAACAGCTTTGCTCGCAATGGCGACACGCTACTGTTCTTCTTCTCGTACGAATGTTTCGTTGGCGACAAGATGATCCTGAAAATGGATAACGGCTGTGCGGGCTTCTTCACTGATGAAGAGCTAGCAGACGGCAAAGGTGTGATTCACACTGAAGATGAAATCAAGGCTCGTAAACTTGCGACTAAGCAACGCTTCGACCCTATGTTGCACTGCCCTAAAACCCAGTTTAACCACCAAGAACTGCGCCACCTACTGACTGCAAACATTGCAGAGTGTTTTGGCCCAACTCACCAATCTGATCGCCACCAGCCTTCTTTGTGCTTCAGCTCAGAGAAGTTCATGATGATCGAAAAGGTTAGCCGTGTTGAACCGCAAGGCGGCACATGGGGACTTGGTCTGATTGAAGGTCACAAGCAGCTAGAGCCTGAGCACTGGTACTTCCCTTGCCACTTCAAAGATGACTCGGTAATGGCTGGTTCTTTGATGGCAGAAGGTTGTGGTCAACTGCTTCAATTCTTCATGATGCACCTTGGCATGCATACGCTTGTTCAAAATGGTCGTTTCCAACCGCTTGAAAATGCGCCTCAACAAGTACGCTGTCGTGGACAAGTGCTACCACAATCGGCAGAACTGACTTACCGCATGGAAGTGACTGAGATTGGTCTAAACCCTCGCCCATACGCGAAAGCTAACATCGATATCTTGCTGAACGGCAAAGTGATTGTTGATTTCCAAAACTTGGGTGTGATGATCAAAGAAGACGACGAATGTACTCGTTATCTGCCTTCTTTAGAAACAGCTGTCGCGACCCCTGTTATCGAAAGCTTGGACCATAAAAGCTTGGGCCATACACCAGCAGTGAACCAACAGGCTTCAGCGAATGCACCACTCATGGCGCAAATTGAAGACCTAGAAACAGCGCCAAATAAAGGCGTGATTCCTCTTCAACATGTTGAAGCTCCGGTAACGCCTGATTACCCGAACCGCACACCCGATACGGTTCCATTCACGCCATACCACATGTTCGAATTCGCGACTGGCGACATCGAAAAATGTTTCGGCCCTGATTTCTCTATCTACCGTGGGATGATTCCACCACGTACTCCGTGTGGCGACTTGCAGTTAACCACTCGTGTCGTTGAGATCGACGGCAAGCGTGGCGACTTCAAGAAACCTTCATCGTGTATCGCTGAATACGAAGTGCCAGAAAATGCATGGTACTTTGATGAAAACAGCCACCATACCTTGATGCCTTACTCGGTGTTGATGGAGATTTCACTGCAGCCAAACGGCTTCATCTCTGGCTACATGGGCACCACACTAGGCTTCCCAGGTGAAGAACTGTTTTTCCGTAACCTAGACGGCAGCGGCAAAATGCTGCGTAACGTCGACTTGCGTGGCAAAACGATCACCAACGATTCTCGCCTGCTTTCAACCGTAATGATGGGTACAAACATCGTACAGAGCTTTAGCTTCGAACTGAGCACTGACGGCGTGCCATTCTACGAAGGTACAGCGGTATTTGGTTACTTCAAAGGCGCAGCACTGAAAGACCAACTGGGTTTGGACAACGGTAAGGTGACTCATCCTTGGCACGTTGATAACAACCGCACGCCGGATGTAAACATCAACCTGCTAGACAAAACGACGCGTTACTTCAATGCACCTGTCTCGTCTACTGGTGAAGTACAAGAGCACTACAAATTGGCCGGCGGTCGTTTGAACTTTATCGATACCGTGCAGATCACTAGCGATGGTGGTAAAGACGGTCTTGGTTACCTATACGCTGAGCGTACGATTGACCCAAGTGATTGGTTCTTCCAATTCCACTTCCATCAAGATCCTGTAATGCCAGGTTCTCTAGGTGTCGAAGCGATCATCGAGCTGATGCAAACCTATGCGCTAAACAAAGATCTTGGCGCTGACTTCCGCAATCCAAAGTTCGGTCAAATCCAATCTGAAGTGAAATGGAAATACCGTGGTCAGATTAACCCTCTGAACAAACAGATGTCTCTCGATGTACATATCACAGCGGTTAAAGACGAAGACGGCAAACGCACCATCGTTGGTGACGCAAACCTGAGCAAAGATGGTCTGCGTATTTACGAAGTGAAAGACATCGCCATTTGTATCGAAGAAGCATAAGCCTGACACGGAACTAGGAAAGAAATAATTATGACAACTCAAACTACTATCAATAACGAAAAGCTATCTCCGTGGCCTTGGCAGATTGAAGAGAACACAACTCATTTTGATAGCGCGGCAATGTCGACCATCTTAAAAGACTTAAGCCTTGCTTGTTACGTAGTGAGCCACCCAGAAAAAGGCTTAGGCGTCAGCCAACAAGCTGAAATTACATCGGGTGATTCAGCAAGTGCAGCGAACAGCCAACCTGTTGGCGCATTTGCTCCTGCACTCGGTACACAAAGCTTGGGCGACGAAGAGTTTCGTCGCTGTCATGGCGTAAAATACGCGTACTACGCAGGCGCAATGGCCAACGGCATCTCATCTGAAGAGCTTGTAATTGCGCTTGGTCAGGCAGGCATTCTTTGTTCATTTGGCGCGGCAGGCTTAATCCCGTCTCGCGTTGAGCAAGCGATCAACCGTATTCAAGCAGCGCTACCAAACGGCCCTTACGCGTTTAACCTGATTCACAGCCCAAGTGAACCTGCACTAGAGCGCGGCAGTGTAGAGCTGTTTTTGAAGCACAAAGTGAAAACGGTTGAGGCTTCAGCCTTCTTAGGTTTAACACCGCAAATTGTTCACTATCGTGCTGCTGGTCTAAGCCGTGATGCAAAAGGCGAAATCCAGATTGGCAACAAAGTCATCGCAAAAGTGAGCCGTACTGAAGTCGCAAGCAAGTTCATGCAGCCTGCTCCTGTGAAAATGCTGCAAGCTTTGGTTGATGAAGGTCGAATCACAGCAGAACAGATGGAGCTAGCACAGTTGGTTCCAATGGCGGATGACATTACTGCAGAAGCGGATTCTGGTGGTCACACCGATAACCGCCCTCTAGTTACCCTGTTACCAACGATTCTTGCGTTGAAAGAACAGATCCAAGCTCAGTACCAATTCAAAACACCGCTGCGTGTTGGTTGTGGTGGTGGCGTCGGCACGCCTGACGCAGCTCTAGCAACGTTTAACATGGGCGCGGCATACATTGTTACTGGTTCTATTAACCAAGCCTGTGTTGAAGCTGGCGCGAGCGAACACACACGTAAGCTGCTTTCGACAACTGAAATGGCTGACGTGACTATGGCTCCGGCAGCAGACATGTTCGAAATGGGCGTGAAGCTGCAAGTGGTTAAGCGCGGTACCTTGTTCCCAATGCGTGCAAACAAGCTTTACGAGATCTACACACGCTACGACTCCATTGAAGCGATTCCAGTTGAAGAACGTCAAAAGCTAGAGAAGCAGGTATTCCGTTCAACATTGGATGACATCTGGGCAGGTACTGTTGCTCACTTTAACGAGCGCGACCCTAAACAGATCGAACGCGCTGAAGGCAACCCGAAGCGTAAAATGGCGTTGATTTTCCGCTGGTACTTGGGGCTTTCTAGCCGCTGGTCAAACACGGGCGAACAAGGTCGTGAAATGGATTATCAAGTATGGGCTGGCCCTGCACTTGGCGCATTCAACGCGTGGGCAAAAGACAGCTACCTAGATGATTACCAGCAGCGTAATGCGGTCGACCTTGCTAAGCACCTGATGCACGGTGCGGCTTACTTAGCACGTGTTAACCTGCTGACTTCGCAAGGCATCAAGCTTGATCCAGAACTAGCACGATGGAAGCCAACTCAAAGAATGGCGTAAATGACCTAAATGGACTGGTTGACGAGTAACTAATTACTCAGCGACAGGAAACAAAAAAGCGACCTTATCGGGTCGCTTTTCTTTTGGTTGTTCTTGCCAGGCTCGCTACAAAATTAAGACTTCTGCATACGCTTTTTCAAGCGCGCTAAATCAATTGCACTTGAGCGTACAGTAAGCTTGATGCATTCGTAGTCGTATTCTTCCTTCACCACACTCATGTTTGAGCGAATCTCACCGATGATGCCTTGTCCAGAATAAGGGATAGTGATCTCTTCTTCGATCATGCCTTCTTCAGCAACACCAACGATGTACTTGTGCAGTTTAGTGATATCTAACGGATCACGAGTCGACGTTAGCATCGCATCTGGGAATTCTTCGATCAGCTCTAACTGCTGTTCTTCCGTCAATCTATCGCACTTATTCAGCACCAATAGTTTTTCGCTACCTTCAACGCCCACTTGTGCCAATACGTCGTGTACCACATCAAGTTGTGCGCGGAATGAAACGTCAGAAGCATCAACGACATAAAGCAGCAATGAAGCATCATGCGCTTCTGCTAGCGTAGAGTGGAACGAAGCAACCAAATCGTGTGGCAGTTTCTTGATGAAACCTACTGTATCTGAAACCAGAATACGCGGCTGAGTAATTGGTTGAAGCGCACGAACCGTGGTGTCTAGCGTTGCGAACAGTTTATCTTCACCCACCACTTCGGTTGCGGTCATTGCACGCATCATCGAAGACTTACCGGCATTGGTGTAGCCAACTAAAGCAACAGTGAAAAGCTCCGCACGCCTTGTGCGTCGGGTCTTCATTTCATCTTGTACGCTTACTAGCTCACGCTTAAGCGCAGCAATTTGGTCACGTACGTTACGACGGTCTAGCTCTAGTGAAGTTTCACCAGCGCCCTGACCCATCTGGCGCTCTTTGTCACCCTCAGCCGTTTCACGAAGTCGTGGCACTAAATAGTTTAGACGAGCGATATCAACTTGCAGACGAGCAGTACGAGTACGAGCGTGGCGACTGAAGATCTCAATGATGATGCCTGTACGGTCAAAAACTTCGACACCTAGGTGAGATTCGACATTACGCAGTTGAGACGGGCTCAAATCACAGTCGAATACCACAACATCAGCAGCGCCGTATTGAAAGTCGCCCGTTGGAAGATCATCAAAATCTAGCTCGTCGATTTCTGAATCAAACAGACCAGATTCATCAAGGAAGTCTTCATCTTCTGCTTCTTCAATCGAACCTTGGTAGCCGGTTAGGTGTGCAATTTCCGCAAGCTTACCAGCACCCAACACGTTTTGTCGTTGAGTTGAACTGTGGTGCTGCGATTGAGTACCGACCACTTTAAACCCTAGGGTTGTTACTAAGCGAGCAAGTTCGGCAAGAGACTCTTTTGCTTCGTCACCTTTGAAGTCCGGTGTCGTAATAGAAATAAGTAAAGCGTTACTAGCTGAGGGTTTTGCTGTTAGTTTCATGTATTCTTCTGTTTATGCACTAATGTGCAACCTAGTATTTGGTCTAAAGTAGCGCGATCCTACGCTGTTCTCGGTCAGCTTTATAGAGCTAACGGAGGCTATTTGGCGATATTATTGCAGTTAATCCATTTATCTCGTTTATCCCTCTGTTTTCGTGAGGAAATAAAACAGGCTAAAACAACAAAAAAGACAGCATCACGTTACTTATTAGTAATTAGTGATACTGCCTTTGCTTAAGCTTAGACTCTCATTGAGCTACTGTCTCAAAAACTAAAAATCAATTCTCGCTTCAGTCTGAGCATCAAAGAATACCGCCTTTGATAAGTCAAAATGCAGCGGCGCCATTTGCCCAACTGACACTTCAAATTCTGGCGACAAGCGACATGCCACTTCTTGGTCGTTCACTTTCACCATCGCAATCGTATCTGGCCCTGTTGGTTCTAGCACTTCTAACTGCAAGTCTAGCTTGGTCGTTGCCGACACATCTTCACTTTCCTGCTCGGTAATATGTTCAGGGCGCAGGCCAATCACCACTTCTTTGCCATCTTGCTCACGCATGCTTTGTGGTAATCGAATGTGGTGCTCTTGCTCAGCTGTACCCGTTACTTTGACGATCGGATTCTGCTCATCATCCAAATCCACCATGGTCTTAATGAAGTTCATAGATGGTGAACCCATAAAGCCCGCCACGAACATGTTATTTGGCTTGGTGTAGATCTCTTGCGGCGTACCGAGTTGCTGCAGTTCACCATCTTTCATCACCGCAATACGGTCAGCCAAGGTCATCGCCTCGATTTGGTCATGGGTCACGTAGACAATGGTGGTGTTCAGCTTTTGGTGCAGACGTTTGATCTGGTGTCGCATCTCGACACGTAGCTTGGCATCCAAGTTAGAAAGCGGCTCATCGAACAGATACAGCTTAGGACGACGCGCCAAAGCGCGCCCCATAGCGACACGTTGACGCTGACCACCAGATAGCTGCGATGGTTTACGATCAAGCAGTTGTTCGATTTGTAGCATTTCAGCGACGCGATTCACTTCTGCGTCGATTTCGTCTTGTGGCATCTTGCGGATCTTCAAGCCGAAGGCGATATTGCCGCGTACCGTCATGTTTGGGTAAAGTGCGTACGACTGGAATACCATCGCGATGTCGCGGTCTTTAGGTTCAACCTGGGCCACGTCAACACCATCAATCACGATTTCACCCGAGCTAATATTTTCTAGCCCAGCAATGGTGTTCATTAGGGTGGATTTTCCACACCCCGAAGGGCCGACAAGTATCAAGAACTCCCCCGAATCGATACTGATGTCGATGCCCTTTAACGTTTCGTTGTCCGCGTTGCGATAGGTTTTACGGATCTGTTTTAAATCTAATGTTGCCATGGGTAATTATCCTTTTACTGATCCTGCCGTTAGGCCACGAACAAAATATTTTCCTGCGAAGACATACACCAACAGCGTTGGCAGCGCGGCGATGATCGCGGCAGCCATATCAACGTTGTATTCTTTAACGCCCGTGCTGGTGTTGACTAAGTTATTTAATGCTACGGTGATTGGCTGAGTCTCTGAGCCGGAATACACCACCCCGAACAAGAAATCGTTCCAGATTGCGGTGAACTGCCAGATCACCGTCACCATGATGATAGGCGTAGAGATCGGTAATAAGATCTTGAAGAAAATGGTAAAGAAGCCTGCACCATCCAGTTTTGCTGCTTTGATCAATTCATCCGGAATCGAGATGTAGAAGTTACGGAAAAACAGAGTTGTAAACGCCATGCCGTAGATAACGTGCACAATCACCAAGCCGATGGTTGTGTTCGCTAGCCCCATCTTGCCGAGCATGGTTGCCATTGGTAGTAGCACCACTTGGAACGGAATGAAGCAACCAAACAACAGTAAGCTGAAGAACAGATTCGAGCCTCGGAATTGCCATTTCGTCACTACATAACCATTGAATGCACCGAGCAATGTTGAAATCGCAACCGCAGGAATCACCATTTGGAACGAGTTCCAGAAGTAGCCTTTGATGCCTTCACATTTCACGCCCGTACAGGCGGTGTCCCACGCTTTATACCAAGCATCAAACACCCACTCTTTCGGTAAGCTCATCAAGTTACCTGCCTTAATGTCTGGCAGAGTTTTGAATGAGGTCAGCGCCATGACAAACAATGGCATTAGATACACCAAGCAGAAGAAAAGCAGTGCTGAATAAATAAAGATTCGAGCAAAATTGATGTTATTCATCATGACTTTTTCTCCCTAAGTTCAGAGTAAAGATAAGGCACGAGAATCGCTAAGATACCAGCAAGCATCATCATGGCACTGGCAGCACCAAGGCCGATTTGTCCACGCGTAAATGAGTGTGCGTACATGAATAGCGCAGGAAGATCCGATGAATAACCTGGGCCACCCGCTGTCATCGCGGTCACAAGGTCGAAACTCTTAATCGCAATGTGTGAGGTGATGATCACCGCGCTGAAAACCACAGGGCGCAAGCAAGGTAGAATGATTTTCAGATAAATAGTGGGTAAGCTTGCCCCATCAATTTGAGCGGCTTTGATGATTGAAGAATCAATGCCACGAAGGCCGGCTAAGAACATCGCCATCACGAAGCCTGACGACTGCCAAAGTGCTGCGATAACCAAGGTATAGACCGACATTTCAGAGTCGACTAACCAATCGAATTTGAAGTCGGTAAAGCCCCAATCTTGCATCAGTTTTTCAATGCCAAGACCCGGATTGAGAATCCATTTCCAAGCGGTACCCGTCACGATGAATGACAAGGCCATTGGGTATAAATAAATGGTACGAATCGCGCCTTCTTGACGGATGTTCTGGTCAAGCAATACCGCCAAACCCACACCCAACAAGATAGCAATCGCCATGAACAGAAAACCAAACACACCGAGGTTGGTGATTGAGGTGATCCAGCGATCGTTGTCCATCAGCTTTTCATATTGAGCTAAACCAACAAAGTTGAAGCTCGGTAAAAATCGAGAATTCGTAAACGACAGCGCCGCCGTCCAGAATATATAGCCGTAGATACACACCACGGTCACTAACGCGGTCGGCGCCAGTACAATCTTGGGTAACCAATGTTGCAACCTGTCAGCAAAGCTAGGCTTGGGCGCAGGCTGGCTCCTTGTGGGTTTTGGAGTCGACTCAGTCAAAACATGCTCCATAACTTATCCTTGTTGCACAATCGAGCCAATGGCTTACCTTTCGGCACCACATCAGCATCACGCATATCAGAATTGGGAGTGAAGAGTAGATAGGCTCCCTACGAGCCTACCCACCCTGGGGGTTTGGTAAAGCAACACAACCCGTCACTCACGTGCGTTGTGTGTCGCTTATCAAGTTATATTAGATAGCCGCTTTCACAGCTTTCGCTAACTTAGCCGCCGCTTGTTTTGGATCGGCATCTTTTTCGTTGAAGAAGTTGGTTACCACGTCGTAAATCGCGCCTTGAGCGTAGCTTGTTGTCGCTAGGCCGTGAGCCATACTCGGAACAAGATCGCCAGATTTCGCACTCGCTTTGAAGGTTGCCATTGAATCCAACGCACATTGGTCGAACTTAGACATGTCCATATCTAGACGTACAGGGATAGAACCCTTGTTAAGGTTGAAGACTTCTTGGAAATCTTTGGTAAGAATGGTTTTCGCTAGGTCTTGCTGCGCTTTTTGGTTCTCTTTGTCACTCAGCTCAAAGAACGCAAAGCTATCGATGTTGAAAGTGAATTGGCCATCAGTGCCCGGTGCTGGTGCACAGATGTAATCTTTACCCGGTACTTTGCCTGCCGCAGTAAATTCACCTTTCGCCCAGTCACCCATGATCTGCATTGCCGCTTCGCCATTGATAACCATCGAAGTTGCTACGTTCCAATCACGACCCGGAGAGTTGCTGTCGATGTAATCACGCATCTTTTTGAACTTGGTGAACACTTCCACCATTTTGTCGCCAGATAACACGTCCATATCCAGATCAACGAACGCTTTGTTGTAATCTTCACTGCCTAGTACATCAAGTGCTACAGCTTCGAATACCGTAGCGTCTTGCCAAGGTTGACCACCGTGAGCCAGTGGAATGAAGCCAGCCGCTTTAATCTTGTCTGCGGCAACAAAGAACTCATCTAACGTAGTTGGAACCGTCACTCCTGATTTTTCTAAAACAACAGGGTTAGCCCAAAGCCAGTTAACACGGTGAACGTTGACAGGAACTGCGACATATTCGCCATCCCACTTCATCACTTTAGTGACCACTTCTGGCAGTAGCTCATCCCATTTTTCTTGTTTCGCAGTTGCATCGAGAGACGTTAGAAAACCTAAACCACCCCACTCTTGAATATCATGACCTTTAATCTGCGCCGCAGATGGAGGATTGCCCGACACTGCTCGAGTTTTCAAAACAGTCATCGCACTTTCACCGCCGCCACCAGCAACAGCGAAATCTTTCCAAGTATGGCCTTGTTCTTCAATCATCTCTTTCAGTACAGCTGCGGATTTCGCTTCGCCACCGGCAGTCCACCAGTGAAGCACTTCCACTTCACCAGCTTGAGAAAATGTTGAGGCAGCAAGAAGAGATAGAGTAAGTAGGGTTTTATTGATTTTCATTATTATCTTCCATGTTTTAGCGGACTCGACGTCCGGTTCAATACAGAGTCTACTTATTCTGATTTGTAAGATTGAAACAAAAGGTAAGCTCAATGTAACACAATTGTTACATTAAACTTCTAGGCCGCGTGGAATATAGACTTTAGCTTCTAAGCCGCCTTGAGGGGAGTTACGAATAATGAGATCTCCGCCGTGTCCATGCAGGATATTTCGGCAGATCCCGAGGCCAAGACCGTGTCCTTGATCATCCGTTGCTAACCTAAAGTAAGGTTCAAAAACTAACTCTAGCTTGTCTTCTGGAATACCGAGACCACGGTCTTGAATGGTCACGACCACCCAAAGATCATCACCGCTGATTTCAACAACTGCTGAGGAACCATACTTAACCGCGTTGTCGATTAAGTTGGTGAGTACACGCTTTATCGCCAGTGGTTTAGCGACCAATGGCTCAATGACGACCGGCTCGAACTCAACCTTTGTCTGATACTGGTTATGAGATTCAATCACTGCAAGTACCATTTCGTTGAGGTCAATTATGGCATTATTCTCGTGTAGATCGGTGTCTCTTACCGCTTGCAAAGCACCTTTAACCATCATCTCAAGCTCATCGAGATCTTTGTTGAATTTGTCTTTCTTTACTTCACTCTCCAACAACTCTGCACGCAATCTAAGCCGTGTTATTGGTGTCTTTAAATCATGTGAGATTGCAGAGAAAAGGTGCTCACGGTCGGCAACATAGCGACGAATCCGTTGCTGCATTCGATTAAACGCTCGGGTCGCCGTCACCAGCTCAGTAGCCCCCTCTTCGTTAAGTGGCGGCTGCTGAATATCCATACTCATCTCATTGGCCGCTCTTGCTAATTTTTTAAGAGGGCGTACTTGCCGACGAATCATCAAGTAAGTCAAAACCAAAAGAATGAGGGTCGAGGAAACTAAGAAGATCACCTGTTCTCTGCCGAGAATCGTATCGTCGAGTTTGACGTAAGGCGCAGGCAACAACGCGGCGATATACACCCATTCATGACTGGCTAATTCTATCTGAACAACCAGAATAGGAGGGTTAAGAGGTTCTAAGGTTAAAGTATGATGTGCCCACGATCGTGGGAGATCGCTCAAGTAGATATCATTTTTAAGCAAACGAAGATGTTCAGGGTGAGAGAAATCAACCCGCACTGATTCGACTTTATTGAGCTTGCTACTCAAAACACTTTCTATCGCTTCAATCGAGGCGGTTTTTAAACGGGTATCAGGGATCGGTTCGACAATCAACGCCTCTTTATTGAAAGAAACGAAGAAGCGCGTACCGCCCATATTGCGGATTTGATCCAACACGATATGGCGATATTTAACGGGCAGAGACTGGAAGAAAGTCACCGTCGAGGCAAACATATTGGCCATGCTTGAAGAGGCAGAACGAATCCCCTCCAGTTCTTTGTGTTTGGATTCGCTATACCAAATAGACGTTGCGATACCTTGAGCTATCACCACAGCTAACAAGGTCAGTAACAATGTTCTGGCAACCAAAGAGTTTGGCTTTAACCGACTCAACCCGTTCATAGGAAATACTTCATTGCCGAGGTGCTCATTAACATCACTTGATTATCAGTGTTCATACTGAACAGGCACAGCGAGGATATAGCCATTACCGCGCATGGTTTTGATGTAGTGAGGATACTTGCCACTGTCGCCCAATCGGCTTCTCAGACGACTAAGCTGCACATCAATGCCTCGCTCAAAAGGCAACGCTTCACGGCCTCTGGTCGCGAATGAGATAGTGTCACGGTCGAGAACTTCGTTAGGGCGAGTTAAGAACAACATCAACAGAGAAAAATCACTGCCCGACAAATCCATCTCTTCCGAGTTTTCATTGTGGGAAATTCGATGCGCTAACGTATCAAGCGTCCAATCACCAAAAACAATCTGTTTTGGCAATGCATCACTTGTCTTGTCATCCACCACTTGAACGCGGCGCAACAACGCTTTGATACGCGCCATTAACTGACGAGGGCTAAACGGCTTGGCAATGTAATCATCAGCACCAATTTCTAAGCCGATAATTTGGTCGGTTTCATCCGATACGGCAGTCAGCATGATGATAGGCACATTCGATTGCTTACGGACGCGTTGACACAAGGTAAAACCATCGTCACCGGGTAGCATCACATCAAGCAGAATCAGATCTGGATAACCTTGGTTTTGCAGATGAGCTTCTAGTTCAACACCGTCTCCCACAGAAGAAACATCGAAACCAGATTTTGTGAGGTACTCTTCCAGCAGCTCGCGGATTTCTTGATCATCATCCACCACGAGAATTCGAGTATTTGTTGGCATCGCCCAAACCTATTAAATTTACAACTTATTCACATAGTGTATAGGCTGGCCGATTGTTTGATTATTGACATGTTTGTAAAGTTAGAAGAACAAACAGATAAAGATCACAACTTAGTGACCTCTATCTGAATCTTAACGGCTTAATCCGCTATTAGTTGATTATGACGAGCAGCTGATCTCCATGGCTTTGCCCCACTCAGGAGGTAAAGCCGCTAGATGTTCATAGTCCGGATGTTCCGCATAAGGGTTTGCAAGCACCACCATCAAAGCGTCAATGTCGCTACTATCACCGCGCTCAGCTTTATCGATAGCTAGTTGAGCTAGATAGTTTCTGAGAATGTATTTCGGGTTTACCTGTCGCATGTTTTCGCAGCGCTTTACCACTGAACTCTCTTCTAATTCGCAGCGCTGTAAATAGTTATCTACCCATAGCTTCGCGGCCTCGCGATCGATAACCAAATCAATCACTTCTTGCGGCTGCAAGGTATCCAAATTCGACAACGTTCTAAAAAATCTTGGGTAGTCGACTTTGTTTTGCGACATCAGCTCGAACATAGATTCAAACAAACGACTGTCACCTTCTTGTTTCGAAAGTAGCCCCAACTTACGACGCATCATCTGACTAAAGTAACCGTTCATTTGCGGTTCGTACTGCTCTAAAGCCGCCTCTAAGTCGGCCTTATCCACCAGCGGAGAAAGTGAGTGAGCCAGTGCCGACAGGTTCCAAAGCCCTATTCTTGGCTGCTGGTTAAAAGCATAACGACCTTGGTAATCCGAGTGATTACAGATCAATCTTGGGTCATATTCATCAAGAAACGCGAACGGACCATAATCGAAAGTTTGCCCGATGATCGACATGTTATCGGTGTTCATCACGCCATGAGCAAAACCATTCGCTTGCCACAACGCAATCATCTCCACGGTACGGTCAACAATCTGATTAAACATAGCAGCGTAGGGTTTCTCTTCATCGAGACACTCAGGGAAGTGCCATTCAATGACTTTATCGGCCAGCAACTTATGCTCAGCCAACTGATTGGTATAAAACAGATGTTCAAAGTGACCGAAACGGATGTGTGATTCGGCAGCACGCACCAACAATGCGCCCCACTCTTGCTTCTCTCGATATACCGGTGTGTCGCTGGTCATCATAGCCAACGCGCGAGTGGTTGGGATATTGAGCCCTGCCATCGCTTCGCTACATAAGTACTCACGAACGGTTGATCGAATAACAGCGCGTCCATCGCCCATACGTGAATAGGGCGTTTTACCGGCACCTTTAAGGTGTAAATCGAACGTTTCGCCACTTTTCGCGACAATTTGAGCTAATAACAGCCCTCTTCCATCACCTAAATCCGGGTTATAAGAACCAAACTGGTGGCCTGCGTATTTCATTGCTACAGGCGAAAACTGCTCAGGTTCAACATTGCCAGATAACGTTTCAAGCAATTCCTCGGAAGCATCATCAAATGACAAAAAACCGAGTTCATCCGCAAGCTTATGATTCCATGCGAGCCATTGGACATTGCTGAGCGGTGTAGGTTGAATTGGGGTATAGAACAGTCGAGGTAATGCAGTAAATCGATTGTTAAATGAAATAGAATCCCAGACAGACATGAGAGATACACTGTAGATAAAAGATAACTTAAGATTATCACAGTTTCGTAACAACTTCAGAAGTGCGATGGCGCTTGTTTATAGAGGTAAGGTGATAAACCATTCCACAAGAAGAAAGTGGTGACTAGGAGTAAATTACTGGGGGATGCTTGCTAGAAGAAGATGACTAAGAAAAAGTTAAGTGGCTAGCCTGATGAGAAAAGCCACATTTATAAGAGAAAGAGTTCTGACTTTGAAGACTTTTTAACAAGTGATTTCATAATAAAAACTAAAACTATAGAGCCATGAAGCTGACTACATTAGAGCAAGAATACCCACTAGAGAAAGGGTAGAGAAAATCCAAGTACGACTGATTACGCCAAAGTTACTGTGTTGAATCATTTCTTGATGCTGCATATGTCTCTCCTTGAGAACGTGATGGTGTAACTACAATATATCGGCTTTTCGCCAAAAGCAGCAAGCACATTAATATTAACCTTTTATGACAGCATCAAGAATATTCTGTAACCATTCACCTCTCTGATAAAACAGAAAGTTATGCTCGACTGGTCGTCGAAAGCAGTGCGCCAGCCCCAATAAAGACACCTCCAGTGACACGATTAAAGACCTTGGCTCGACCTTTCGCAAACAACCAATTTGACGACTTCGCCCCCAAGTAGGCATACACCAATAACCAAGACAATTCCATCACTGCGAAGGTAAAAGCAAACACGGTAAACTGTGGTAATAGCACAATTGAGGGATCAATAAACTGTGGGAAAAGTGCAGTAAAAAACAAGATAGCTTTGGGGTTACTCGCGCCAACAATAAAGCCACTTAAGTAATGCTGCGCAGCGCTTTCTTTGACAGATTGAGCACCGCCTTGTTGATCCGATAACTTGTCATAATCTTGTTGGCTAGAGCGCAGAGACTTCCAACCGAGGAAGATCAGATAAGCTGCACCAGTCCATTTTATGACATTAAATACCACTTCAGACGAAGCAATAATTACCCCTAGCCCGGTAAACGATAAAGTTAAAATACCAGTAATCGCAGTTAAGCTCCCCAAGGCAGTAAATATCGATAATTTAAAGCCAGATTGCACACCTTTGGTCATGCACAATAAAGAACTTGGGCCTGGTGATGCCGTTAAAATTAGCACCGCTAATAAATAATAAATCCATGTATCAAAGCTCATCGTGAATCCTCCTTAACTCACTAAAACGACTAAATATTAAACACCAATATGTAATAAGCCCTCATATTAATCAACTAAATATTGCGCTTAACGTCTTCGATATAAATGCAAACATCTTTAATCTAGGCAATAAAAAACGCCATGCATTGCTGCATGGCGTTTAAATAAAAACGTTTCAAATCGAACGTCTTACTAGATGTCAGGTTCTAAGCTTACAGCCCTAAGATAGGGGCACTAACCTAATAATTGAAACCTAGTCTTTGTAGATAGAGAACTCATCAGCGCAAGCAACAAGCTGCTCACGAGTGATCATGAATACGCCATGACCACCGTTAGAGAATTCAATCCAAGTGAATGGAATCTCTGGGTACTGATCCATCATATGAACCATTGAGTTACCAACTTCACAGATAAGAATACCGTCGTCAGTTAGGTAGTCTGGTGCATTAGCTAAGATGCGACGAACCAATTTCAGACCGTCTGTACCCGCTGCTAGGCCAAGTTCTGGCTCGTGAGTAAACTCATCTGGCAGGCTGTTCATATCTTCTTCGTCCACGTAAGGTGGGTTAGATACGATCAGGTTGTATTTCTCTTTTGGCAAATCACGGAAAAGATCTGAACGGATTGGGAACACTTGCTGCTCCATGCCGTGATCTTGAACGTTTTGCTCTGCAACTTGCAATGCGTCAGTAGAGATATCAATCGCATCTACTTCAGCGTCTGGGAATGCGTGAGCACAAGCAATAGCGATACAACCACTACCCGTACACATATCCATGATGCGAGTTGGCTCTTCAGTTAACCAAGGTTGGAATTGAGCTTCGATCAGCTCACCAATTGGAGAACGAGGCACAAGAACGCGCTCATCAACGAAGAACTCAAGACCACAGAACCAAGCTTTGTTGGTTAGGTAAGCCGTTGGTGTACGATCATTAATACGCTTGATTACGCGCTCAACAATACGTAGACGTTCGCTGCTCGTTAGACGGGAGTTCATCACATGCGAAGGAACATCAATCGGCAGATAAAGAGTAGGTAAGATAAGTTGTACTGCCTCATCCCACGCGTTATCAGTGCCGTGACCATAAAATAGGCCCGCTGCGTTAAAGCGGCTAACAGTCCAACGAATCACATCTTGAAGCGTGTGTAGTTCTGATACCGCTTCTTCTACAAAAATCTTATCCAAAATTGTCTCCGAAAAGCGCTACAATACTGCTAATTACGTTTCTAATTAGAATTCATAACCTGATGAGCAAAAAAGACACCGACTTCGATGACGATTTCGCCCTGTTCAACGATGCAGTAAAGGGCGTTAAAAAGTTGCAACAGGATACCATAGTCCAGCAGCCAAAAAGAAATGCCAAGCAAAAAGAAATTACTCGAACGGCAAGACAAGCCAGTGATAGCGAGTTTTATTTCTCGGATGAGTTCATTCCGCATCTTAGCGAAGACGGTCCGACGCGCTATGCGCGTGATGATGTCTCTAAATATGAGGTCAAGCGCCTCCGTCGTGGTGTCTACGTGCCTGACGTGTATCTCGATATGCATGGTATGACTCAACAAGAAGCCAAACGTGAGCTTGGCGCGATGATTGCGCACTGCGTGAAAGAGAGCGTGGCGTGTGCCTGCGTTCAGCACGGTATCGGTAAACACATCCTTAAACAGAAGGTGCCTTTGTGGTTAGCACAGCACCCAGACGTGATGGCTTTCCACCAAGCACCGTTAGAGTTTGGCGGCAATGGCGCGCTGTTAGTCTTGCTTTCGGTTCCTGAGAAGTAATTCTGGTTAACAAACTCTCTCTCACCAAAAAACAACAAAGGGCATCCCAATCATATTGAGATGCCCTTTCTAATTGTCTGCAACTTTGTCATCAAACAGAGCTCAACGAGCTTATGGATTGATGTTCCAAAGCAACTCACCTTTTTGTGTCTCAAGGCTGAAGTCGATACACGCTAGGCCCGAAGTGGGAAACATAGGCGGCGCCATGCCTGTTGCAAACTCTGCAGTTAGGTAGCCAACTAGAGGTAAATGAGAAACAAATAAAATGGTCTCTAGTTTTTCTACTTCAGCCATTGCTAAGGTCAAATCAAACACATCGTCGGACATTCCATAAGGCGTAATATCATCACAGGTTTCTACTTTCTTTCCAGAAAACGCCTGAGAGATCTCTAACCACGTTTCTTGTGCCCTTAAATATGGGCTCACCAGCACTTTATCGAATTGACTAATCCCCTGCTCATTTGCAGCTTGTGCCACGGCAAGAGAAGCCATTTTCCCGCGCTTGGTCAACGCTCTTTCTGCATCCGAGTTGGCAAAATGTTCTGCTTCACCGTGGCGCATAATGAATATTTTCATGTTCAATCCTGTCTTCGTAACATGTCGAAAGTCGATATATCCCATATATCAGCGAAACGCTACTTAGGTTTGGCTCTCAATCCAGAGAAACCGCAGTCAATATAAATAATTATATCAAGTCACTTGCCAAAGAGTTCGACTTTCTTAACAATCTTGTTAAAAGAAAATAAATTACTGATAAAAATCGATAAAAGTGATTTAGAAATCGCCAAAAAGCACTTCATATCCCAAAATATGATCACAAGGTTTGCACGCCGAATCATCGGGTACATAATTTAAAAACCACCTTCTCTGGAGATGCTCCTGTGCACTTAAGCCCAAATGATGAACATCAATACCGCTACATAACCTTAAATAACGGGTTACGTGTACTGTTAGTTCAGGATCAAAATGCTCAAAAAGCAGCAGCCGCATTAGCCGTCAATGTGGGGCATTTTGATGACCCTACAGACCGAGAGGGTTTAGCTCACTACTTAGAGCATATGCTATTTTTGGGAACTGAAAAGTATCCAAAGGTCGGAGAGTTCCAAAGTTTTATCAGCCAGCATGGCGGTAGCAACAACGCTTGGACAGGAACAGAGCACACCTGCTTCTTTTTTGATGTTGAATTGAATGCCTTTGAAACCGCACTCGATCGCTTCAGCCAATTTTTTACCGCTCCCCTTTTCAACGAAGAAGCGTTAGACAAAGAACGCCAAGCCGTTGACTCCGAATACAAGATGAAACTCAACGACGACTCACGACGCTTGTACCAAGTTACCAAAGAACTGGTGAATCACAATCACCCATTCTCGAAGTTTTCTGTCGGTAATATCGATACGTTGGGTGACAGAAACGGCGAGACGATTCGACAAGAGATCTTGGCTTTCCACCAGCAACAATACTCTGCTGACTTGATGACACTGACACTGTCTGGCAATCAGTCGTTAGATGAGATGCAAAGCTGGGTTGAGGATCGCTTTAGCTCAATCACCAATCACAACCTACAAGGCAAAAAGGTTGAAGTTCCGATTGTCGGCGAGTTAAGTACGGGTGTACAAGTCCGCGTTGAGCCGATTAAAGAAGTGCGCAAACTGATCTTAACCTTCCCGATGCCAAGCATGGACGAACACTACGGCGTTAAGCCATTGTCGTTCTTTGCCCACCTTTTAGGTTACGAAGGTGGAGGCAGTTTGATGATGCAACTCAAAGAGAAAGGCTGGATAACATCTCTCTCTGCAGGTGGTGGCGCGAGTGGCAGTAACTACCGTGATTTCACAGTCAGTTGCTCATTGACCATAGAAGGTTTAACCAAAACCGATAACATCATCCAAGCGATATTTCAGTACATCAAGTTAGTCGAACAACAAGGCATAGAAGAGTGGCGCTACCTAGAAAAACGCGCCGTTTTAGAGTCTGCTTTCCGCTTTCAAGAGCCAGCAAGACCGCTTGATGTCGTCAGCCACCTCGTCATCAACATGCAGCACTACCAAGAGCAAGATGTGGTGTATGGCGATTACAAAATGTCGCATTTCGATGACGAATTACAGCGTTCTTTGCTGCCTTACTTAACCGTAGACAACATGCGAGCGACCATTGTTGCTCAGGGATTCGAGTATGACAGGGAAGCGAAGTGGTACTTTACTCCCTACTCGGTCACACCTTTTAGCGCTGAACAAGTTCAATGCTTTACGTGCATTAACCCCGGTTGGCAGTTTGAACTCCCAAGCAAAAACCCGTTTATTTGCTACGATCTAGACCCGACTGAACTGGAAGGTGACGCTAAGTTCCCACAACTGTTAGAAGAGCTCGACGGCTTTAAGCTGTGGCACCTGCAAGACCATCAATTTCGAGTTCCTAAAGGTGTGGTGTATGTTGCTATCGATAGCCCGCACTCAGTTGCTAGCCCAAGAAATATCGTTAAAACACGCTTGTGCGTAGAGATGTTCTTAGACTCACTCGAAAAAGATACGTATCAGGCTGAAATCGCCGGAATGGGCTACAACATGTACACCCATCAGGGCGGTGTAACGCTCACTCTGTCCGGGTTTAGCGAGAAACAGCCACAACTGCTCAATATGATTCTTGAACGTTTCCAAGCACGCGACTTTAGTCCAACACGCTTCGAAACCATCAAGCATCAATTGCTCAGAAACTGGAACAACGCGTCGCAAGATCGCCCTATTTCGCAGTTGTTTAATGCAATGACTGGGATACTTCAACCAAATAACCCGCCTTATTCCGTGTTAATTGAAGCCCTAGAAACGATAGAGGTCGATGAGCTCTCCTCTTTTGTTCAAGCAATCTTGGCGGAACTTCATGTTGAGATGTTTGTGTATGGCGACTGGAAAAAAGCCGATGCACACAAGATGGCTGAAACGCTAAAAGATGCACTGCGTGTTCAAGATCAGGCTTACGAAGAATCACTGCGTCCGCTCATCATGCTCGGTGAAAACGGCAGCTTCCAACGTGAAGTGGTGTGTAACCAAGATGATTCAGCAATTGTGGTTTATTACCAATGCCCTGATATTTCACCTAAAAATATCGCGCTGTATTCATTGGCAAACCATTTGATGTCGGCCACTTTCTTCCATGAGATACGAACCAAGCAGCAGCTAGGTTACATGGTCGGTACTGGCAATATGCCGCTCAACCGACACCCTGGTATTGTGTTGTATGTGCAATCACCGAATGCCGCCCCTGCTGACTTGTTAGCTTCAATAGATGAGTTCCTCAATGCCTTTTACATGGTGCTGTTGGAGCTTAACGACTATCAATGGCACAGCAGTAAGCGCGGTCTCTGGAATCAGATTTCGACACCAGATACGACTTTGCGAGGGCGAGCTCAGCGCTTATGGGTTGCGATAGGCAATAAGGATGTTGAGTTCAACCAGAGAGAGCGCGTATTGGAAGACCTTAAGGGGTTAACTCGCTCAGACATGATGCGTTTTGTGGTTAGCCAGCTAAAACCACGCACGGCAAATCGCCTGATTATGCATGCTCACGGTAATGCTCATAATGAGGAAGAGAAGCTGTCAGCAGGTGTTGAAATTGGCTCTATTGATGAGTTTCAGTTACGCCCGAAAGATACTGAGCTAGGCTGATAAAGCTGGAATGAAAATCATAAGGTTGATGTGAAAGCATCAACCTTTTTTATTGGATGCAGCCCAAAAGCAGATCTCCTATTACGCTCCTTCGTCGCTTTAGGAGATGACGGTAGTTTTGATTGACGTGTGTTTGACCACCTTTCTAATCAACGCAATAACTTACTTTTTATCTCTCAATCATCATTCCCGAGAAGGAGGAACGACTGAGTCGGGAATCTCATTCCTTTCACACTCGTTCATAAAACAGAAAAGCCCGCATCAATTGCTTGATACGGGCTTCTTAATCAATGAGTTAGAGAGTTACTTGTAGAAAGACTCACCCAATCCAGCACGTGTCAGTAGGCCATCACATGGCGCGAAACGATCACCGTACTTCTTAGCGAAATCGTTCATCATCTCAACCAGTGACTTAATGCCGATTTGATCCATATAACGGAACGGACCACCTAGGAATGGCGGGAAACCGATACCGAAAATCGCACCGATATCACCATCACGAGGGCTGCGGATAATGCCGTCGTCTAGACAACGAACCGCTTCGTTTAGCATAGGTAACACACAGCGCATCGCGATATCGTTATCGCTCAACTTAGGATCTGGTTGCAGCTTAAGCAGCTTGTAAACTGACTTATCCACTTCCTTCTTCTTGCCTTTGTAAGTGTAGAAACCTTTACCACTCTTGCGGCCTTTACGGTTGTCATTCAAAAGAATATCGAACACATCAGGACCTTGGAAACGATCGCCAAGCTCATTCACTAAAATCGGAATGATCTTCGCACCGATATCAACACCCACCTCATCTAATAAAGTGATAGGACCAACCGGGAAACCGAAGTCCAATAACGTGCTGTCGAGCTTTTCAATCGGCTCGTTCGCTAGCAGTAAATGCGCTGCTTCGTTCATGTACGGAGCAAGAATACGGTTCACATAAAAACCAGCCGTGTCTTTCACAACAATCGGCGTTTTACCTTGCTTCTTCGCTAATGCAACAACCGTAGAAATCGTCTCTTCTGACGTAGTTTCATGAGGGATAACTTCTACTAGCGGCATTTTTTCGGCTGGGCTGAAGTAGTGAAGACCGACCACGTTTTCTGGTCGCTGCGCCTTCTCCGCAATCTTATGGATTGGCAGCGAAGACGTGTTGGTCGCAAAGATAGTCTCTGGCTTGGCATTGGCTTCGATATCCGCAACCATTGATTGCTTAAGGTCGAGGTCTTCAAATACCGCTTCAATCACTACATCAGTGTGGTTGAAACTCGTAAAGTCGATACCACCAGATAGCTGAAGCATCTTACTTTCAAGGCCCGCTCGGCTCAGAATGCGACGCTTACGCTGCTTATCGAACAACTTGAAGTTGTAGTTAAGCGCGTTCAGTACACCTTCATTTGATACGTCTTTAATGCGTACAGGCACTTTCGCCTTAGCAACACTGACATGGCTGATGCCTGCGCCCATAAGACCACCGCCTAGCACACCAACACGCTTAACCGCTTTGGGTTCTGCGTCTGCGCCGTGTTCTTTTTTCATTTCCGTGGTTGCAAAGAAAATCGAACGAAGGGCTTTAGACTCTGAAGTCATAACCAGTTCTGAGAAACGCTTCGCTTCATACTGAAGACCTTTATCAAAGCCGTTCTCAAGGCCATAACGAATCACGTCTAAAATCGCATCCGCTGCTGGGTAATTGCCGCGTGTTTTCTGATTGATCTTCTTAGAAGCTTGTTCAAAAATCACTTTACGACCAAGGCCGTTACGTGAAATCAGCTTTTCTTTGGTCGACGCTTGGCTTTTCGACGCAAGGCGCTTACCTTTTTTACTGCCCGTATTCTTTTCAACAAAGCTTTTAGCGACTTCAAGCAGGATAGTTTCAGGCACACAAGCATCGACAACACCGAGCGATTTCGCTTTCTTAGCGCGCAGTTGCTTACCCGTAAGGATTAGGTCAAGAGATGGCAGCAAACCAATAAGGCGAGGTAGACGCTGTGTACCGCCAGAGCCTGGTAACAGACCTAACTGTACTTCTGGCAGACCAACGCGAGTCTTATCTGAATCGGTACATACACGGTAATCACACGCCAGTGCAAGCTCTAAACCACCACCTAAACATGGGCCGTGAATCGCTGCGACTACTGGGTACGGTAGTTCAGAAAGCGTTTGGAACATCTCCTGCCCTTGGCGAGCCAGAGACTGTGCTTCGTCAGCCGTTTTACACGCATCAAGCATTCTTACATCAGCACCAGCGATAAAGTTATCTGGCTTAAGAGAATGAACGATTAGGCCCTTAACTCGGCTTTGCTTTTCTTTGAGTTGCTCGAAGATGGCTTTCATTTCTTCAGCAAAAGCCGCTTGCAGCGTGTTCATTTTCTCGTTTGGTACATCAATCGCTAACCAAGCAATATCTTGCTCATCGATATTGAGAGTAAATGCTGTCGCTTTCTTTTTGGTTGATTCAGTCGCAGAGGTTGAATCTGGTTGAGCGACTGTTTCTTTTTCTGTTGTTGCATCAAGAGTCGTAGACATTATTCTACCTCCAAGATCATTGCTGCACCTAAACCACCAGCCGCACACGCTGTGTTCAGTGCCAAGCCGCCACCGCGACGTTTCAGTTCACGTAATGTTTGAGTCATCATGCGTGCGCCAGTCGCTGCAAACGGATGTCCGTAAGCAATCGAGCTACCCAGCACGTTGAACTTCTCCATATCAATCTCACCGATCGCTTTATCGCGGCCAAGATTCTTCTGTGCAAACTCATCGCTTGCGAACATTTTCACGTTAGCCAAAACTTGGGCAGCGAATGCTTCGTGCATTTCGATCAGTGTTAGGTCTGACAACTCTAAACCGGTGTTCTTTAATACTTGTGAGGTCGCGTAAGTCGGGCCCATCAGCATATCTGTTTCAACACCAATCGCTGAGAACGCATAACCACGAATATAACCAAGCACTTCTAAGCCTAGTTCTTTCGCTTTACCTTCGCGCATCAACATCACTGCTGCACCGCCATCGGTAAGAGGCGTAGCATTGGCTGCCGTTACACTGCCGTACTTTCTATCAAAAGCAGGACGCAGCTTAGCGTAACCTTCAACCGTTGAGTCGTGGCGAATGTTGTTGTCTTCCGCTAGATACTTTTTGTAAGGCGCCGGGAATGCAGTCATCACTTCGTCTTTAATCTTGCCTTCTTTCCATGCCTGAGAAGCCAAAGAGTGAGAACGGTGAGCAAGTGCGTCTTGAGCTTCGCGAGTAATACCATGCGTCTTAGCCATTTGCTCAGCCGTTTGTCCCATGGATAAACCGGTCGAGTACTCTGCAACTGCAGGTGGTACTGGCATCAAATCTTTTACGGAAAGCGTTTTAAGAATCTTCAGCTTTTGACCCATAGTTTTCGTTTTACTCAGCGCTAATAGATTTGCCGCTAACTTTTTCGAAACACCGATAGGCAATACAGAAGAAGAGTCCGCACCGCCCGCAATACCGATATCAATCGTGCCAGCCATAATGCTTTCGGTCACGTTAACTGCCGCTTGGAAGCTGGTCGCACATGCTCGTGTGACACTGTAGGCATCGGTATTGATGTTCATGCCTGTGCCCAACACGATTTCACGCGCAATGTTCGGCGCTTCTGGCATTTGCACTACTTGGCCGAACACAACTTGTTCGATAAGCGCAGGATCGACATCCGTTCTTGCAAGCATTTCGCTCACAACCATTTTGCCTAGGTCAACCGCAGGCACTTGGCTAAATTCTGTGCTCTGACGAGCAAATGGGGTTCGTAATCCAGCGACAACGGCAACACGTTCTCCAGAACGCGTTTTGACTTCCTGTTTGCCCATGGTTTCTCCTTAAAGTTAAGAGGTCTGACCTGAAGCATTGTAAAGAAGTTGTTAATTAAATCAAACGAGCGTTTAAATAAACGTGATACGAGTATCTCACTGTTTGAAAATATAACTGCGCATTCAGGCGAACCTTTTTGGGGGAAAGGTTGTCGTAAGAGACTAAACTATTGTAAGCAAAGACTGTTATCGCTGTGTAGGGAATGGTTTTCTTGAGGCAAAAAAAAACCACACAAAGCTGTGTGGTCGGAATGTATATAAAGCAATTAACTTAGCGCCAATTGAAATAATCAGTTTCCTGATTAGGAGAAAGTAAAGTCAGCCTTCAAAAGGAAGTGTCGTCTTGCTCAACATGCTAGCCACGAATGACTAACTAGACGACAAGGTGTACTATAACGGGTTCGAGGCCTTAAATTTTGAAGTAGATCAATTTTAATGTGATTTTACGATTTCCTGCCGATCGTTAGCTCTAAAAATATAAAAAACGAAGCACAACGTATAGAGGACAGCTATACGCAGAGCAATTATGGAGGCTCGTGTGTCAATAATAAAAATGTTTGGAAAGAAAACAGCCAAGCGTCCGGTCAACTCTGATATGGACAAACAAAGAAAATACGAAGCACTCGTGCGTGCCTATCATCGTGACCTCTTTCGCTACGCCTATTGGTTATGCAAAGACAAAAGCATTGCCGAAGACTTAGTTCAAGAAACTTGCCTTCGTGCATGGAAGTCACTCGATAGCCTTCAAGATGAAAAAGCCGCTAAATCTTGGCTGATTACCATCTTGAGACGCGAGAACGCTCGACGTTTTGAACGCAAACAGTTTGATCTGGTTGATATCGACGATCACGGTAACGATGCTAGTGTCAGTGATGACCCGCACCATCAGCATCAGTGGTTGCAAGCCCAGATCATGAAACTTGAAATTGATTACCGTGAACCTCTCTTCTTGCAAGTGATTGGTGGTTTTAGTGGTGATGAGATTGCCGATATTCTCGATCTCAACAAAAACACGGTGATGACACGTTTATTCAGAGCTCGAAATCAGTTGAAAGAGCTGTTGGATACAGAAGAGGCAGAGAGGGGACAACATAATGGATGATTTGGAATTTCGTCGTCGTGTATTGTCGGAACCTAAACAACGTACACAAGATATTGTTGATGCGACCGCGAATAGCGAAGCCAATAGTAACTTCTTAGACGATGTACTAGCGCTTGATAAACAGATCCACTCTGCAATGAATGTGGATGTGCCAGACGATCTTGCTGATCGTATTCTGTTCAATCAGACCTCAAGCGAAGAGAGCAAAGTAGTAAGGCCTACGTTTGCGAGACGAGCAATGGCAATGGCTGCCTCGGTGGCGTTTGTTGCTGGTTTATTAGTTGGCCAAGTGAATTGGGGAAATGCATTCGTTTCACCTGCGCAAGCGAGTTTAGTTGATACGGCGATGAAGCATGTTGTTGATGAGAAGAGCTTTGTTAGTAACATCGATGAACAGGTCACATCGCAGCAGATCAATGCAAAAATGAATCCATTTGCTTTTCAGTTTGATGACGCTTTCCCTTACCACGTTTATTACCTAAACCACTGTGGCTTTGGTAAATCCAACGCGGTACATATGGTCTTCCAAGGCGCAAAAGGCAAGGTCACTCTGTTTTTAACTGGAATTCCGACTGACAAGTCTATCGACTTTGATGAAAAAGGCATGTCCGGCTCGGTAACACCCGTCGATGGCAGCAGCTTAATCCTGGTTGGTGAAAATGGTGAGGATGTTTCCAAAATCGCCGAAAAGCTGACAAAAATGATCAAACCAATGAGCTAATTCACTCTTAAAGCCCCGTCACAAAAGGCCCAGCAATTATATTACTGATATCGCTGGGCTTTATTTATAAATAAATCAGAAACCATTCACACCATCAATACCTCTAGAGTTAAAACTCTAAAAATCAGCATTTCGCACCATTTTCGTGCCAGATAGGCGTCATTTCCATAATTTTCCACTCAAAACTCCCAATGGTCGGATTTGTATATCGTATACTTGCGAATAGGATCAGCCACCATTGAGCAATTGCTCAAATTAATCGCCCTGTAGAGGCGGATATATAAAGGAATAAATGAATGACTACCAACAACACGCGTCTGTTTAAAAAGTCTCTTTTAGCAGTAACAATTACACTGGCGTCTTCGCAAGCGATGGCAGCAGGTTTCCAACTTAACGCACAATCAGCAACCGGCATCGGCCGTGCTTTCGCTGGTGATGCAGTAATCGCAGATAACGCGTCAGTAATGGCACGTAACCCTGCAGCAATGGCACTATTTGACAAAACTGAGCTTTCGCTTGGTTTTGAAAGCATTACTTCAATGATTGAAGTAAACGATGCTGAATACAATATTAATGGCAGTCCAATTCCGGTTGCCGACACGGATGATGTTGGTGATACATCTATCGCGCCAAATATCCACCTTATCGTTCCAGTAAACGATAAATTCGCTTGGGGTGTTAATGCGTACTCAAACTTCGGTACTAAGACAGAGTTTGATGATAGTTATACTGCAGCTGAATACGGCGGCTTAACAGATGTTCAGAGCATTAACTTTGGCCTTGCTGGTTCATACCGACTGAATAAACAATGGAGCTTTGGTGCAGGTTTAGACCTTATTTACGGTCAAGGCACCATGAAAAGAGAAACTAGTGCAGCTCTAGGTGTAGCTAGTGGCGGTTTAGTTCCTGCCGGAACAACATTAGTCGATGTTGATGAGGCTGATGGTTGGGCTGTGGGCTTCAATGTTGGTACTGTATATGAACTAGACGAAAACAACCGCTTCGGCTTAGCTTACCGCTACAGTCCAGAGATCACAGCTAAAGATGATAAAGGCCAAGAAATCACCTTACCTTTACCTGATATCGCTGAATTCTCGGGTTACCACAAAATCGAAGATACTAAATTCGCAGTTCACTACTCTGTACAATGGATTGGTTGGGGTGCATTCGATCAAATCGACTTTGAAAACTTACAAGGCTCACCTCTTGGCTCGTCGTATGCGAAACAATACCAATGGCAAGATGGCTGGCACTACGCTATTGGTGGTACATACTACCTAAACTCTGATTGGACTCTTCGTGCAGGTTACATGTACGACACAAGTGCACAGGATGAACTGACTTCAATTTCTGTTCCAGATTCTGATCGTCAATGGTTCTCTGCTGGTTTCACATACCACATTGACACAGTTTCTAATGTTGACTTCGGCTTCACATACCTAATGGGTGATGATGTAGATGTATCAGAAACTACGCCAGTCGCTCCTGGGCTTTCAACCGGTGTTAACGCAACAACACATGCTGATGCAATCCTGATGGGTCTGCAGTACAGCCGTAGCTTCTAATATAAGCTAATAATTTATCCCCAAAGGGTCGCATTATGCGACCCTTTTTCATTGCCTAAACCACTGACTCACATCAATTTAAGCTTACAGTTGTAGCCTGCAAGGTCAATATATGACTACAAGTGTACGCTCAAATTTCGCAACACAGCCGAAACATTTAGATTATTTCTCTAATAATTAAACACATTTACTCATTAAATCCCTAAAACACTGTTTTATTCGAATTTCATTTTTAAAGTAATGACTCTAAAAGTAGAATCACGCCACTAAATACTTATGATTCAGCGAACATAATAATGAAAATGAATAAGACTCTTCTATCTGCTGCAGTGGCAGTTGGACTACTTTCGACTTCTACCGTGACTCACGCGGCAGGTTTTCAACTAGCAGAATACTCAGCAACAGGCCTAGGCCGCGCATACGCGGGTGAAGCAGCAATGGCTGACGGTGCAGACGCACAATGGCGTAACCCTGCAATGCTGACTTACCTAGAAGGCACTCAGGTTTCTGTTGGTGCTATCTATGTTGACCCGAACATCGATATCGACGGTACTTCTACGTCCATGATGGGACAATCTACTTCGTCAAATTCTAGCGATTTTGCGCACAGTGCAGTAATCCCAAACTTTTATGTTTCTCATAAGTACAATGACAAGTTCGCATTAGGCTTTGCTGCGGGTACTAACTACGGTATGGAAACAGACCTAGGTAAAGACTTTGGTGGCGCTAACCATGGTAACGAAGCAAGCGTTACGACAATGGAGCTAAACCTAAACGCGGCTTACCAAGTACTTGAAAGCGTATCTATTGGTGGTGGTATTCGTTACATCATGGCTGAAGGTAGCTTTGGTGCGGTATCTACAGCTAACTCTCTAGTTCCTATGCCTCAAGGTACAGCTTTAAAATACATGGAAGGTGATGACACAGCGTGGGGCTGGCAAGTTGGTACCGCTTGGCAGATCAATGAAAACAACCGCCTTGGTTTTACCTACAAGTCAGAAGTAGACCTAACGCTTGAGGGCCACGCAAATGGTGTCGCTTTTGATGCTGTTGCAGGCGCTTTAGGTACTCCTGTGAAGTCAAAATATAACGGCTCTATGCAACTTGCATTGCCAGCAACCGCCGAGCTTGCAAGCTTCCATCAACTATCAGATAAGGTCGCTGTACATGCGAGCGTTAACTGGACTAACTGGAGCAGCTTTAAAGAACTAGTAGCTGACATCCCTGAATTCGGTCCTGCTCGAACTCAAGATATCAAGCAAGAGAACTGGGAAGATAACTACCGCTTTGCTCTTGGTACTACTTACCAAATGACGCCTAAGTTAGCTCTACGCTCTGGTATCGCATACGATACTTCAGCGGTAAGCGATGAGCACCGTACGGCAACGATCCCAGAAACAGACCGCACTTGGTTAAGCATTGGTGCTGGATATCAATGGTCTGAGCAACTAACTCTAGATGCTGGCTTCACTTACATTCTAGCTAAAGACGCAAAAATGGTTGAAGATGACGCAAGTTCTGCACCATTTGGTGGTGACTTCGAAGGTGAAGTAACAGGTAGCATCTGGCTAGTAGGTATCCAAGCTAACTACCGCTTCTAATCTACCTCCCTAAAAGTAGAAAGCATTAAAAAGGCTCGATGTTGCATCAACATCGAGCCTGTCTTTTATCGATTTTCTAAATCATGTTTCTAGTAATCTTCTAGATAACCATCGATCAAATCTTCTTCTTCAAGGTCGACCTCTTCAGGCTCGATCTCGGCTTTAAAGTCACGACGTTGAATATAAACATCTCGCGTTAACGCATATGGATCTGGCGAGTCATCCAACAGCGCTTCTTGTGACACTAACTGAGCACGAGTTTCCATGCCTTCGAATGCCCACTTTCCTAAGCTAGCCCAGAAGTTCAAGAAAGACAGAGGCACATACATACCATCAACGGTTTCAGTTACTTCACGCGTTGTTATTGGGCCATAACCCGGCACCATGAAGTACGGACCATTCCCTACCCCGTAATGACCAATCGCATCAGAGAACGACTTATCATCGTATTTGGTGATCCCCGCTTCGCTGGCAATATCGATTAAGCCTAACAAACCAATCGTTGAGTTAATCCAAAAACGATTGAAATGGTCGAGTGCTTTTTCACCATTGCCCATAATAAGGTTATTCACCATGCTTGATGGTTCGTCTAAGTTGGCTAGAAAATTGGATATACCAGAACGCACTGGCACAGGGGTGTAGTCAACATAAGCGAGGGAAACAGGGCGAACTAAGTAAGGATCTAGATATTCGTAGTTGATATCCCACATCGCTCGGTTGAAACCTTCAAAAGGATCATTGGAGTGGGACTCTTCGACGTATTCAGAGGTTTCGAGGTTATCATCGTCAACACTTTCGTCCGGCGCGCTTGAACACCCAACCGTTAAGCTTGCGATAAAAAGTAAACTCGAGAGTCTTAAAACACTGACAGACATATCACCTTTTCCATAAGGAATTCAAATAATAAAAAAGGCCAGCAATCGCTGGCCTCAATTGTTTGGCTAAGTCTATACCGTTTATCTGCAAATCGGAATAGATAACACCTATGCAAAGTGATGATTAATATTGCTTATTGATATCAATGGTAACTGGAGCGCCCAATTCAACCACTTCACTTTCACCGTACCAATCACCTTCGCGAGTTGAAACGTTGCCGTCTGTATCAAGCCTAGCTCTAACCATCAGTGTTTCAAGGCTAGACAGCTCTTGCCCTTCCAGCATGCTGTTGCCGTCATCTAGCACAACCGTACGAGGGAAAGTCCCTAGTGGGTAGCGTGCCGCTGCGATAGGCATTGGAGAACCATCAGCTCTGTGTACTGACACAATTAACACTGAGTTAGGGTCAGCATTCACGTCTGCAGATAGATCGAGCGTTACAGCAACAGTCTTACCTTGGTCGACACCCATAGTGTCGCCCATTTTCTTCTGAGCACTTTCAATACTGCGCGAAAGCATTTCATAGCGACTGTCTTGTGGACCAATCATCTGTTGCATGATGCTCCAGTACTTCACCGCACCCGGGTAGTCTTGACGCTCAAATGCATCGAACGCTAGCAGTGAGAACACACGAAGGTCGACGTAATCGTTTTGAACCAAACGGCTCAAAATCAAACGAGCTTGGTTTTGATCCGCTTCATCAGGTGAAAGCATCAGTGCTTGTGCGAAACCTAACTGAACATCTTCATTCTTAGGTTCAAGCTTGTAAGCTCGCTCCATAGAATCTTTTGCTGTTTCAGCATCACGGTTAGCCAGTGCAATACGACCGAGTAGTAACCAACCTGTTGAATCTTTTGGTTGGTAATGCAGACGAGTACGAAGCGCTAGAGTCAAATCTTCCAACTCATCATCCGTTAGTGCACCACCTTCCGATGACATTAGCTTTTTAGACAATTCAGGAAGGTTCGAGCTCACTTCTTGCCAGTGTTGAACTTTGTCCAACGCACCGAACTTAAAGTACATACCATAAGTCACAACGACGACAAGGATGATCGACGGTACAACCACACCAAGCGTAGAGATTTGAGTCTTCTTCATCTCTTCTTGTGCAGGAACATCATCAAGCAGAGACTGTTTCAAATCATCGATCAGTTCTTGTTGGTTATCAACAAGACCTTCCTCTGCTTCTACTTCTAACTCGACAAGACGGTCTTTATAGAATGCTTTGTTCAACTCGTCGCGAAGCATTTCGTCATTGTTTGCCTTCTTGTTAATGAAAGGCAGAACAATTAAGAAAATTGCCGCTAGCGAAAGGATAATGGTAGAAATCCAAAATAGAGTCATTACTTCTTATCTCCGTCGTTCTCTTCATCGAGTAACGCTTTTAAGCGAGCTTCTTTGTCTGCATCCCAGTCTTTATCTGACTCTACTGCCGCTTTCGATTTTGACTTTCTGCTTCGCAAAATGATCAAGCCAAATCCAAACACAACCACCGCAAACGGACCAATCCAAAGGATCGATGTTGCTAGTGTCAGTGGTGGATTGTAAGTCACAAAGTTACCGTAGCGAGCAATCATGTAATCAATGATATCTTGCTTCGACTTACCGTCTTTTGTCATCTCGTACACTTTTTGACGTAAGTCGACCGCTAACTCAGCGTTCGAATCACCAATCGTGTTGTTCTGACATTTAGGGCAGCGTAATGTATTGCTTAGCTCTTTGAACTGCTGCTCTTGATCTACGGTATCAAATTCATGAAATTCGATAGGTGCAGCAGAAACCGTCGCTGAGATTGCGAACGTAGCAAATAGAGTAATCAATGCCTTTCTAATCATTTCGATTCCTCCAACAACTCTTGATACATCGGCTCAAGCGTCGATGCCCAGTTGGTTGGGTTCACGTCACCAACATGGCGGTAGCGAACTACGCCGTTAGCATCGATTAGGAAAGTTTCAGGCGCGCCATACACGCCAAGGTCAAGGCCTAGCATGCCATTACCATCAAACAGGCTAATTAGGTACGGGTTACCCAACTCTTTTAGCCAACCAACCGCTTTGTTGCGATCATCTTTGTAGTTAAGACCAATGATCTTAACGCCTTGATCCGCAAGCTTGTTCAGGTAAGAGTGCTCTGCATAACAAGTAGGACACCAAGTCGCCCACACGTTAAGAAGCAGTGGCTCGCCTTTAAAGATCGCTTGATCATGAAACTTACCTGGTTGTTCTAAGTCTTCTAGACCAAACTCAGGAACAGGCTTACCAATCAATACGGATTCTAGCTTAGTTGGGTCATCGCCCGACTGGTTGCGCATTAATTGCGTTGCAAAGATTCCAGCTAGAACCATGAACGCAATCAATGGAATGAATAAAATCTTCTTGTTCATTCGAATTAAGCCTCCTGCTCTTCAGCCGACTTTTTGATTGGCTTACGGAAACGGTAACGACGGTCACTGATAGCAATAGCGCCACCAATCGACATAATCAAAGAACCTGCCCAGATCCAACGTACAAATGGTTTGTAGTAGATACGTACAGCCCAAGATTTGTTGTCGTCTAAACGTTCACCCATTGCAATGTAAAGGTCGCGCGTTACGCCACGGTCAATCGCTGCTTCTGTCATCATAGACTTAGCGGTGGTGTAGAAACGTTTTTCAGCGTGAAGCGTGTTGATGTATTTGCCTTCTTTAGTAATTTCAAAGTCAGCAATGTAACCATCGTAGTTAGGACCATCTTTGTCACGAACCCCTGTAAACAGGAAGCTGTATTCTTCAAGCTGGTAGCTTTCACCAGGTGCCAGACGAACATCGCGTTCGATGCTGTAGTTTTGCACCATCGCGATACCAATCACTGTCACAGCTAAACCGATGTGACCACACACCATCGCCCAGTGACTACGAGGCAACTTAGTTAGACCTTTCATAAACGTATGACGGTGAGTCGCACGTTCATGCAGCTCAAAGCCGTGCATGAAGATGATCCAGAATGCCATTACCCAGCCAGCAAACGCAGTACCACTGAAGCGGTCAGCCAATAGAGCAACCATTAGCGCACTCAAGCCCAGTGAGAATGCACCTGAAATCAGCATTGGTTTAACAAGCTTAGACAGGTTGTCACGTTTCCAGCGGATCAGAGGACCGATACCAAGCAAGAACGAGAACGGAATCATTAACCAAAAGAACAGCATGTCAAAGAATGGAGCACCGATAGATACCGATCCCAAGCCTAACTGTTTGTGAACTAGTGGTAATAACGTACCTACTAACACAACCACTAGGGCTGCAATCAATAAGATGTTGTTGCCAAGCAGTGCGTTTTCACGAGAAACCAGATCGAAGTTACCACGAACACGAACCGATGCGCCTTTAACAGCAAACAACAGCAGTGAACCACCGATAACGAAGACTAGGAAACCTAGGATAAACATACCGCGAGCAGGATCCGACGCAAACGCGTGAACCGATACCAAGATGCCTGAACGAACTAAGAATGTACCTAGTAAGCTTAGCGAGAATGCAGAGATAGCCAGCAATACTGTCCAAGCTTTAAATGTGCCACGCTTTTCTGTTACCGCTAGTGAGTGCATCAGCGCAGTACCAGCCAACCAAGGCATGAATGAAGCGTTTTCTACTGGATCCCAGAACCACCAGCCACCCCAGCCAAGTTCGTAGTAAGCCCACCAAGAGCCTAGTGCGATACCTACTGTTAGGAATAACCAAGCTGCGATTGTCCAAGGACGAGACCAACGAGCCCATGCCGTATCTAAACGACCACTCATTAGAGAAGCGATGGCGAAAGAGAACGCTACCGAGAAACCTACATAACCCATGTAAAGCATTGGCGGGTGAATAATCAAACCCGGGTCTTGCAGTAGTGGGTTCAAGTCGCGGCCATCTACAGGGAAGAAAGGCAATGTACGTAGGAACGGGTTAGACGTTACGATAATGAACAGCAAGAAGCCGACAGTAATCAAACCCATGATAGCCAGTACGCGAGCCACAGACTCTTGAGGCATACCACGGCTAAACGTCGCTACTGCAACTGTCCAACCCGCTTGGATAAGAACCCAAAGCAGTAATGAACCTTCGTGAGCGCCCCAAACCGCCGTAATTCGGTAGTACCAAGGCAGTTGGCTATTCGAGTTACTTGCTACGTATTGAATCGTAAAATCATTGGTGTAGAACGCGTAACACAAGATAAAGAACGAAATCGCTAAGAATCCGAACATACCCCACGACAACGGTCGTGCGCTGTTCATCAATAATGTGTTATTTCGAGCGGCTCCATATAATGGGAGCACGCTTAGCAGCAATGCAAGTCCCAAGGACAGGATCATCGCAAAATGGCCGATCTCGGCTATCATTGAGCATTTCCTTCTTTTTGTTCAGTCGTGTATTGCAAAGGCTCATGGGTTTTCTTCATTGCTTCCGCAACTTCAGAAGGCATGTACTCTTCATCGTGCTTTGCCAACACCTCAAACGCTTCGATTGTCGTTGCATTTTTAAGCACACCCTGAGCAACAATACCTTGGCCTTCACGGAAAAGATCAGGAAGGATGCCATCGTATAGTATCGTTACTTTAGGGCCTACATCTTGCAAATCAAAGCTTACACGTAGTGATTCATTGTCACGGCTTACAGAGCCGACTACGACCATGCCACCAATACGTAGGCGTTGACCAACTTCAGGTTTTTTACCATCTTTGCCGTTGACCAGCTCAGTTGGTGTGTAGAACAGATCCATGTTCTGGTTAAGTGCGTAAACCATCAATCCAACAGTCGCACTGATACCAAAAAAGATCGCTAAGACAATGCCCAGCCTCTTTTTACGTCTTGGGTTCATAGAGTGTTCTCCATATTTTTTGCTGCATCGATACGAGCCTGACGATCAATCTTAGCTTGTACTTCATTTAGTAATTGCTTACCACGACGAACGCTTACGACCAGTAAAATGATCATCGCGAGAAATGTGATTCCAAATGCACTCCATACATATGAGGCGTAGCCCCCCATGGCAAAGAAATCACTCAAAGATTCAAAATACATAATTACCTACCCTACTACGCTTTTTCGGCCGCAAGCTTGCGAACCCATGGACGGTGACTCTCTTTACTGATGATTTCGTTACGGAAACGAACCATAGTCACAGCGCCAAAGAAGAAAGCGAAGCCGAAGATGTTAAGAAGAAGCGGCCATAGCATGTCACTTGAGATCGAAGGTTTTGCGAACTTAGTAATCGTCGCGCCTTGATGAAGTGTATTCCACCACTCTACAGAGAAGTGAATGATAGGGAGGTTGATGACACCAACGATAGCCAAAATGCCTGCCGCTTTCGCTGCTGTTTTTTGGTCATCAAATGCGTGGTGTAGTGCGATCACACCCAAGTATAGGAATAGAAGAATCAGCTCTGAGGTTAAACGCGCATCCCAAACCCACCAAGCACCCCACATTGGTTTACCCCAAACTGCGCCAGTTAGTAACGCAATGAAGGTAAACACAGCGCCAATCGGCGCCATCGCCAGTGCGGCCATGTCTGATAGCCTTACCTGCCATACCAAACCGATAAAGGCAGCAATCGCCATCGACATGTAAACGCCCATCGACCAGATTGCAGACGGAACATGGATGTAGATGATACGGAAGCTATCGCCTTGTTGGTAATCAGAAGGCGCAAATGCAAGCCCCCACACGGTACCGACGGATAGACACAATAGCGCTAGGATCGAAAACCATGGCAAAAGTTTACCAGCAAGCTGATAAGAGGTTTCTGCTTTGGCATAGGGATGGAGCCATTTCCACATGTTGTAATCTCACTCTTACTTCATATTGCTTACAGCTATTAAAGCTATAATTATAATAATTTTATTTGTCTTGCTTTCAGTTTTATTGACTCTATGAGTCCAATCGACACATTTGGTTCACATTGGCTATACGATAACGGAACCCCAATCAGTTCACACTTACTCTAAGTGCGGCACTGATCGCAAAAGGCGTCATAGTCATCGCACCCATTAACATTGCCCCAAGCACCGCCAATTGACCGTTGTATGCAACGCCCAAAGCCGCAGCGTCAATTGCTGACGTCGCGAAGATTAAAATGGGGATGTAAAGCGGCAAGATTAACAGGCTTAACAGGACTCCGCCCTTCTGTAACCCAACGGTTAACGCAACACCAATCGCACCAATAAAACTCAATGCGGGTGTTCCTACCAGCAAGGTCAACACAACTGAGAGCCATGTATCAAAATCTAAAGACAACAAAACAGCCAATAATGGGCTGATTAAAATCAATGGTAACCCGGTCAACAACCAGTGTGCTATGACTTTGGACAAGACTACCAACTGCAACGGGATGGGCATCAGCATCATCTGTTCAAGGGCGCCATCTTGAAAATCATCACGGAAAAGACGCTCTAAAGAGAGCAATGCCGAGAGCAAAGCGGCCACCCAAACAATACCCGCAGCAATACGCGCAAGTAGGTTTGGCTCTGGGCCAATACTCAAAGGGAAAAGCGTGATAACAATGATGAAGAACCACAAAGGGTTAAAGATATCCGCTTGACGTCGAAACGCGATAAGCAGTTCGCGTCGGATAATCGTGGTCATTGAAGAGATCATATTACTCACCCAACTTTATTTTTCTTAGTTTCGGGCTATCAGCAAACATATCTTGGTGTGTGGTTAACAACACAATGCCACCGTTGTCTGCATGCTGAGAAAAAAGAGATTCGAGAACTTTCACGCCCTGCTTATCAATGGCAGTCAGCGGCTCATCAAGAATCCACAACATTTGCTTGCTCAACCAAAGGCGAGCCAACGCAACTCGGCGTTGTTGGCCTGCTGAAAGTTGCCCCGCAGGTACGTCTTCTCTGCCCGCAAGCCCCACTTGAGCCAGCGCGTGATAAAGCTCTTCTTTGCTGGTACCGCCACTGTGAATCGACTGATAAAAGCTCAGATTCTCATAAGCACTAAGCTCGCGCTTTACGCCTGTTTGGTGACCAAGAAAAAGTAAATTTTGATGATAAACATCTCGACTCGATTCAATAGACTCACCGTCCCAAGAGATAGTGCCGTCATCGCGATCGCCTAAGCCAGTAATAATCCTAAGGAGTGTCGTTTTCCCGGTACCGTTACGACCTTCAACTTGAACCAGCTCACCTGGTTTCAATTGAAAAGACAACGATTCAAACAGAATCCTGTCGTCACGAATAGCAGTTAAATTTGAGACTTCTAGCATAGGTAAATTTAGTCGAGTAATGAGAGCACTATAGTAGCACACCAACATGGTGACAAAACAGGACTAGGCGTTTTCGATAGAACAAAGTCGGTAAGAAACTGTTACCACCTCATCACAATTTACACATTTTCATCAACAAACAAGATATTGTCGTAGATACAAGCACTTATAAACATCGTTCTATATAGATCGGACAGGCATAAAAAAAGAAGCCGAAGCTTCTTTTAAGAGGAATACGTAATAAACATCAATTGCTCAATACGAATTAAGCGCTCAATTTAACGACGTCGAGGCGGGTCTCTGCGATCGCGAGAGGCATCGGGTTGCTGATCGTACGATGAAGGGTCGCTTCGTAATGAAGGAATTTTCTCTTTACCAGCAAGCTTGTTCTGCAGAGACATCATCAGCTCAGCTTCTGCTTTGGGTAATTCACATTCTTCAATTAACTCGTTAATCCCAGCGCCAAGCTGAACCATTTTCGTTGCACGTGTGTACAAACGTCCATCGGTATCCGCATGTTCCAGCTCAACAATACGTTCATTCAAATGTTTGATAAGATCTTGTTGTTCAGTCACTTTCTGGCCAAGGCCAACCACAACAGAGCGAACCTCAAGTAATTGCTTACTCGATTTTTGAAGCTCTTTGTCCAAGTTACGAACTTGCAGGCGTGACTGATCGAGCTGCTTTTGAATCGCACGTTTTACTTTGCTAATCAAAATCAGGATAAATAACGTAAAAACCCCAACGCCTGATATCAGAGCGACAGGGCTTAAAGGAAGCGCTTCAAACATTACAGGTGAGCCATCTCATCCCATTCGTCTTCGCTTAGTAGTTTGTTTAGATCTACTAAGATAAGTAGCTTGCCATCTCGGTTACTTACACCTTGGATGAACTTAGCACTTTCATCAGTACCAACACTTGGCGTTGTGTCGATTTCAGAAGAACGCAGGTAAACCACTTCAGCAACGCTATCTACTAGAATGCCAATTACTTGACGCTCAGATTCAATAACGATGATACGAGTGTTGTCTGTGATTTCACCTTGCATCAAACCAAAGCGAGAACGAGTGTCGATAACAGTAACAACGTTACCACGTAGGTTAATAATACCTAGAACGTAATCTGGAGCACCCGGTACTGGAGCAATTTCGCTGTAACGTAGTACTTCACGTACTTGCATTACGTTGATGCCGTAAGTTTCTTCTTCTAGCTGGAAAGTCACCCATTGAAGTACTTCATCATTCGTTTGCTCTTTTCTTACTTCAACTTCACTCATATGAGACATAGATAATCCTCTTGCCGTCGTTACCGACCACTATTATTAACTTGATGCTTATTGTTAGCCCAATGCTTATTACTAGCTTAATGCTTTTACATCTAGCCCTGCGTTTAGCATGGCGATTAATGCTTCAACATGAATCAAAGCACACATTTTTTCTTTTACCATACCAGCGAGCCATGGGCGTTTCCCTGCCATTTCTCGCCAACGTACTTTGTCTGTATTAAGTAGCTCGGTGCCTTTGAGCTCTGTGCCCGCCAGGCCCCACAAGCTCTCTCCAAGCATCACTATATATTGATAGTTTTCTTTGTATTCGTCACCTGATAGTTTCTCAGACATCACCCATTTTGCGGTGTCGACCACATCTAGCTGACTATCACGGTT
Source organism: Vibrio sp. 10N.222.55.C7 (assembly GCF_041473335.1). Lineage (NCBI taxonomy): Bacteria > Pseudomonadati > Pseudomonadota > Gammaproteobacteria > Vibrionales > Vibrionaceae > Vibrio > Vibrio sp. 10N.222.55.C7. The sequence continues at coordinate 100,409 of NZ_JBFRSC010000040.1, forward strand.
GGTTTGTAAACCCAAATACCAAGCTGGCTTACCAATGATATGACTTAACTCTTCAAGGCGATGGATGCCGCCAAGCTCATCAAGTGGCACCGCAAAGGTCACGCCGTTTACATCAAAATACAAGACTTGAAAGTCTTCTTTGCGAACCGTACTTTCCCAAGAGGTAAACTGGTCAGCACCTCCTGCTTGAGTTTCGGGTTCAATAACTGTCTCGGGATCAGGAACGTCAAGTTCAGGCTCAACAGCCTTAACTTCTACTTGTTCCGTCTCCAACGATTCAGCTTGTAACTCTTCAATTTGCTGCGATTCAACAGGTGGCTCGACAACAATTGATAAATCGGGTTCTGGAAGATTCCAATCCTGAATCTCTGGCTCTTCGAACACTTGAACAGACTCAACCGCGGCATCAAACATTTGCATGTCTGCTTGCTGGGCGATTTTCTGGGTGTTCTGATCCATCAACTCATCAAGGTTCAGTTCATCAACAACATTGGTCGCCTCTAAACGACTCAGTAGTTTCTGAACATCTTCAAGGTTAGGAACCTCAAACTCAGCCGCGCGTATTTCTGCGTAGCTTGAGTGGTGACTCGAAAATTGGCGCTCTGGCTCTGGCTCTGGC
>NZ_JBFRSC010000040.1:101813-176278 GCF_041473335.1 Vibrio sp. 10N.222.55.C7
CTGGCTCTGGCTCTGGCTCTTCAGATTGTGATTCGTCGCTCGACTCGTCAACAAAAAAATCGTCAGATTCAAAGCTTTCATCACCTAACAGCGCAGTAAAATAATCATCCAGTGCTTGTTCACTGGAGAGACTTGGCTGCGCCAATGTTGATTCTTTATTCGCGCTCATTTATCGCCAACCTTTCGAGATAAATAAGCAACTGTTTATAAGCAAATACACCACGGCTACCCGATGCAAAATGAGAGGCTGGCAAGCGCTTTAGGCTCGCATCTCGAAACTTGGTATCAATCGGCACAGCAGACGTCCAAACTTGGTTTGGGTAATCATCTTTGAGCTGCGTTAATGTTTGCAGTGAGGCTTTGGTTCGCTTGTCGTACATCGTTGGGACAATCGTAACCTTAAACGGTGTTTTGCGAGACTTCTGCATGATGGTCAAAGTGCGAATCATGCGCTCTAAGCCCTTCATCGCCAAAAACTCAGTCTGTACCGGAATCAATATACGATCGCTAGCAGCCAATGCATTGACCATCATCACACCCAGAATTGGCGGGCAATCGATCAATACATAGTCATAGTCGTCTTTCAAAGCGGCTAAAGCACGCTTCAAGATCAACCCCATGCCGCTTCGATTTCCCATTACACGGTCTAATGTCGCCAAAGACATGTGCGCAGGGATAATATCGATACCTTCGACTTCTGTTTGTAAAAGCAAAGGTCTTACCGTCTGCACGTTAAACTCACGCAACTGGAACAGATCAAACAGGCTCGACTCCACCGTATCTGAATCGTAACCCAGATAGGTGGTCAGTGATGCATGTGGGTCAGTATCAACCAACAGAACACGGTGCCCCTTCAACGCAAGTAAACCTGCTAGAGTCACGGTCGTGGTCGTTTTACCAACACCACCTTTTTGGTTTGCAACACTCCAAACAATCATTTCGATTTACCTAAGCTAACCCAACTTCAACCAAGATCCTTTCCGCGATGCGGTCTAGAGGGAGGTCTTCAGTAGAAATGCCAGCTTTTGCTACAGCTTGAGGCATACCATATACAACACAACTATCTTCGTCTTGTGCCCAAATCGTCGAGCCCGCAGTTTTCAACATACGCGAACCTTCTCGACCATCTGCGCCCATACCGGTCAGTATCATAGACAAAACTTTGTCGCCGTAGATCTTCGCTGCAGAGCCAAATGTGACATCCACACAAGGCTTGTAGTTCATGCGGTCGCCGCCATCGATAATTCGTAGACGTGCAGACCCTGCGCGGCCATCCACCATCATCTGTTTACCACCCGGAGCAAGATACGCCACGCCAGGTTTTAACACATCACCGTCTTGCGCTTCGCGAACTTCAATCTTACACAAGGTGTTCAATCGGCTCGCAAAAGCAGCAGTGAATGTTGCTGGCATATGCTGAACTAACACAATTGGGTGTGGATAGTTAGCAGGGATGCGAGTCAAAATCTTCTGTAGAGCAACAGGGCCGCCAGTCGACGTACCAATTGCTGTTAATTGATACTTCTTACCTGACGCTCTGAATTTCGCCGTAGATGCAACCGCAGGCTTCGCTGTCGAAGTCGAAGCTGCTGTTGAAATCGGCTGGCGCAATGGCGTAGCTGTTGAAGTCGTTGCTGTCGCTCTCGGCGTAATAGGAGCACGGCGCATAAACGCACGCTTTGCTGCAATCTGAATCACACGCTGTTGAAGCAATGCAACTGCATCGTCGCGGTTACGTGCAATATCTTCAAACTTCTTAGGTAAGAAGTCGAGAGCACCTGCATCTAACGCATCTAACGTTGCTCTCGCTCCATCATGCGTTAACGATGAAAACATCAAAATAGGCGTTGGAGACGCGGCCATGATTTCACGAACGGCAGTGATACCGTCCATGACAGGCATTTCAATATCCATCGTGATTACGTCAGGTCTTAGCTGTTTCGCTTTTTCAACGGCTTCTTTACCGTTTACTGCTACATCAATGACTTCTAGGCGAGCCTCTGAGTTGATGATCTCGCTAACGCGACGACGAAAGAAACTCGAATCATCAACGACTAATACTTTAATCGCCATATTTATCCTTAAATTAAATTCTTGACGCAGCTGCGTACTGCTTCAACAAGTCCGGCACATCTAGAATCAATGCAATGTGTCCGTCACTTGTAATTGTCGCACCTGCCATTCCTGGCGTGCCTTGCAGAAGCTTATCAAGCGGCTTGATCACGACTTCTTCTTGACCGATAAGCGTATCGACAACAAAACCAACACGTTGGCTACCAAGTTGTACGATAACAACATGGCCGTGCCCTTTACGCAGCTCAACAATACCCGCTTTAGGAGCAAGCCAGTTTTGCAAGTAGAACAACGGAATAGACTTATCGCGAACGATAATCGTCAGCTGGCCATCAACCACGTTTGTGCGGCTTAAATCTAGGTGGAAGATCTCGTTTACAGAAGCCAATGGCAATGCAAATGGATGACCGGCAACACCGACCATCAAGGTTGGTAGAATCGCTAGGGTTAGTGGAACCTTGATGGTGATCTTGGTGCCCTGTCCCATTTCTGAATCAATATCAATAGAGCCGTTCAGTGTGTTGATCGCTGTTTTCACAACGTCCATGCCCACACCACGACCAGAGATATCCGAGATCTGCTCTTTGCTTGAGAAGCCAGGAGCAAAAATCAGGTTGAAACACTCTTTATTTGATAAGCGAGACGCTGCATCTTCATCCATCAGGCCACGTTTAACCGCGATAGCACGAAGCTTATCAGGGTCCATACCGCCACCGTCATCAACGATAGCCAGTTCAATGTGGTCACCTTCTTGAGAGGCAGACAGAATCACTTTACCCGTTTGTGATTTACCCGCAGCAACACGGTCGTTTGGCATTTCAATACCATGATCGACAGAGTTTCTCACCAAGTGAATCAGGGGATCAGCAAGTGCTTCTACTAAGTTTTTATCAAGGTCCGTTTCTTCGCCACGCATTTCAAGAACGATGTCTTTCTTCAAGCTACGAGCAAGGTCACGGACAACTCGTGGGAAGCGACCAAATACTTTCTTGATCGGCTGCATACGAGTCTTCATTACCGCACCTTGAAGGTCTGCAGTAACAACATCTAAGTTAGAGACAGCTTTCGACATTTCTTCGTCGTTGCTGTTGAGGCCTAGGCTGACTAGTCGGTTACGCACCAATACCAGTTCACCCACCATGTTCATGATGGTGTCCAGTGTTGATGTATCAACACGAACTGTCGCTTCAGCTTGTTGCTTCTTAGCCGGCACTTTAACTTCAGCTTTTGCTGGAGCGCTCGGTTTTGGCTCAGCTTTAACGGCAACTGGCGCAGCAGGTTTAGGCGCAGCTTGAGGTGCTACTGCCTTAACTTCTGCTGGCTTAGTCGCGGCATCCAATTCTTCAATCGAAGGTCCATTACCTGAGCCATGTAGTTGGTCAAGTAACTTCTCGAACTCTTCGTCAGTCATCAGATCATCGCCTTCAGACATCGCCGAAACAGGTGCTGCTGGCGGCGTTGGCGGTGGAGGAGGCGTTGAACTTGCCGCTGTCGGGCTCTTACCCGCACCGTGCAATTCATCTAATAACTTTTCAAATTCGTCATCAGTAATATCACCACTGTCAGCAACAGACTGAGGTGCAGCGGGTGCTGGCGGCGGTGTTGGTGCAGAAGGCGCTGTTGGTGAACCACCTTTACCGTGAAGCTCATCAAGCAAGCGTTCAAACTCATCTTCAGAGATATCATCGACTGAAGATGCATTGATGTTTGAGCTTTCAGCAGTAGGTTCCGGAGCAATAACAGGCTCAGGCGCTGCAACAACAGGTTCAGGGATAATAGGTGCAGGCGCTTCTACTGGTGCCACTTCATCCGCAGACTCTGGTTTACAGAGACGGTGAAGTTCATCCAATAAAGATTGGTCGGCTGGCACTAAAGGTTCCTGATCTTGCACGGCGCGAAACTGTACATTGACTGTATCTAGCGCCTGCAGCATGGTATCCATCAAACCTGATGTTACGCTGCGTTGGCCGTTTCGCAGAATGTCGAACACATTCTCAGCACCATGACAAGTATCCACCAGCTCAGTTAATGCTAGGAAACCAGCACCACCTTTTACTGTATGGAAACCACGGAAAATAGCATTTAATAGGTCTTTGTCGTCAGGGTTATTCTCAAGCTCTACCAGTTGTTCTGATAGGAGTTCAAGGATCTCTCCTGCTTCGACTAAAAAGTCCTGAAGAATATCTTCGTCTAAATCGTAGCTCATACGTTACCTTTAAAATCCAAGACTGGATAACAAATCGTCGACTTCATCTTGAGATGCGACAGCGTCTTCGCGCTCTTCTGGGTTCATAATTGGACCTTCAGGCGCAATCGATGCTTTCTTCTCTGACTCTGGAGTTGGCTCTTTTTGATTCGCACCGAATACCGTGAGAATCTCGACCAAACGTCCTTCCACCTCATTCACCAAGGTAATAACTTTGCTGATTATCTGCCCAGTTAAATCTTGGAAATCCTGAGCCATCAAGATTTCAGTCAATTGTCCGCGTAGTTCAGTACTGTCGCCTTCTACTTGGACAAGCAATCCATCAATGCGGTGACATAAAGCTTTAAATTGTGCCAGCTCAATGCGGCCATGCATCAGTTCATTCCATTGAGGCCTTACTTGAAGTAAACACTCGTGTAGGTTGTCTGCGATTGGCATACAGCGATCGACAGCGTCCATCGTCTTATTTGCCGCAACTTCCGTTTTATCAATGACATACTGAAGGCGATCCCTTGCATCAGGGATTTCGTCATTTGCGATAACGCTGATGCGTTCATCGAAATTGAATTGAGTCAAAGAGTCGTGGAGGTCGCGTGTCAGACTTCCTATTTCTTGAAGCATTGGATTGTCTTGAAGACTAAAGTTATCTTCATAAATGCTTCTCACAAGAGAATCAGCATTTTGCTGCTCATCGTTCTCAAGCAGCTCTACTAATTTTTTTGCTTGTTCTAATGAAATCATCCTGAATTCGGCCTTACTCCGCATACTTTGTGCGCTTAGGCTATCGAGATAAACAGATAACTTATCAGTCAGTGTTTACCTAGAAGTACCTAAATTTATTGATGCTTATAAGCGATCAAAAATCTTATCAAGTTTCTCTTTCAGCGTTGCAGCAGTGAAAGGCTTCACAATGTAACCATTAACACCCGCTTGCGCAGCTTCGATGATCTGCTCACGCTTCGCTTCAGCTGTGATCATAAGCACTGGAAGGTGCTTAAGTTCTGCGTCTGCGCGAATGTGTTTAAGCAGGTCAATCCCTTGCATGCCTGGCATGTTCCAGTCAGTTACCACGAAATCAAATTCGCCTTTTTTCAGCATAGGTAACGCGGTCAAGCCATCATCTGCTTCTTGAGTGTTGTTGAAACCTAAATCGCGAAGTAGGTTTTTAACAATTCGGCGCATCGTTGAAAAATCATCAACAATGAGAATTTTCATGTTTTTGTTCAAATTAGCCTCCACTGAATAGGATCAGTGTTGTTAGTCGTTCTGTGTCCAAGCACTTAACTTAGTGCGTAAACGCTGCATAGATTGGCTCAGTATTTGGCTGACACGAGATTCGCTGACACCTAACACTTCCCCAATCTCTTTTAAATTGAGTTCTTCGTCGTAATAAAGCGAAAGCACAAGGCCTTCCCTTTCCGGAAGTTGTTTAATCGAATCGATCAAAGCTTGGCGGAATGACTCATCAGCAACCCCTTGAAAAGGCGTATTATCTTGAGAGTCTTCATTCGGAGATATTACATCATCTGAGACGCCTAAATCTTCGATTCCAACCAGTCTTGAGCAATTAATGTCAGTTAAAGCACTGTGATACTGCTCTAAACTGAGCCCCATGTGTTTTGCCACTTCGGCATCACTCGGGTCGCGGTTGAGGATACCCTCTAATTCCGCAATTGCACTGCTGATTTCTCGATTGTTCTTATGAACCGATCTCGGCACCCAGTCCCCACGGCGAATGTCATCCAACATTGCCCCGCGAATCCGAATACCAGCATACGTCTCAAAGCTTGCGCCTTTGGTACCATCATAGTTTTGTTGCGCTTCAATCAAGCCGATCATGCCAGCTTGAATTAAGTCATCAACCAATACATTAGGCGGTAATCGCCCCAACAAGTGATGAGCGATACGTTTAACCAACACAGAGTACTTCTCAAAAAAAGCCTGTTGGCTATTGTGATTAGCGTGTTGGTCGTAAGTAAGCGCTTTATTCACCAAATGGTTCCTCTATAAATTCAGTACGATTCAGCAGCCTTTCAACAAAGAACTCCAAGTGTCCGCTCGGTGTTTTTGGTATTGGCCAGGTCAAGGCTTTGTTAGCCAAAGAGCTGATTGCCAATGCAGCTGGAGAGCGAGGAAACGCATCGACTACGATTTTCTGTCTCTTGACTGATTGACGTACTTTATCATCTAAAGGAATACATGCTACGAGTTCGAGGCTCACATTCAAGAAGCGCTCTGTGACCAAAGTCAACTTTGCAAATAATTCTCGGCCTTCGCGGTAGCTTCTGACCATATTTGCAACAACTTTGAATCGCTGAACTTGGTGTTCTCTGCTTAAAAGCTTAATCAAAGCATATGCATCCGTGATCGAGGTAGGTTCATCACATACCACGACAACCACGTCTTGCGCCGCTCTTGAGAAGCTGATCACCATGTCCGAAATACCGGCTGCGGTATCAACCAACAAGATATCCATCTCGTCTTCAAGCGAACCGAATGCGCGAATCAAACCAGCATGCTGTGCGTGTGAAAGTTCAGTCATGCTTTGAGTGCCCGATGTCGCTGGAATAATTTTAATTCCGTGCGGCCCTTCGACAATCGCATCCTTAAGTTCACATTCGCCAGCCAACACATGCCCAAGGTTTCGTTTAGAACGAATACCTAGCATGATATCGACGTTCGCTAGTCCTAAATCGGCATCTAGCACCATGACTTTTTTGCCTTGGCGCGCCATGCAAATAGCCATACCTAACGTCACATTAGATTTACCAACGCCTCCCTTACCACCGGTTACAGCGATAACTTTTGTGAGTGAAGGCTTGGTTAAGCGACGGAGGCCGCTAGCTTGGTCATGTATCATATTTTCATTCATATTTATCCGCCGCCTAGAGCCCTTCAGAATCGCTATTCCAGTAATGAGGTTCATTCTCTGTAGATTTTTCTAATAGCTCATTAGCCTTAGCAATCATGTACTTTGGCTGAGCTATAACGATATCTTCAGGAACTCGTTGACCATTTGCTATGTAAGCAACTGGTAATGCATTTTGTATTACGACACTGATGAATTCACCTAGACTTAGGGATTCATCCAGCTTAGTCATGATGCATCCCGACAACGGGATTCTTCTAAAGTGTTCAATTGTTTCTTGCAGCACTTTGCGTTGCGCGGTTGCAGGCAACACAAGGTAGCTATTGATAACGGAACCACTCTCTTGCATCAATGTGTCTAACTGCTCAGATAGGCGAACATCTCGTTGTCCCATGCCTGCAGTATCGACCAGAATCAGGCGACGATTACGTAACTGATATATTACATCGGCCAGTTCGCTAGAATCTTTAGCAACTCTTACAGGACAACCCATAATTCGGCCGTAGATCGATAACTGCTCATGTGCACCTATACGATATGTGTCAGTTGTCACTAGTGCGACGTTATCAGCGCCATATTCCATGGCAGCACGTGCAGCTAGCTTTGCAACAGTCGTTGTTTTACCCACGCCGGTTGGGCCAAGTAGAGCCACAATACCGCCGCGTTTTAAAATATCTTTTTGTGTAACGGAGATTTGGTCAGCAACCAGAGCTAACAGAGCCTTCCATGCACGTGCAGGTTTAGTATCTTCAGGAATGTAGCAAGCCATTTGATCGGCAAGCTCTGCAGATACACCCATACGTTCAAGGCGCTTAATAAGCATGGCTCTCAGTGGTTCACGGCGCTCAACTTCTTGCCACATCAACCCAGAAACTTGATGCTCTAACAGACGACGAATTGAGGTCATCTCTTCGCGCATCGTTTCCATTTCAGTATCAGAACCTTTGGACTGAGTGTTTTCTCGACCACGATCATAACGGGTAGGATCCAAGCGAGGTGTCGGGCGCTCTACTCTGCGGTCTTCAGCAATCAACTTAGACAAACCCGTTTCACGAGCAAATGCAGAATCAAGATTTCCGTGAGACTGTTGGTTACCGTGAGATTGCTGATGGCCATGAGACTGCAAATTGCTTTGAGTCTGATGACTATGAGGCTTATGGCCCGTGCTTGATTGGCGATTGAGCAATGCTGACAATGAATCTTCATTTTCTGCACGATGCTGTGGCTCATCATCGGCGCCATGACTGTATTGCTTAAGCATATTCGCAAAGCGCTTAGTCATTGAGCGTCCACCTTCAACATTCGACTGTAGGCTAACCTTGTCATCGTCTAGTTGACGTCGCCCAGCAGGAGCTGCGGGCGCGGCCATTTGCGTATATTGGCTTTGTGCAGGCTGCTGAGGTTTATTTAATCTCTGGCTCGCTGTCGACGGGCTGGATTCGCCATCAATAGCGGCAACAATTTCCACGCCACCTGCGACCTTTTTGTTAGACATGATCACCGCTTCTGAACCAAGTTCTTCTTTAACTTGGAGCAGAGCCGTTCGCATATCTTTTGCAAAAAATCGTTTAATTTTCAATTCGATTGTCCGTTCTAATTAGGCGGCTTAATTACCAACAGCTTGTACTATACGTATCTGCTTTTCGTCCGGTATTTCTTGGTAAGACAAGACTCGCAAGCTTGGGATCGTGTTCTTCACGAACTTAGCCAGAGTCGAACGCAACACGCCAGAGGTCAATAGTACCGCGGGCTCACCTTTCAGCTCTTGCTCTTGTGTAGCGTGGCTGAGAGAGGTCTGTAAACGTTCGGCTAAACCAGGTTCAATACCAGCAGATTCTCCGCCGGATGCCTGCATGGTTTGATGCAAGATTTGTTCCAGCTCAGGAATCAAGGTTATCACTGGTAACTCGGGCTCTATACCATTGATTTCCTGAACAATTAATCGTTTCAATGAGATGCGAACCGCCGCAGTAAGTATGTCAGGTTCTTGACTCTTACCTGAATACTCCGACAAAGTTTGGACTATGGTTCGAATGTCACGAATTGGAATCGCTTCATTCAGCAGGTTCTGTAGCACTTTCACAACCACACCCAACTGCAATTGATCCGGTACAAAACCTTCCACCAGCTTAGGTGTTGAGCGGCTGAGCATCTCAAGTAAGTTCTGAACTTCTTCGTGGCCAATGAGCTGCGATGCGTTGTTGGTTAGCAGCTGGCTAAGGTGTGTCGCCAGTACTGTAGAAGAATCTACAACGGTATAACCTAGAGCTTGTGCGTGTTCACGCTGCTCTTCACGAATCCAAACCGCTTCAAGGCCAAAGGCAGGGTCAATCGTCGGCTCGCCATCGATCATGCCATAGACTTGGCCCGGGTTAATCGCGAGCTCCATGTCTGGCTTAATCTCAGCTTCACCCACAGCAACACCCATCAGGGTAATACGGTAGCTGTTTGGTGTCAGTTCTAGGTTATCGCGAATGTGTACCGCTGGGATCAAGAAACCAAAGTCTTGAGACAGCTTTTTACGCACACCTTTAACGCGTTCAAGCAATTCACCACCTTGGTCTCTATCAACCAAAGGAATTAAACGGTAACCCACTTCTAAACCAATAATATCGACAGGTTGAACATCATCCCAAGAGAGCTCCTTCTGAGAGCCTACTTCTCCATTCGCTTCAACTGTCGCCGGAAGGTTAGGCTCTTCCGCCTTCTTCTTGTTCTTTTTATCGATGTAATACGCCCCCGCGCCTGCAACGATGGCAAGGCTCAAGAACGAGAAATGTGGCATACCCGGAACAATACCCATGATGCCAAGGATGGCGGCGGTGATCATCAAGGCTTTTGGATTGTCGAACATCTGGAAGACAAGTTGCTCACCCATATCTTCATCAGTATTTTGGCGCGTTACCATCATCGCAGCTGCAATAGACAGTAATAGAGATGGAATTTGTGCAACCAGACCATCACCGATAGTCAGTAGCGTGTAGATTTCGATTGCTTCACCAAAACCAAGATCAAACTGAGCCATACCAATGCTCAAGCCACCAATGATGTTGATGAATAAGATTAAGATACCAGCGATCGCATCGCCTTTAACAAACTTAGAAGCACCGTCCATCGAACCGTAGAAGTCAGCTTCTTTGGTTACTTCAAAACGTCTCAGACGCGCCTGGTCTTGGTCGATCAAACCTGCGTTCAAGTCGGCATCGATTGCCATCTGTTTACCCGGTAAGGCGTCTAACGTGAAACGCGCGCTTACTTCCGAGATACGACCCGCACCTTTGGTTACAACCATGAAGTTGATGATCATAAGAATCAAGAACACCACTAGACCTACCGCATAGTTACCACCGATAACCACGTTACCGAAGGCTTCAATCACATTACCGGCCGCGTCGCCACCTTCATGACCATGAAGCAATACCACACGTGTCGAAGCAACGTTCAAGGCCAATCGAAGTAGAGTCGCAATCAGCAGGACGGTTGGGAATGCAGCGAAGTCTAAAGGCCTGCGGGTATATACCGAGACCAGTAGCACAACCATAGACAGTGCAATGTTGAAGGTGAAGAACATATCCAACAAGAAAGCTGGAATGGGCAACACCACCATAGCAAGCGTTGCAAGTACCATAATAGGTGCACCAATCGCAGGCATGGCACGGTTAGGGATTTTAGGTAGCTTGTCCGCAAAAGGCAGGGAGAATTTCATAAATCTAGACAGTTTCGCTATGTTGTAGCTCTCTGAACAAGTGGATTAGGTCTTAGTCAGGGCTGTTTGCTATGGGCTTATAATGTTCAGGCTACTACAGCAAACACTGTACCAACATCTCACGTCAAATTATCGCCATCACCTCTATAAAAGGAAGATTAGCTAGCTCGCTATTATCAGGGTTCATCACGCAGAGCTCAAGCAATTGATCTAATGACGTAAATCAGGTGGGATCGGCATATTAGAATCTTGCAGTTTTGGTCGCTCACCACCTCGTTTTCGGTACTGTTTAAGCTGGAAAACATATGCAAGCACTTGTGCAACTGCCGTAAACAGACCGTCAGGAATTTGTTGTTCTAGCTCAGTGGTGTGATAAAGCGCCCTCGCCAATGGCGGCGCTGGAACTATATAGATGTCGTTTGCACGCGCAATCTCTCGGATCTTCATCGCCATGTGGTCGACACCTTTAGCAACCACAATTGGTGCTTTGTCTTGATTCTGCTTATAGCGCAGCGCCACTGAAAAGTGTTCCGGGTTGGTCACAATCACATCCGCTTGAGGAACGTCTGCCATCATGCGACGCTGAGCCGCTTCCCTTTGAAGCATACGAATTCGGCCTTTCACTTCCGGCTTACCTTCAGTGTCTTTGAATTCGTCTTTGACTTCTTGTTTGGTCATCTTCAATTGATCGGCGTGTTGCCAGATCTGGAACGGGATATCAATCGCCACCACAATAAGCAGCGAGCAACTGATCAACAGGATGAAATTGAGCAAGATATCCAAGGCATGGAAGATGTTCTGTGGGTACACATCCATACTCAGCTGCATTAAATCATGCTGAGAGGCTTGAATCAGATAAATCGCCATCCCCGATACGAGCGCTACTTTAAGAATAGACTTGAGCAGTTCAACCCAGCTTTGCAGGCCAAACATACGCTTGATGCCACTGAGTGGGTTGAGCTTAGACGCCTTAGGCATTGCTGCTTGCATTGAGAAGTTAATCCCACCGACACCCGCAGCGCCGATGACGGCAGCAACAAACAAGGTTATCAGTATCAAAAACAGCGGGAACAGCAGGTTCACCAGTGCACCACCAGCGATTTCTAGGAGTTTGTTAGTGTCAAAAATTTCGTCGCGACTCAAAGAGAACAGACGTTGCATGGCCTCGAACAAAGCCTTCGCCATCGATTCGCCAAACCACATTAATGCAATTGCACCGACAATAAGTACCGACGCTGACGCTAGCTCTTTTGACCTTGCAACCTGCCCTTTCTCTTTGGCCTGTTGCAAGCGTTTGGGCGTGGCGTCTTCTGTGCGTTCTTGACCGTCTGACTCTGCCATTTCAGTCTCCTAGCAATCTAACCGGATTAGACGACATATCTGTTGTTCGCCCTGCATCCAAAATAGCTCATAGTGACTATATAAGCCGCCAAGGATGTACCAACAAAGTAACAGACCCACGAGTAGCGCAAATGCAAAACCCAAAGAAAAGATGTTTAATTGAGGCGCCGCACGCGTCATTACACCAAAAGAAAGGTTAATCGTTAGCAGCGCAATAATCCCCGACAATGACATCGCTAATGCCGTTTTGAACATGATGCCGAGCCACAACGCGAGCTCTCGAAAATCCACAGAGGTTAGAGAGCCACTGCCAATCGGCAAGGTCTTAAAACTAAACACCACCAGCTGCAGCATTTTCAAGTGACCATCGGTCGCCAAAAAAAACATGGTCGCTAGCAGCATGAACAGCTGACCAAGTACCGGCGTATTTTGCCCGTTAGCCGGGTCGACCATTGATGCAAAACCCAAGCTCGATTGCATACCGAGGATCTGACCCAGCATAACAAAGGTTTGAATCATGAACTGGGTAACAAAACCCATGGCCACGCCAATCACAATTTGCTCGAAGACAGTCAGGAAGCCTTGAAAGGACAGAAGTTCAATCTCTTTGGGAACGGCCGGAATCGCAGGCATCACCGCAAAAGTGATCGCCAAGCCTAAATACAGACGAATACGCGGCGACACGAAGCGTGCCCCTGTTACCGTCATCACCATCAGCATCGCTGAGATGCGAGTGTATGGCCAAAAATAATTGGCTAACCACTCTAGTACAAGGCTCGTTGGGTATTCCATATCGGTTTAATACAGAACTTGCGGCAAGCGTTCGATGAGCTCAAAAAAGAACTCCATCATCATCTGGGTCATCCAGTGTGCGAATAGCATCAACGCCAACAAAGTTACGATCAAACGCGGCAGGAAACTCAGGGTTTGTTCGTTGATTGAGGTCGCAGCTTGGAAAACAGCCACAACCAAACCGATCAGCAGGCTAGGAATAATGATGGCGCAAACCATGATTAATACCATCCAAAGGGCATCTCGGAACAACTCTACGAATATTTCAGGATTCATTATTCCCCCAGCTACAAGGCAAAACTGCCGGCGAGTGTGGAGAGTATCAAGTTCCAGCCATCAACAAGAACAAACAGCATCAACTTAAACGGCAGCGATACAATCATCGGTGACAACATCATCATACCCATAGCCATCAATACCGATGCCACCACCAAGTCGATGATTAGGAAAGGCAAGAACAGCATAAATCCGATTTGGAAAGCCGTTTTTAATTCCGATGTGATAAATGCTGGAATCAGAACCGCCATCGAAACATCTTCAGGGTTAGTCACTTCCGCGCCAGAAATCTCAACAAAGGTTTCAAGATCTTTGATTCGAGTCTGCTTGAGCATGAAGGATTTAATCGGTTTTTGGGCAACATCAAATGCCTGTCGTGCCGATATCTGTTCATTAAGATAAGGCTGAACTGCTTGTTCGTTAACTTGATTGATCACTGGCGACATGATGAAGAAGGTCAAGAATATCGCGATACCAATAATGACTTGGTTAGACGGTGTTTGTTGTAGACCCATCGCCTGACGCAAGATAGACATCACAACCACAATACGAGTGAACGATGTCATCAAAATCACCATCGCCGGCAAGAAGCCAAGCATGGTCATTAACGCGAGAATTTGCAGGTTAATCGAGTAGTCTTCACCGCCATTGGCATTGGTTGTCATGGTAAAGGCAGGTATGCCGCCACCATTGCCAGTCAAGCTGCCCGTGGTCATGGTTGTCGATTTGGCTTGGTCTTGTTCCATCGTGCTGATAGTGACCGATTCCGAGCCAGCGGTATTCGCAGGAATGACGGTGCCGTCTTCAGCTTGTGCAAATACCGACACACTGAATACGATTGAGCATAGGAGAATAAGCTGAACCAACCACACTTTCACCGCTCGGAAAGCTCCGGCTTGGTGAAAGTAAGAGGAGTTCAAAAGTCCGTTACTTGTTTGCATCTTTTTTTATTAGCTGGGAAAGCTGACTTGAAAATGTACTTTTTTCCAGCATCTCCTGAGTAAGAGGTTTATCGAGCTTAGAGATCAGCTGAATCGATTGTGTGGTAATCCCTACCAAGAACTGTTCATCACCCGCTTGCACAATAGCGATACGCTCTTTAGTACCAACAGGGATTTGCCTAACAATCGCCAAACCTTGTTGATTCGACATCGCAGGTACTTGCATTCGCTTGAGTAGCCAAGCAATAAATAAAATGAAGGCTATAACGAAAATTAGCGACCCAAAGGTGGTCGCTAAATCGAGAGAAGGCGGTGTTGCTGCAAAGGCAATGGAAGGAGCCGTTAATAGCCCTACTCCCAAGATTCCTCGTAACAAACCTGTCATTCCGAGAAAAGAGCCCGCAAGTCTTTGAGACAAAAAGCTCATTAACGCAGCTTCTTAATTCGTTCTGTCTGGCTAATAACGTCAGTCAAACGAATACCAAACTTGTCGTTTACTACAACCACTTCACCGTGAGCAATCAGAGTTCCGTTGACCATCACGTCTAGTGACTCACCAGCGATTCGATCTAGCTCAACAACCGAACCTTGGTTCAACTGAAGTAAATTACGGATACTGATCTGAGAGCGGCCAACTTCCATCGAAATAGTCACGGGGATATCCATAATGGTATCCAGCTTACGACGCTCATCTTCAGAAATCGGAGATGATGAATCGGTTAGCTCATCAAGTGGTGCCGCAAGCACATCATCAACATCAATTGACGGCGCTGAAGGATCTTCACCAAGTGCTGCAGCCCATTCGTCTGCTAGCTTTTGATCTTCACTAGGTTCCATTACCAATTCCTATACTTTTATCTATTTTACTATTCGTCGTCATCATCACTGTTTTCGAGCTCAGACAATAAGTCTTTACCTAGAAAAGCGAGATCAGTTTTAACCACATGTGGTCTTTGAATTTTTTCCGAAATCTGTACTGCAAGCTTCTCACCAGAACGGCCCATTTTCACACGATAAGTCGGCAGTTCTTCGACAAACATGGTTGCGTGCTCAGGCATGTTCATTGGGATAACATCACCAGGGCGCAGCTCCATCAGATCACGAAGGGAAATATCTTGCTCTAGCAAATTCACGCGGAAATTGACGGGCACATCCATGATCTCATCACGCAGTGCGGTACTCCAACGAACATCGGTTTCCATCTTGTCTGATTGAACACCCGCATCAAGCAGTTCACGGATCGGCTCAACCATGGAGTAAGGCATGACAACGTGGAAGTCACCACCACCGCCATCCACTTCAATGTGGAACGAACTCACAACAATCACTTCGGTTGGGCTCACAATGTTCGCCATACTTGGGTTCACTTCGGAATCCAAGTATTCAAACTCAACCCCCATCACTGGCGACCAAGCTTCTTTGTAATCTTCAAAAACAATTTTCAGCAGTAACTGAATGATTCGTCTTTCAGTAGGCGTGAATTCACGACCTTCAATCTTGGCGTGGAAACGACCATCACCGCCAAAAAAGTTCTCTACGAGAATGAAAACCAGACGAGCTTCCATGGTGATGAGTGCCGTACCTTTCAATGGACGGAAACGAACCATGTTTAAACTGGTGGGTACATACAATGTGTTTTGGTACTCACCAAACTTCATCATCTGTACGCCGTTGATCGACACTTCAGCCGTTTTACGTAACATATTAAACAAGCTGATACGCATATGACGTGCGAAGCGCTCGTTAATAAGTTCAAGGGTCGGCATTCGACCACGGACGATTCGATCTTGAGATGAGAAGTCGAAATTGACCGCATTGTCATTTTCGGTTTCTAAGACATCTTCAACTTCTTCAACATCATCAACGCCATGTAACAGCGCATCAATTTCGTCTTGGCTTAATAAATCGGTCACAAATTACCTATTGAATTACGAAGTCAGTGAATAACACTTTTTCAATCACAGGCTGGCCAACAGCTTGAGCCAGGCTTGCTTTAATATCTTCTGTTGCCTTATTACGCAGTTCCACGCGGCCTGTTGGTGAGCGCAATTGATCAACCGTTGCCGAAGCGAACGTGGCCAGTAGCGTACTTTCTACAAGTGGAGAGTGGTAACGAGCCAGGTCTTCATTCTTACTGCCACGTACCATGAGCTGTGCTTTTATCTGAACTAGGCGATCTTTTTTGTCACCTGTCACATTAAACAAGAAGGGCTGAGGAATATTAACATACATAACCGGCTCTGCAGCGACCACAGCCGTTGCTGGCTGAGACTGAGATTCAGAGGCGCTATCGTCAGAACCTAAGAAAAAGTACAGCGCACCACCTATACCAAGCAGTAACACAACTACGGCAATAATAATTATAAGGAGCTTGCTCTTCCCTTTAGGTGCATCTTGTTCTTCGGCCATATCTTACTCTAACTTCCTGTTCTTGCGATTAACTGATGGTTCTTTTTATTAACTGGTTTTTTCTATTAACCAAGCGTTCTTAGCCTGATATTAGGCATAATAACTAATTCCATCACGCTTTGATGCGACATTCAATTCAAGATTGCTGTCACTATCAAGGTTTTCATCACCTTGCGTATCATTTGTGCGGTTAGCGCCGGATTGTTGCTCACCATTGTTGTATCTATCTTGTCCCTGACCGGAGTTCTGTTGTTGAACAGACGAATCGGCAAGCTGCAGACCTTGCTGAGCAAGCATCTCTCTCAAGCGAGGTAAGGTTTGTTCAATCACATCTCTCGCTTGCTGATTACTCACCGTAAAGTGCACGTTTGCCACGTCATTATTCATGGTCATGCGGATTTTCATTTGGCCCAATTCTGGTGGGTCGAGACGAATGTCCAAGTTCTTAAGGTTCTTAGACATCATCATTTGTACTTTTTCAGCCACTTGCTCATTGGCTAGCTCTTTGGTGAGCTGTAAGGGCGCTTGTTGAGCAGCTTGAATTTCAGCTCGCGTAGGTGCTGAACCCACCGTTGCCGTACCTTGTGCACCAGCCGCAGAAGCGATCTGCTGAGCAAAGGTCGAATCTTTAGAATCTTCTTTAGCACCCGCTTTACCCAAACCAGACAGTGCTGCTGCACCGGCGCCCGCTTTAAGAAGCGTATCAGTCGAGCCTGCTTTTGTGGCAGCTGGCGTTGCATTCATCGCCATTCCTTGCGCGGTTAAAGCTGGATCCAACGTTGCTTGCTGCTGAGGTGAAGCCACATTAGCTTGCTGAGCTGCGGCCTGTTGGGCTGCATGTGCATTATTGGCGTGCAGCATTGCCGCCTTGTCCGTAAGAGCATTGTTTGCTGATTGAGAAGCGGCCTGCGCTGACACTTGTTGTGTAGCCGTCGCTACAGCTGCTGTTGATGCTGCCGCAGCTAAGGCTTTAGTTTCGCTTGAATCCGTATTATCCCAATCGATAGCAGTGGGTTCACCAGACGCACTGTTCGCAGCCGGAGCTTGACTTAGCAAAGCTGTTACTTGTTGTTGAACGTTAGCGAGCTGTTGATTCAACAAGTCTAGGTTAGAGGTCGCTTTAGCCAAAGCGGCTTGCTCATCAACCGTCAACTTAGCGCCACTTTGTTGCTTATCAAGCAAGCTATCGACAACAGACTGCTCTGATTCGATTTGTCCATTCAATTGGTTTAGCGCTTTGGTATGGGCATCTACTTGCTTTGCCAGTTCAATATCCACGGCTGACAATGCTTGGCTCTGCTCGGCAGCAACCGCACTAGCTGCATTCTTTTGGCTCAGCTCTCGGCTCATACTGGCTTCAATTTGTTCTGGAGTGACGCCTTTATCCATCAACTGTCGAATTTCAGTATCAGTTAGCTGAGAAACACCCTTACCTCCGGTAAGTACAGCGATTTCAGAATCGACTTCAAGGCTCTTCTCCTGATTTGCAGCCTTAGCTTGTTGTGTCGCCTTATCCGTAACGGAAACTCCTGCAACAGAAGCACCGGTGATATTACCTTGGGCTTGTTCTACCTGACCTTGCTGAGGCAAGCCTTTGCCGTTTGGCGCTTGATTTAGGGTTTTGTTTGCCTCATCCAATTGACCAAGCAATTTATTGCCTTCGCTCATCGCTGCATTGGCTTGCGATGCCTGCGTAGCACCATCTACCGCTGATGGACCCTGAGTTTGGGATTGAGCAATATGTTCTTTAGACTCGTTAGTCGTATCCTGCGCATCTTTACCATCTGCCTTATCTGCAACAGTCTTATCAGCGACAGTGCTATCAGTGCCCGAATTGGCTTTGAGCTGAGCCTCAGATCCAGACGCAGCCTCTGCTGATGTTTTATCAGCAGCTTTCTCGCCTTCTACTTCTGAAGCTGCTTGCTTGCTTTGCGCTTCGCTCACTTCGTCAGTAGCCTTTGATTCAGCGGAATCACCTTTGTTCGCTTCGGCTGACGCTTCACCTTCGGTAGATGTCTGTTTAGTATCAGGTTTCGCAGTGCTTTCTGTGTCTTTTGCTGCGACTTTACTGTCACTTTCTTCAAAGCCGAGCGCTTCTTTGAAGGACTCAAAGAAACCTTTAGAGTCGCCGGTTTCTTCTACCTTGGAAGAGGCAGAACCGGTGTCCAACAACGATGACATTTTGTTGGTCGCTGAATTTGAGGAAAGACTAACATTCATATATACAAGCTCTATCTACTAGCTTTGCTGCCATGAATCAGGCAACAAAAAGAAAGTCGGATGCTTTTCATGCCTTTGGTGGGCATAACGCGCAATTTTATATAAAACGGAGCAAGAAACATGCCTATAAGTTCGGTTTTCACAATATAGAGAACAGCACTGACGTCATTCGTGGCTTAGGATCACATCTTCTTTCGGCTGTATAACAGAGTCGAAAACTCATCCATTTGCTTTTGTTCTCTTCGATCTTGCAGCTTTGCTTTCTCTTTCTGCTTTTTCTCCATCAACCACTCGTAGGATTTACGTTTTTTGCGTAACTCCATCCAGTAGCCTTGGCAGTTGTCGACTTGATTTTTAAAGTGGTGCTCGGCTTCTCTCTGTTTGGATAATGTTTCATCCAACTGAGTTAAGAAGCGGTTCAAGTGACCATATTGGCTCGCCGTTAAGCCTGCCTTGCCGCGGTCAACGAGCTGCTGACAGTAATCCAGTCGATACTTTTCAATCTGCGCAACCTGCTCATAGTAGCCTTGCAGCTCAGAGTTCGCTTTGTTGAGCGCAAGTACCGCTTGGTTCTCTTGATCTTTGGCTTGATCGAGCAAAAATTCTAATGCGTTATCCATGACTAACCTTATTCACCCGTTAGCCACCCAATACATGTTTCAACATGTTGACGCACATGTCGTATGGGACGGTCTCTTTCATCTTCTGCTGCAAGTACTCATCCAGTTTTGGTTTCAACGTGAAGGCACTATCGATTGCTGGATCCGTTCCTGGCTTGTAAGCACCAATCGACACCAAATCTTGGTTTTTACGGCAGATAGACAGCACTTGCCTTACCGCTTTCGACATCAAGACATGTTCTTCAGTGGTGATTTGCGGCATAACACGACTGACGGATTTCTCAACGTCAATCGCTGGGTAGTGACCGGCATCGGCCATCTCACGAGATAACACAACGTGACCATCGAGAATTGCTCGCGACGCATCCGCAATCGGATCTTGTAAGTCATCGCCTTCGGTTAACACGGTAAAGAAAGCCGTGATAGAACCTTGTTCATCATTGCCGTTACCTGCTCGTTCCACCAGCGCAGGAAGCTTAGCGAAGACTGATGGCGGATAGCCCTTGGTTGCTGGCGGCTCACCCACAGACAGAGCAATTTCACGCTGAGCTTGAGCAAAACGGGTCAATGAATCCATGAGTAGCAGAACATCTAAGCCTTGGTCGCGGAAGTACTCGGCGACAGCCAACGCGGTTTGACAGCCTTTTAAGCGCATCAATGGTGATGAGTCGGCAGGAGCGGCAACAACAACCGAACGCTTACGGCCATCTTCACCAAGAATCTCTTCAATAAATTCTTTAACTTCTCGTCCACGCTCACCGATTAGGCCTACGACCACTACTTGCGCAGTTGTGCCTCGAGTCATCATGCCCAGAGTTACGGATTTACCGACACCAGAGCCAGCAAACAGACCGATACGTTGCCCTTTACCCACGGTTAGCAAACCATTAATGGCTTTCAAGCCGACATCGAGTGGTTCAGAAATCGGTTTACGAGCTAACGGGTTGATTGGCTCCGCATTAAATGAAGCGCATTGCTCTGTATAGATTGGACCTAAACCGTCGAGTGGATTACCTACGCCGTCGATCACTCGACCGAGCAGTTCCATTCCAACAGGGATACCACTTTCGGTAGTCATTGGCGTGACGCGAGCGCCAGGTAAGATCCCGGTGATTTGCTCACTCGGCATCAAAAATAGGTTATCGCCAGAGAAACCGACGACTTCGGCTTCCATCTGACCAGACATGGTTTCGACTAAACACAAACTGCCGATTGGCGCTTTACAGCCGGTCGCTTCAAGCGTTAAGCCAACAACGCGTACTAATTTACCAGAGGCAATTGGTCGCGATTTTAGCCCCT
Organism: Vibrio sp. 10N.222.55.C7; assembly: GCF_041473335.1. Taxonomy (NCBI): domain Bacteria; kingdom Pseudomonadati; phylum Pseudomonadota; class Gammaproteobacteria; order Vibrionales; family Vibrionaceae; genus Vibrio; species Vibrio sp. 10N.222.55.C7. The sequence continues at coordinate 122,566 of NZ_JBFRSC010000040.1, forward strand.
CGACTTTGTACTGACTGAGACGATTCGCTAACTCAAGCATTACTCATGACCTTGGTGACGATTTGCGCCGCAGAAATTTTGAATAACGTTCTTTACACGATCTTCCATGCGGTAGTTAACGCTCGACTCACCCGCTTCAATTTGTACATCACCACGGTTGAGTGCTGGCTCTGCGACCAGCGTCCAATTACGGCAGTCCAATTCAGTCTCGCCATACGCAGAGCGAATGATCGCCACATCTTCCGGATTGAGTTTCAATGTGATTGCGTGACCAGAAATCGGCAACGACTCTACCGATTCTTTAACGGTATCTAATATGATTTGTGGGTTGGTTTGCACTTCAACATGAACCACTTCTTTGACCATGGTAAGCACCATGTCGACCAATTGCTTCTCCACCTGAGCGTTCATCAACTCTAATGGTTGAGCGAACTGGTTTGCCAGCCCCATGAAGACGGCCACCTGCTGTTGAATGTACTCTTGACCCGCGGTTACGCCTTCAAGCTTGCCGGCTTCGTTGCCTTCTTCGTGACCGGCAGCAAAACCTTCTTCTTTGCCTTTTTCATAGCCTTGCTTAAAGCCCGCCTCTTGGCCTTGATGCAGCCCTTCCTGATAAGCGCCTTGTTTAATCAGCTCGATTTGCTCTTCAGTCAGAACCAGCTCTTCATCTTCAATGGCTTCTTCAACCGTTGGCATCCAACTAGGGTCGTAGTTAAAAGCGGTTTCTTTGGCTTGTTTGCTCACGTCAGAGGTGTAGTCAGGCAGCCCCCATTTCTGAGGTTGGGCAACCGTGTTATCTTCTTCAGGGCGAAGGAAGCCGCGTTTTCTATCACCTGACATATCAGTACCTATCTATGAGTGGCTTAACTGTATTGTGAATTCAAGCAGTTAAACTGAGTTAATCTGTGGTTCGAGATTGGATAAAGAAAAGCCCCAACAGTGTGGGGCTTTTGAGATTTCTGTATTAAAGGAACTCGTCGGCGCCACCAGACAGCATAATTTCGCCACTGTCTGCCATCTTCCTCGCGATACCCAAAATCTCTTTCTGAGCCGCTTCAACATCAGAGACTTTGACTGGCGGCATCGCCTCAATATCGTCTCTCATCATATCGGCAGCACGTTTAGACATGTTCTTGAAGATCTTCTCACGTAGACCTTCATCTGCACCTTTAAGTGCTTTCTGTAGAATATCTTGTGGAACATCACGTAGTAGTCGTTGAACACCTTGGTCATCAACTTCAATAAGGTTTTCAAAGACAAACATCAGATCTTGAATCTGTGTTGCCATGTCTTCGTCTTGGTCACGGATTTGATCCATCAAGACGCCTTCCACGTTGTTATCCATGTAGTTCATGATCTCAGCCGCGGCTTTCAGGCCACCAATTTTGGCAGCTTGAGCACCCGCTTGACCCGCGAACTGTTTCTCCATGATTTCATTCAGTTCAGCAAGCGCCGAAGGTTGAACTTCTTCAAGGTTGGCAATACGCATCATCAGATCCAGACGAACTCGCTCTGGGAACTGAGACAGGATCTCAGCCGATTGATCGGCATCGAGGTACGACAACACAATAGTTTGAATTTGAGGGTGCTCGTTGATGATAATGCTCGCCACCTGACGAGGATCCATCCACTTAAGCGAATCCAAACCTTTCGAACCTGTGCCGAGAAGGATTTGGTCAACAAGGTTATTCGCCTTGTCTTCACCCAGAGCAGCAACTAACGCATTACGCATGAAGTCTTCGCTGCCCATACCAATGTTGGTGTACTTCTGAATATCATCTAAGAAAGCACGGTGCACAGCGCCTACTTTCTCTTGGGATAGGTCTGTAGCTCGCGCCATCGCACTACCCACACGCTGAACCTGCTTTGGCTCTAGGTGACGAATAATACCAGCAGCATCTTCTTCATTTAAACTGAGCAACAAGATCGCAGCGCGCTCATCGCCTGAAATAGAGCCGATATCCACGCTAGAGACATCAAGCACTTCACCGCCTTCAGTTTGTTGTGGAACTATTTCGTTAGCCATCTACCATCCAATTCTTAACTACTTGAGCTGCTAGCTCTGGTTCATTCGCTACAAGTGCACGTACTGCTTTCAGCACGTCCTCGTCTTTATGAAGGTTTGGTAAGTCGATACTTGAACCAAATTCAAACAGCTCACCACCTTCAATATCACCACCAATTAAGCTGGTTTCGCCGTCGGCACCAATTGGCATGCCATCAGGTCCGTACATCTGTTCATCGTTGTCTGCTGCTGGGTTAAGCAGTTTCTTCATTGCAGGGCGAACAAGTACCAACACCACCACAATGATAACCAAGGCACTTGCAAACCAACGAACCCAATCATTGAAGTTTGGATGCTCCCAGATTGGCACATCAGCAACAACATCTGTTACTTGAGGTGCAAACTGCATGCTTAATACGTTGAGCAAATCACCACGAGTTTCATCAAAGCCCACCGTACCAATCAGTACTTGGCGAATCGCATTGATTTCGCTCGCCGGGATTGGCGTATGAACCACTTCACCCGTATCTGGGTTCAAGGATTGGCGGTCTTTGATCGCAACAGAAACCGTCTGACGATTAACCGTGCCGCTCTGTTTACGTTCATGACTGATGGTGGTGTCTAGCTCAAAGTTTCGAGTCGCTTCTTTGTGAACAGAGCCTTGACCTGTCATCGCGCCGTCTTTCATCTGAGCCACATCTTGTGGAATTGAGGCATCCGCTGGAGGCTGGTTACTCAACGCACCCGGAATACCCGCCACCGTATTTCCATTGTTGTAATCTTCTAAAGTGTATTCACTTCGAGTCGCCGGTGTATTCGGATCAAAACGTTTTCTGGTTTGCTCCACAGCACTGAAATCGAGCTGGATATCAACCTGAGCGGTGTAGTTACCAAACCCAAGAATAGGAATCAGGATGGAGTCAATTTTTTCACGCAGCGCTTGTTCTTGATTGCGCTCTAACTCGTGTTCTTTACGACGCGCCGCTGACATAGGGTCTTGAGAGCCTGAGCTCAACAATCGGCCATGCTGATCGGTCACCGTAATACGTGAGGTTTTCATTCCCGGAACGGCACTTGCCACCATATCCACAACAGAATCAACTTCTTGCTGCTTGAGGTTAGTACCTGTTTTTAGAGTTAGGAATACAGAAGCAGAGGCTTCTTGATTATGACGTACAAAAACACTCTGCTTCGGCAGGGCCAATAAAACCTGAGCTTTACGCACCTGTTTCATCTGCTCAATGGCTTTGGCAAGTTGTCTTTCGCGGCTTAATTTAAGGCGTTCTTGTTCTAAACGTTGTGATACACCAAAACCCATGTCTTGCATGAGGATGTCATCACCCGCGTTTCGCTCTTGATTCAAACCCGCTCGTACCATATTAAGCTTTAATGAGTTGTACTCACTCGCCGGTACTGAGATGGTATTGCCTTCAAGCGTGTACTGGATCTTTTGCAGATCCAAGTAATCAAGAACGGGGATCAATTCTTCTGTTTCGTAAGCCCCTAATGGACGCATTTCTGGCTCTTTTACCCAGAAAAACAGCATCACAATCAGCGCTACACAGATAGAGATAGAAAGGACTAAGACGACCTGACGAAGTAAATCGAGATCACCGACAGCCATATCGAACTTCGATGAACTGCGTTCACCTAGATCGGGATTTTGCCCTTCTCCGTCTAGCTCAGAGCCTGCAATCAGTGCGTGGTCATTGCTATCGCTTACGGTTAAATCTGTTGTTTGACTATTATCTGCCACTATTTAACTACCCAACTTATACCGGCATATTCATCAGCTCTTTGTACGATTCGACCAATTTATTTCTAATTTGGATCGTCGCCTCAAAAGCCACACTAGATTTATTACGAGCAATCATCACGTCCGATAGGGATACGCTTTGGTCGCCACTATCAAAACGAGCTTGAAGATCACCTGAGGTCTTTTGTAATGAGTTCACATTATTGATGGCATTAGTCAGCATGTTGCCAAAATCTGCACCGACCGCTTGCCCCGTTGCTGCGGGACGCGCGCTGGCAGCTTCGACCATCATCGCCTGCATTTCGCCTTGTAAACCATCTATTCTCATCTACTACCTCAGGAGTCAAAATTATGACCATCTATTTAGCTATATTATTGACAGAGCAATTAGCGTGCCACACATTAAATTGACTAGATATCGTATTACACTAGTCAGAAAGCTGACACTACTAATCTATCCTCAGTTTGGGATATCTATTCCAGCATCGCGCATTTTAGCCAACTTGTAACGCAGTGTACGAGGGCTAATACCCAGTTTTTCAGCCATATCTTTGCGTCGGCCATTACATGCAATCAGGGTTTCAAGAATGATCGCATACTCTTGATCTCTAAGCTCATTACCTAACCCTTCGCTGCTAGCCGCGATTTTATTGATTGGGTTTGCTTCGGTAATAGGCTTAATTTCTGGCGCAGCTACGTCACTGCCTTCGACGATTTGTTGTAGGCTGCTTGCGTCTTGCCAATCGACACCTTCAAGAAGGATATGCTCACCAGAGATGTTCTCTTGTTCGCTCAATATTAGCGCACGCTGTACCACATTGTCTAATTCGCGAACATTGCCCGGCCACGGATAATTGACGAGTTTGCTGATCGCTTGTGCTGACATAACGGGTACAGGCATACCAAGTTTGGTGCAGTGGCGCTCAACTAAGTGCTTGGCTAAAGGCTCAATATCGCCTTTACGCTCGCACAATGGAGGCCAAGAAATTGGGAATACATTCAGGCGGTAGTATAAATCCTCACGGAAATTCCCTTCAGAAACATACTGTTTAAGGTCTCGGTTACTGGTCGCTAATACACGAACATCCAATTTGATGCTCTTACGACTACCTAATCGCTCAACTTCGCGCTCTTGCAAAACACGCAGTAGTTTGGCTTGTAGGCTAAGATCCATTTCACTGATCTCATCCAACAGAATTGTACCGCCCTGCGCTTGCTCGAATTTCCCCGGGCAAGCTTGAATAGCGCCAGTAAATGCGCCTTTTTCATAACCAAACAGGGTCGCTTCCAACATGTTATCTGGAATAGCGGCACAGTTAATCGCAACAAATGGACCGTCTTTACGGCTAGAAGCATTGTGAATGTAGCGAGACATCACCTCTTTACCAGAACCACTCGGGCCCAACACCATGACGTTGGCATCGGTTTTCGCAACTTTATCAGCCAGCATCATTAGCTTGATACTTTTTTCATCAGCAACGATAGCGTCGCCGTTGTCATCCGACTTTACAGGCGCATAACGGCTGACCATGTTGAGCAGCACTTCTGGCGCAAATGGCTTTGCCATATAGTCGATAGCGCCCTCTTTCATTGCAGCAACGGCATCTTCGATGTTGGCGTACGCTGTCATTAGCAATACCGGCAAATTTGGCCAATGCTGCTTAATGTTTCTCAATAGTGCCAAGCCACCCATGCCCGCCATCTGCACGTCAGATACGACAATATCAACGGAGTTCGATTTTAATTTGACCAGAGCATCTTCCGCACAATCCGCTTCCAGCCATTCATAGCCAGCAAGCGCGAGTGTGTCGACAAGGGCTTCGCGTAGACCTTCATCATCTTCGACGATTAACACTTTGCTTTGAGCCATAGGATTCTCCAGTGTAAATTCAGTTAAAACTTATTAGTCTTCAGAAGAAGCACTTCTTTCAAGCGGTAGACACATGGTAAAGCATGCGCCGTCGCCTTCTTCTGATATCAATTCCAGTCGGCCTTCATGTGCTCGACATACCATTTGTACAACCGCTAAGCCTAGACCTGTACCTTGTGAACGAGTGGTAAAGAAGGGTTCCATTATTTTACCTTGAAGCTCTTTCGGTACGCCGGGGCCACTGTCTTGCACTGATATCTTAAGCTCGCCATTTACGGGCCTAAAAAACACATCGATCTGCGATTCCTTACCCGCAATTTGAACCGCGTTCAACACTAGGTTGCTTAACGCTGAGGCGATAGCATTGGCGTTGCCGAACATTTGAGTCTGTTCGCCCTCAACTTCTTGGCAATAATCAATCTGGTTAGTTTTCAATGCCGCTTCCACCATAGGGTGAAATTCAGTGATCAATTCAGCCACAGTAAATGGCTTAACGACTTTGTTGTCACCACCTTTGGCAAACAACAGCATGTCGTTCACTTGCTTCTCTAAGTCATGCAATCTATCCATAAGCTTAGATTGAAAACGCGTTTTTGTTGCCGGCGGCAGATTTGGCGCGGCAAGGTTTGATGCATACAGCATCGCACTTGAAAGCGGCGTTCGCACTTGATGGGCAAGCGAGGCCACCATTCTACCTAATGAAGACAAACGCTGAAGATCACTCACGCGAGACTGCAATAGTCGGGTCTCGGTCAGATCGGTAATCAAAATCAGCTGACCCGTGGTAGAGGCTGAAATCGCCAAACGCACTTTTCGCCCGTTCTTCAATGAGATCTCATGACCGTCATCGTCTTTTGGGTCAAAGGCACTTTGAATCACTGAAAACCACTTCTCGCCAACCAACTCAACACCAAGAATACGATGCGCTTCAGGGTTCGCTTCTCTCACTTCGCCGTGTGTATCTAACAAGATAACCCCAGCTGGCATCACGTCGAGTACTTGCTTATAGCGCTCAACCTGCTGTTCAACAGAATCTAGGTGTGATTGATTTTCTGGTTCGTTAGATACGCGCATGTCAAAAATTTGCCTCAAATACTAAAACAGCCTGAGACGTACAACACGAGTCAGGCTATTTGCTATATTTATCACATAGTTAAGCAAGCAACAACTCGACTATGGTTTATCTGTTCACTTAGCTAGAGTTACCAAATAGCTAAAAAGTGTGTGCTAGTTTTTCGTTTTCATCGAAAACTGGACACTATCGCTGCAAGTTATATTTACGCATTTTTTCAACCAGAGTGGTTCTACGCATTCCAAGCATGTCAGCAGCACGAGCAACAATGCCGCCCTGCGCTTCCAACGCTTGATTGATCATATTCACTTCCATATCCGCGAGTAGCTCTTTCAAGTTAACCCCTTCTGGCGGTAACTCTTGAGGCGCATTAGCATTGTCGGCAATATCATCTTGCTGATCAAAACTGAAATCTTCTGAGAATAAGTCAGCAAGTGCATCACGCTCTTGCTCCTCTTCAGATCCAAAGCTATTAAACTCTGGCTGGAACTCAGGGATATCGCTGTATCGATATTTAGTTGGCAGGTGATTCACATCAACCAAGCTGTTTGGATACAAGATAACCATTCGTTCAACCAGGTTCGCTAGTTCACGAACGTTACCTGGCCAGTAATGCTCCATCAAAGAGTTGATAGCACGAGCCGTGAAACAGATAGGCATGCTGCCTTCCGCTTCCATTCGAGTCATCAGCTCTTGAAGCAACAGTGGAATATCTTCTTTACGATCTTGAAGCGCCGGCATTTCAATCGGGAATACATTTAAGCGGTAGTAAAGATCTTCACGGAACGAATCATCGTCGATCATATCTTCAAGGTTGCGGTGGGTTGCCGCAATCACTCTAACATCAGCTTGTATGGTGCTATTGCCACCTACACGCTCAAAGCATCGCTCTTGCAGTACTCGTAGCAGCTTAACTTGCATCGCCATCGGCATATCGCCAATTTCATCAAGAAACAGTGTGCCACCTTCAGCCAATTCAAAACGGCCTTTACGTGCGGTAATCGCCCCAGTAAATGCGCCCTTCTCATGACCAAACAGTTCACTTTCAAGCAAATCAGGTGGAATCGCGCCACAGTTTACAGGAACAAAAGGCCCTGAACGACGTTTAGAGTGATAGTGAATGTTACGCGCTACGACTTCTTTGCCTGTACCAGATTCACCAAGAATCAGCACGTTCGCTTCCGTAGAAGAGACTTGTTCAATTAAGTGACGTACTTCTTGAATGCCAGCACTTTGTCCTACTAGGCTGCGAAACAGGGTGTTCTTGCGTGCCGAAGACACAACTTGAACACCTTTGCGGCCTAAGAAGTCTTTACAGTGTCTTAATGCATCACTTAATTGCGGGTAGTTAAGAGGAAGTTCAAGCTCACCAACATAGTTAGTCAACTCGTCAACCGGGTGATTGTTTTTGCCAATCACCAGTAAAGGGATGTGATTGGCGTGAACAAGCTTCTCATTCAGTAATGCGTTGAAGCCTTTACCTTTAATGGTACCAATAATGCAGCCGGCCCACTGTAGTGACCAGTCAACTTTACGTGCTTGTTCAGAGCTGATTACTTCGCAGCTCTCTCCTACAAACTCTAATATTGTGCTTAAATTGTGACGATCTTGAGCGTTATCGTCGACGACAAGCAGTTTTGCCAAACCTTGCATAAGTAGGAATTATTGCCTTTATTTTGGTGCGATGCGGAAAAACGGTGAGCAACGTAGTCTATAAAACAGTGAGATGTATCAATGATTATGGTCTACGTGGACAAATTTAGGAAATCAGCAACGAAAAAAGCCATTAGGCTATCTAATGGCTTCTATTTTATTTGATTAAAAAAATAAGGCAACCAACCAATTAAGGGATATGAGATTGGTTAAAACTGCAATTTTTCTTTAAATACCTACGTCAGCGGACGTCAAGTTGTGATATTCGTTCGGAATTTGGTCCCAAGCGCTCTTAATTTCGCGAATAATATCGATAACATCATCAATAGGCTGTGGGTCATTTTTGTGATTTGCCGCAGAAATTTGCGTGATCATGAACTCATAAAGTTGATCTAGGTTTTTCGCAATATCGCCACCATCGTCCATAGATAGGCAACTACGTAGGCTAATAATGATATCTAGAGCCTTACCAAGTCGCTCACCTTTCACTGGGATGTTGCCTGCTTGCATTGCCGCTTTGCCTTGAATCAAACGCTCGATAGCACCGGCCATTAGCATTTGTACAATCTTATGCGGTGAGGCAGCCGTTAGCTGACTATCCACTGATACCTTTTTATATGCCTGTAAAGAACCGCGCATAGTAAACCTCTTCTATAAAAACTTTTTGTATTGTTGAACTGATTTAGCGCCGTGACGGTATTTATGTAGGGTCTTACCTACTCGACTCGTCTCAGACTGCATCAATTCGACTAATTTTCTGGTTCTGGTAATGGCTTCAAACCATTCAGAACTTTGCTTAACGTCGGGATGTGAGTCGATTATTTGAACCACGTTTTGCAATAACTGTTCTCTGTTATCGACAAGCTGCGTTATTTCTTCAGCATTAATTTCACTAAATTCCAGTTTAGAGATAATTAGTTGATCGAGTTCACAAAGCTCTTGTAGCTGGCTATTCATCTATTAGCCCAACGCATTCATCATACTGCCCAGCTGAGATTGCATCTTACTGGTCGCATCTTGCATGGCTGTGAACTTAGAGTGGGTACGGCTCTCTAGGCTGTCCATGCGGCGGTCGAGCGCGCTTTGGTCATCAACCAAACGGTAGTTTTGCTCGACCAAGCTCTTTTCTCTAGTACGGATTGAACCCGTGATACCTGTGATACCTTGAATCGCATCTTCCACTTTTTTGGCGAAACCGTTGTTGCCACCAAAGAACTCACCCAACTTATCAAAGTTATTGTTGAGTTGACGGTCAAGCATATCGTAGTTGATTTCTAGCGAGCCTTGTCTTGTGGTGGTGATACCGAATTCAGTCAAAGACTTTAGATTGTCTGGCGCACCTTCGATACTTGATGAGAACACCCCTTTCAATCGGGAGTCGGCGTTACGCACTGTACTGTCACCAGAGAGCGGGCCTTTTTGACCAGTCGTTGGATCAACACCCGCGAGGTCTTTCGACACTTGATAGAACTGGTTATAAGAGCTCACAAAGGATTCGATATCTTGGCGAACACTGTTACGGTCGTACTCCACACCAATTTCTGCCGGCGGCTTATCTTTTGGCGTTTTTCCTTTCACCGTAATATCAATACCTTCAATGGCATCTTCAATCACATTGTTATTACTAGAGAGTTGAGCAACACCATCTAGGACAACCATAGAATCTTGGCCAGCCTGAACTTCAGTCATTCCACTATAGGTATCAAAAGATTGCTGTGCTTGTTCAAGATCTGCTTGCGCTTTATCGACCTTCTCTAAGAGCTCGCGCTCTTCGGGTTCTAATTTGGCACGCTCAATTTTCTTGGCTTGCTCTGCGGTGAGTTCGCCTTTTTGAACTTTCTCAGCCAACTCCGCTTTTTCTTGTGAAATCTTCTCTTCGATACGCGCTTGCTCAGCCTCAAGCTTTTGTTGGGCTTCTTTCGGTGTCACGTATGAATCGGTCAGAGTACCTGAGGCAGCATTTGACCACCCCGGCACATCGGGTGCCTTCTCTATCGCTTTTTCATCAAGCTCAAGTTCTGGTGTGTAGTAAGAATCTAAAAGCGTACCTGACGCGGTTTCAGTCCAGCCAGGGATATTATCTTCAGGCATCACAGACTTTGCCGCTTGAGCTGCGTCTAGGGCGGCTTGGCCGTCGGCGGCTGCTTGCTCACCGTAGCTGAGACTTTTAGAGTCTCCGTCAACATCTGAAGTAGAATCGGTTTGGGCTGCTGGGATGATATTGCCATCTTTATCGAGTGTTTCATTCGCATTTGGGTCATCGCTAGCGATCACTTCATCGATGAGTTCAACGGCTTTTCCTGCAGGGGTTAGAGCTAGAATATCTTGAGCAGCAACGCGCGCTTTCTCTAGCGCTTTAACACGTTCTTCAAGCGTTTTGTATTCGAGTTTTTTTAAGGGATTGGCAGCATCTGACTCAACATTAATGCTGATCTGCTGATCTGAACCAGACTGGTTCGAGGCAATAATAAGTCTTGGACCTTCGACATCGTTGATAATAGATGCACGAACGCCTGGGTTGCTATCTGCACCGTTGATACCACGAACAACTTCGATAAGTCTCGATCTGTCGCCAACTTGCACGTCAAAGCTGTCATCACCAAGCGAAACCTGCAGCTTACCTGGGCCAAATTTCATGTCCTCTGACAGTACATCAGAAGCCACTTTATGGCTTTGGGCAAGCTGCAACACATCGATGGCATATTTGCCAGCGATCGCTTCGGTAGTCGCGGTTGCAGAGACAAGCGCTTCATCGGTACTTTCCACTGTTCGCACAGCAAAAGCTTTTTCCTGACGAAAGTTTGTCATCAGGTTTTTCATCGAATCAAGGGATTCTCTGAGTCTTCCATAGGCACTAATGCTGGTATCGATTCGCGTTCGTTCATTGTCGATTCGTTGCTGTTTAGGTACACGCTCCGAATCAACAATTTTGCTGACCATGGAATTGATATCCATGCCAGACGAAATCCCCATTGGGCCAAAACTCATTAAATCACCTCAATAATACGACTTAAACCTTCACCTCAAATATTCGACTATTCGAGTTTTGGGCTGCTAGGCGTCTTAGAATTTCAAGCATTTCTTCATCAGGGATCTGGCGAATAATATCACCGGTTGTGGTCTCATAAATGGTAACCACATCTCTCCCAGATTCTTCATCGACCTTAAAAGCCACACCTTTATTGAGAGAGGAGATAAACTCGTTTACCTTCTCCACCATTTTGACTCGCTCTTCATCATTTAACTCTTGTCTATGTTGAGCTAATTGAATCGCCGCTTCGGTAGCTTCCTCTTTCGATTTCTCTACCTTGTCATAAGATGTTGCTTCTTTTAGTCGCGAAAGACTCGACGCACTACTACCTTCATCGCTTGCAATTTTAATGCCATTAGGTGAGCCATAAGGCTGGATGTTCGATGCGTTGGATGATATTTCCATAACACTCTCCCTCCCTCCTTTATGAGCCAAACAGTAAAACTCTACCCAGAGTAGAGTTTACCGCTACTTACCGAGGTAAGTTTAGCCCAATAAGCTTAGAGCTGCTGATGGTGACTGTTTTGCTTGAGCTAGGATAGAAGTACTCGCCTGTTGTAGGATTTGAGACTTCGTCATAGCTGTTGTTTCTTTCGCGTAATCGGTATCTTTGATACGGCTCTTAGACGCATTAACGTTTTCGTTGATGTTGTCTAAGTTGCTGATTGCATGGTCAAAACGGTTTTGGAAAGCACCTAGAGAAGCACGTTGGCTATCAACAGATTTTAGAGCACCATCAATGATAGATACTGCTTCGTTTGCACCTGCAACAGAAGTTACGTCGATATCGTTAACGGTAACGTCTTTACCAGCACCGATACCTAGTTCGCCCGCAAGGCTGCCGCCAAACTCAACATCACCTTCAACTTTTTGGCTTGAAGCGAAAAGTTGCAGTTTACCGCCTTCACCCACAGACGCTTTAACGTCTTGGCTTTGACCATTGATGTAAGTTGCTAGCTCTTCGATATCGTTGCCTTCTTTAGCAGAGATAGATAGCTCTTGCGCTTCACCAAACTTATCGTTGTATTTGATTGTTAAATCAGCACCCGCACCTACACGCCAAGAAGCATCTTTGCCTTCTGTAACGCCGTAGCTCTTACCACCCATGTCTTGAGTGTCAGTACGCATGTTGCTCATAGATAGCATTACTGCTTCACCTGAGTCAGCACCGATTTGGAAAGATTGGCTGCCGTAAGTACCGTTCAGAAGCTTGTTACCACCAAAAGAGGTCGTTTCAGCGATACGGTTAAGTTCTGTGTTTAGAGCAGAGACTTCTTCTTGGATCGCAACACGTTCAGATTTGCTGTTCGAACCGTTTGAAGATTGAAGAGAAAGGTCACGCATACGTTGCAGAATGTTGGTTGACTCATTCATTGCACCTTCAGCTGTCTGTGCAATAGAGATACCGTCATTCGCGTTTTTCACAGCCATATCTAGGCCACGACTTTGCGACGTTAAGCGGTTAGAGATTTGTAGGCCTGCAGCATCATCTTTTGCGCTATTGATTTTATAGCCAGAAGACAAACGCTCCATTGATTTTTGAGTACCTTCAGCCGCGCTATTTAGGTAGCGCTGAGCCGTCATTGCAGACACATTTGTGCTTACATTAATCGCCATAGTTGATCTCCTTTAGGCATTTTTTAATGTACTTATGTGACTCTCACCTCACACTAATACATGTCAATTTTGTTTATGCACCAGTGTCTCTCTCACCTTACATTGGTACATATCATTTCTCTCAATCCCTTTAACGGCGCCTTAATTAGAAGCTTTAATAAAAAATGCGCTTTTTTTCATATTCTTTTCAACAACAAAGGAAAGTGTGATCGGGCTTCAATTAATAGGGCGACATTCGCTAAAGTTGCCCCATTATTTAAGTTAATGAGCGTAGTGTTGAATATAAAGTCAGAAGAGATCCCTGATATCTCGTTCTACTCGATTCTGGGGTGACGAAAGACTGCTTCGATGTAGTAAGCGAGGAAACCATCATTTCCCAATTCCCGTCACTCCCTACAGTGAGGAGCGAGCGTGATAGGGAATCTCGCTTTCCAATCAACGACCAACACCAAAACTCCCCCCTTCTCCAAATTGCAGGCAATAAAAAACCCAGCCGAAGCTGGGTCTGTTTAGCGCTCATCTCTCACCACGAGCTAATTTGTGGAAGCCTAACGTTGACGCTTATAGTCAACGTGGCTTTTTAATCGATTAACCTAGTAGGCTAAGTGCCGAGTTCGGAGCTTGCTTCGCTTGAGCAAGAATCGAGCTTGAAGCTTGAGAAAGGATCTGAGACTTAGTCATCTGAGTCGTTTCTTTCGCGAAATCGGTATCTTTAATACGGCTCTTAGATGCGTTAACGTTCTCGTTAATGTTGTCTAAGTTGCTGATAGCGTGGTCGAAACGGTTTTGGAAAGCACCTAGCTCAGCACGGTGGCTATCTACATACTTAAGTGCCGCATCGATAATAGCTACAGACTCTTGTGCGCCGCCAACTGATGTTACGTCGATAGTATCAACCGTTACGTCTTTGCCAGGTTGCATGCCTAGTTCGCCAGCCAGGCTGCCAGAGAATGCCACTTCGCCTTCAACCTTGTTGTTACCAGTAAACATTTGTAGCTTACCGTCTTCAGTTACAGACGCTTTAACAGAGTCTTGTTGACCGTTGATGTACGTTGCTAGCTCTTCGATGTCGTCACCCGCTTTTGCGCTGATGTCGATTTCTTGTGCTTGACCGAAGTTATCAGTGAACGACATTTTTAGGTCGTTAGAGCCTGCTTGAACGTTCCAATCTTTATCTTTCGCGTTCTCAGTTTGGTAGCTCTTACCACCCATCTGAGCGTTATCAGAGCGCATGTCTTTCAGTTGAAGCATTACCGCTTCACCGTTGTCTGCACCGATTTGGAATGATTTAGTACCGTGAGTACCGTTAAGCAACTTGTTGCCACCAAAAGACGTCGTTTCCGCGATACGGTTCAGTTCGTCGTTCAGCGCTGTTACTTCTTCTTGAATCGCTACACGCTCAGATTTTGAGTTTGAGCCGTTTGAAGATTGTAGAGACAAATCACGCATACGTTGCAGGATGTTAGTCGTCTCATTCATTGCACCTTCAGCTGTTTGTGCAATTGAGATACCGTCGTTCGCGTTACGTACAGCAACATCAAGACCACGACTTTGAACGTTCAAACGGTTCGAGATTTGTAGACCCGCAGCGTCATCTTTTGCGCTGTTGATTTTTGAGCCAGAAGCTAGACGCTCCATTGATGTTTGTTGTGCGCTGTTTGCGTTGTTTAGGTAACGTTGCGCTGTCATCGCTGAAACGTTTGTATTTACATTCACTGCCATGGTGATTTCTCCAATTGATTTTCCGGTATAGCGGTTTCCGACGTCTCGGAAAACCAAGTAGTTCTCTCAAAGTTACTTTTAATAACGGCGCGAAAATCAGAAGCTTTAGAAAAACTTTCAAAAAACCACAAAAAAAATATTAATCTAATATTTATCAACAACTTAATTTTCATCATTTTCTAATACAGCGATAGATTTCAATTGGAAAAAGATCTTAATCTGTTCAGAAAGCGTACGAACCGCCGTCTAAATGGCTCAAGGTCGAGAAATGATCAATCGCCAAAGATCTCTGACTTACGCAAATCTTGTGTAATAGATGACATTATTTGTCGTGAAGAAGAACCATCAAATAGAGATTTGGAAAAGGTAGTGCGAGAAAGTTCACAGGAAAATAAATAGCAAAAACAAGAAATACAGAAAGGAAAAAGCCCCTTTTCCTTTGAGAGAACCGGGGCTAGTTGGCGCGTCAGAGCCTGTGTGGAGATCATCGAGAAATGAACACATTTCCGACTTGCCGTTGCATTCTTACTGCAAAAATGGATAGCAGGTGAGAGATGAGAGAGCTAAACATTCAATAGTAAGTATGCTTGCCAGTTTCCCTTGCTGCATGGCTCACGTCTGAACACGAGCAGCAAGTTCAACCAATAACTATTGCAATAATGACATTGCAGAGTTAGGCAACTGTTTTGCTTGAGCAAGTATTGAAGTACCTGCTTGTTGCAGAATTTGTGATTTGGTCATTTGCGTCGTCTCTTTCGCAAAGTCCGTATCTTTGATTCGGCTGTTTGAAGCGTCTACGTTCTCTTGTACGTTTGCCAAGTTATTAATACTGTGGCTTAGACGGTTCTGTTTTGCACCCAAATCAGCACGCTGTGAATCCACGTACTTCATTGCAGAATCAATCACGCTGATCGCGTTCTGTGAACCCGCAACGCTGGTTAAGCTAACATCTTGAACCGAGGTTGCGCTGCCTTCACTCTTAATACCTAGCTCAGACGCTAGACCACCAGAGATAGACATTGGGCCGTCAAGGTCAGGTTCAGCAACGAACAGTTGAATGCGACCATCATCAGTAACCGATGCGTTCACAAGATCAGACTGACCATTAATGTAAGTCGCAAGCTCTTCGATATCATCGCCCGCTTTGGTATTGATATCTAAAACGATGTCTTCACCCGCTTTGGTTTTGAATTCGAACTTAAGATCGCTCGCTGTTGGCGGCACTTCCCAGTTCTTATCTTTCGCGTTTTCTGAATCGAACGTAGTACCACCCATACGGTAGTCATCTGCACGGATACTTGTCAGAGCCATGATCATTGCTTCACCAGAGTTAGAACCGATCTGGAATGAAGCTTCACCGAATGAACCGTTCAGTAGACGACGACCACCAAACGATGTGGTTTCCGCAATACGGTTAAGCTCATCTTGAAGTGCCATTGACTCTTCGTTCAGTGCAGTACGCTCTGCCGGCGAGTTAGTGCCGTTTGATGATTGAATCGCTAGATCACGCATACGTTGTAGTACGTTAGTCGATTCGTTCATCGCGCCTTCTGCTGTTTGAGCAATCGAAATACCGTCGTTGGCATTACGCATTGCCACATCAAGACCACGAGACTGAGCGGTTAGACGGTTCGAGATTTGCAGACCTGCCGCATCATCTTTCGCGCTGTTGATCTTGTGACCAGATGACAAACGCTCCATAGAAGTCGCTAAGTCATTAGATGCTTTATTCAGGTAACGCTGTGCTGTCATAGCAGATACGTTAGTGCTTACATTGATAGCCATTTTGCTCTCCTTATGAGTTCGCAAAGTTTCTGCGAAGCGGCCAGCTTTACTCTCATATGGATAAGCACTGACCGTGTATTACTCGATAAACCCTATACAAGGTTTAAGATCTGTATTAATCATTTATAACCAACACAGATACAAGTTGTATGCCAAGTTTAATATCATATAAATAATTTTTTAATTATCTAAAAATCAGAAGCTTACAAACAACACTGCGCAATTATGATTTTCTACTATTAGAAGATGAAAAACATTCACCTTCCTTATTGCCGTTTTTTGCCGCTATTCTAGAAACATCATGCTTCGTACAAAAAAGCGGCAAACTGTGGCGTCATTCGCACGTATGGCATAGCACATACGGCAAGGAATCAACGCCATGGTGATCGACAAGCCACCATTAAATACCGATTGATCATTAAATATAGTTAAACAAGGTCAGGTCTTTGGTTTTGCCAAACGCTTGTTGAGAAGCTTGTAGTGCTCGAGAGTTTTCATTGAACTCAATGATCGCTTTCGAGTAATCCAAGTCTTCAAAGTTGCTTTTTGCTTTTGCTAAAGACAACTTGAAATCTTCATGTTGTTGCTCTTGAATATCCAAAGTACTCAAACGTGCACCAACATCGGTTCTTGCCTTGGTCAAATGGATAAACGCAGCGTGGAACTCTTCAGTTACTTGGTGCAGTTTCGCTGTTGCTGATGCATCCGATACCGGGTTTTCAGCCTGCTCAGCAGCCTCTTTGAACGTATCAAAGATAGAGAAAGTCTCTCGTGGTTCTAAGGTGATCGAATCACCTTTAGTGATTTGGCCTTTGATTTGAATATTCAGCCCTTCATAAACAATGCCTGTCGAAGGATCAAAATCTTCTGCCGCAACCACTGCGCCGTCTTTTTCAAGCTGATAAGCGAAATTGCCCGTCTGCATGTCGACAAACGTCACTTTATAAGTAGACCCATCTTCATCGCTGTTGGTCGCACGCCCGAGCAATAACTCAGACGCAGGTTCAAGCTCGTACTGAGGTTCGTAGTCACCGAACGGGTTGTCTATTTCCATAAACATCTTGCTGCCCGGATCATTCATTGCCATTTCAAAGCTGCTTGCCACACGCATCTTGCGTTGGTAGTCATCACCTTGATATGTCACATTTCCTTCGTTATCTCGAAAGAAAGGCTGATTTTTCGGCTTAGTGCCTGCAAACGTGTAGTTACCCGACTCATCTTGAGAGTTGGCTAAATGCAGGAAGTTATTCGCCAGTTCTTGAATTTCACGCTTCTTAGCTAAACGGTCTTCCGGAGAAAGCGCACCGTTGATCATTTCCATCACGGTTCGTTTTGCTTCATCAGCAAAGCCTTCAGTGTTAGAAACCAATACTTCATGATGCTCAAGACGGTTTCTGACTAGAGTAATCGCATCGACATACTGTTTAAGCTGTTCTGACTGCTGACCAATGTTCTGTAAATAGTGCGTCGCTAATGGGTCATCACTTGGCGACTGTAACTTCTTACCCGAAGCAAGTTGTGCTTGGTTGTGATGCACCTTGTTCTCTTGACGGCGCAAGTCGTTTTGTACTGACTGATAATTATGGAAGCTAGAGATACGATTCAACATTTATACCTTCCTATCTCAGAGCCAAAATAGTGTTAAACGTATCATTGGCTGCTTGCATGATACGTGAAGAAGCCATATACGCTTGCTGAAATTTCATCATGTTTGCCGCTTCTTCATCGAGGTTTACTCCCGAGATAGAAGCAATACGTTCTTGAGCCGACTGTTTTTCTAATGTCGCAATATCACTCAGGCGATTTGCCGTTGAAGACTTCAAGCCCGTATTAGTATTCAAGTTGTGGTAAAGGTCTAAAATCGTAGACTCACCATCATTCAACAGCTTTCCTGTTTGAAGATCTTGTAGCTTACGCAGGTTACCGTTGTCACCTTCTGATGGGACAAGGTTTGCCGTAAACTTATCATTTGCCACCGCACCGGGTGTGAGCTCAAACGTTGTACCGTTGATGGTCACTGGCCCTTGTGGCGGATACGGTTGAGGCTGCATTAAAATGTTACCCTTCGGATCCGTCACAGCAAACTGCTCACCTTTTGGTGAGACAATCACTTCAAACTCACGCAGTTGACCTGCTTCTAGGATTTTAAATCCCGCTGTACCCTTGGCAAACGTGGTCGATGCCTCATAACTTTGCGCAGCAATGTCTTTCGGGTCTTTGGTTTCCATATGAATCTGCGCAGCAAAATTACGCGTTGGACGCAGTAACAGTTTCTCTCCTAGTTCAGGAGGGTTACGTACTTCCACTCGCATGCCATCAAGATAAAAAGCACTACCGCTAGAGTCGGTCGCCATCTTAACGGTCTCACCGTTCGGCTTAGTCACGACATAATCACTGCCATCGTATTTCAGTCCATACTCACCGCCTTTTAAGGCAGAAGTATCATCAATGTATACCGCAACATCGGCTTTCGATTGCCCGCTAGCCGTGACACGAGATTTTGCCACCAGCTCTGAGTTCACGTCGGTAAACAAGCCCTTACCTACGTTGCCGTTAAGATCCAAACCTTGTTCTTGAAGACTATTGACCTCATATGAAAACGCGGTCGCCAAACGACCAAGCTCATCCATGATTGCTGGGATATGTTCGTCACGCATGTCTAGCATGGCGCCGATTTTTCCGTCGATATCACTGCTGGTGATCGGTTTTAAAGACTTACCTTCAACAATCGCTAGGCGGCGCTGATGTGCATCGGGTAAGCCATCAACCATCTTCAGCTGACTCGCTTCACTACCAGAGACCAAGGTATGGCCATTACCAATATGGACATTAAACCCTTCGGCATTTGAGCGTGGTGTCACCGTAACTTTGGTGTAACCAGAAAGCTCATTAATCAACTTTTCATGCTGATCTCGTAGGTCATTATGAGGCCCAGGAGTTCGCATCATTAAACGCTGAACATCACGGATCTCGTACGCAAGTTGGTTAACTCGCTCGATACCCATATCTAATTTTTTATTCGTAGAATCAGACTGTTGACGAACTGTTTCATGAAATTCATTCAAGGTTTTAGTTACAAGCCCTGCTTTCTCTAACACGACCTTACGCGCACCCACATCATTTGGGGTATCGGCGAGAGTCTTAACGGAATCAAACCATTCGTTGAGGTTTTCTGGAATCTTCTTTGAAGCGACCGACGACAACATGCTCGACAGCATATCGAGGTTGGCTTCGGTATCGCCTTTGTTGGCGGCATTGGTTGTCGATAAGTTAAGTTCTTTGACGGCAAACTGATCCCAAGAGCGGCGAACATTTTCCACATGTACCCCCATACCGTAGGATTGCCCACCGTACTGGCGCGGGTCATTCACACCTTGAATCACAGACTGGCGGCTATAGCCCTCTGTGTTGGCGTTAGAAATGTTATGACCTGTGGTGTTGAGCTGTCTCTGAGCCGTAAGAACACTTTGTGCCCCTACATTCAGAAGATCCGACGCCATAATGCCCCCAAAAAACTTAACAAAACCAGAATGAACTGATTAACTACAACCGTATATTACTAAGATAAAAGCAATATATATGCCAATACAAACAATGGAGAGTTAAAATACGATAATTTATTGAAGTGTAAGGAGATAACTATGGATTACGCGTAAGAACTGAAGGGGCGGAGAAGAAAAGAGCCTGCCAGTAGCAAGCTCTCTATGTTGATTGATGACGCTAGTTCATCTCATCAATCTTGGCTTTAACTCGTAAAACCTTGTCTGCATAGTTAGGGTCAGTTGCGTAACCAGCCTGATGAATGCCTTTGATGAAATTCTCTGAATTGCCTTGATGCTGTAGCGCTGTTTCGTATCTTGGATTTTCGTTCAAGAACTTCACGTAATCATTAAAGCTATCTTCGAAATTAGAGTAAGAACGGAAAGAAGCAGACTCTTTAACGGCGGTTTTGCCATGGAACTCAAGAGTTTGAGTCGCGACCTTATCGCCCTTCCAGCTTCTATCTGCTTTGATGTTGAATAGGTTATTACTGTTGCCCAAAGAGTTCTTAATCATCTTAGAACCCCAACCTGTTTCAAGTGCCGCTTGCGCCAGTAGCAGTGACGAGTCAACACCGAGTGCGCTCGCCGCTTTTTCAGCGTAAGGCTTCATCGACGTAACAAACGATTCTGGCGAATCAAATGAAGCGGGTTGTTTTGCTGCTGACATGGCTGTTGCTGACTTAGCAGATTGAACTTCAGAGACTTTCTCTTCTGAACGACCTGAGTATTGCGGTCTTTCCAGCGAGGTATCAAAACCTTCACTGCGAACCTTATCTTCTGTCGCGTCGCTTGCTTGACCCGCGCTTAACTGAGCTACAATCATGTCCGCAAGGCCTAATGAACCTGAAGCACTCAACTCACTCGCCATTTGGTCATCTTGCATCTGACGATAAAACTGCTCGTTCTGGCTGTTCAGCATATCCGACTTAAAGCTCGAGTTAGCATCGCGCATTGACTTAAACAACATCGAGGTGAAAATCGATTCAAACTGTTTCGCCGCCGCGGTTAATGCTTCTTTCTCGCTGCCTTCTTCACCGTTTACGGCTTGTTGACGAAGACGGTCTAAACTACCGATGTCGTGAATAAAGCCGATGTCATTGTTATTCTTAATCATGCTTTATTCCTTAGATAATGATCAATTGGCCTTCAATTGCACCGGCTTGTTTCAGTGCTTGAAGGATTGCCATTAAATCAGAAGGTGCAGCGCCTACTTCATTGACTGCGCGTACCAAATCGTCCAGCGTTAGGCCCGGTTCAAATTTGAACATCTTGCCATCGCCTTCCGTGATTTCGATATCAGAATCAGGAACCACTACCGTTTGACCACCAGAGAATGCATTCGGTTGGCTTACGTTGAGATTTTCTTTGATTGCAACCGTCATACCACCATGGGTTACCGCCGCCGCTCTTAGGCGAACGTGCTTACCAACCACAATCGTACCTGTACGAGAGTTGACGATGATTTTTGCAGAGCCTTCAGCAGGGTCGAACTCGATGTTTTCGATAGCCGACAAGAATGCTACACGCTGGCTGATTTCACGCGGTGCACGAACTTTTACTGAAGTTGCGTCTACCGCTGAAGCCATTTGTGGGCCTAGGAAATTATTAACCGCATCAGCCATACGCTGAGCCGTTGTGAAATCTGATTGGATTAGGTTGAAGGTGATGTAGTCACCACGACCGAATGGCGTTGGGATCTCTTGTTCAACCGTCGCACCGCTAGAGATGATACCAACGTTAGGGTTGTTACCGACAATCTTAGAACCGTCGTTACCTTGTGCACTAAAGCCACTTACCACCAAGTTACCCTGCGCGACCGCATACACTTGACCGTCTAGACCTTTCAAGAAGGTCTGTAGCAAGGTACCACCACGAAGGCTTTTTGCTGAACCGATAGAAGAAACGGTTACGTCAACTTCTTGGCCTTGCTTAGAGAATGCTGGCAGTTCAGCAGTCACAATAACAGCCGCGACGTTTTTGGTTTTTGGCTTAGTGCCGGGCGGCAATTGGATGCCAAAATTTTGCAGCATTGCGTTAAATGTTTGATCGGTAAAGGGAGTTGTCTCACCAGTACCCGGCAAGCCCGTGACCAAACCATAACCGACAAGTTGGTTACTACGAACACCCGCCACTTTTGCCACGTCTTTGATTCGCGCAGCATGGGCACTGGTGGCAAGAAATAGCATGCCGAATAGTACGAGTGTCAGTTTTTTCATTGAGTAACCTGTCTGTATTGCTTTAATTTATAATAGCTTAGCTAAATGTGGCTGAGTGATAGAGGCTGTCAGTATGTCGTCGTCCTATCAAGCTCTACAGAGATACATTAAAGAATCGTGCCAAGAATCCAGGCTCTTGCATATCTTTCTGTACGCCAGTCCCTGAGTACTGAATTCGTGCGTTAGAAACACGGTTTGAAGCAATGGTATTTTCGAAGTCAATATCGTCTGGACGGATGGTACCGCTTAGGCGGATGTACTCATCGCCGGTGTTCAGTGTCATCCACTTCTCACCACGAACCACTAGGTTGCCATTAGCTAATACTTCGATGACTTCAACGGTAATGTAGCCGCTGATGCTGTTACTTTGGTTGGCTGACGCATCACCAGCAAAAGTATTGGTGTTACTCAGATCATAAGAGAAGTTGTACTTGTCGATCGTCAGATCTTGACCACCAACAGCCAGCGGCTCCATTGATGCATCATTCGACTTAGACATGTCTGCGTTGGCTTTTTTGGTCGCTCGAGTATTCTCATCTAACGCTACAGTAATTATGTCACCAATACCACGCGGTTTTGAGTCGTCATACATGCTGCCAATGTGGTTCACATTAAACAGTGAGCCCGTTGCCGCTGCGTAATGCTCTGGTTTCTGCTTGGGGTTGATTGGCGCCCATGCAGGGTCACCAGCAATTGGATCGGTTCGCCCACGAAGCGTGTCAATAATGCCAGAGCTCTCTTGCGCCGACTTATCACCTTCCACAGCATCAACCACTGTGGTTGCATTTTCTTCTGCCGGAGTCTCGATCGGGTCCAGAACAGCACATCCCGACATAGACATAAACAAAGCTAAACAAAAAATACGTTTCATGGCGATATACTCTCAGCAGGCAGTGGTAAATGGGTCAATTAGCAAAAACAGATAGATTAATTAAAAAAGTAAACGGCGAATAAACCAATTACAGCTGTTGGTTAACAAAGCTCATCATCTTGTCTACTGACGAGATAACTTTCGAATTCATTTCGTATACACGCTGAGCTTCAATCATGTTTACCAGCTCTTCGGTTACGTTTACGTTCGATGTTTCTAGCATCGATTGGCGGATGTTACCCAGGCCATCAAAGCCCGGTACACCCTCTTGTGGGTCGCCACTCGCGCCAGTTGGCAAGTAAAGGTTTTGACCTACTGGCTCTAGACCACCTGGGTTTACAAAGTCAGTAATGGTAATTTGACCAACCACGACGTTGTTTTGCTCGCCACGTAGACGAACCGATACTTCACCGTCGTTACCAACCGTTACCGAGATCGCGTCTTCAGGAATCACAATTTCTGGTTGTAGAGGATAACCTTGGCCCGACGTTACGATCGCGCCTTCACCGTTCAGTGTGAACTGACCATTGCGGCTGTAACCTGTTTCACCGTCTGGCATTTCAACTTGGAAGAAACCGTCGCCTTCAATCATCATGTCTAGGCTGTTAGATGTCGTTTGTGCGTTACCGTGAGTGTGCACTTTTTGAGTCGCGACGACCTTAGAACCGGCACCCAGCATCAAACCACTTGGCAGCTCAGTATTCTGAGACGATTGACCACCCGGTTGATTAATATTCTGGTAGAACAGATCTTCAAATACCGCGCGGCTCTTTTTAAAACCAATGGTCGAGGCGTTGGCAAGGTTGTTCGAAATCGTTGAGATATTGGTTTGTTGGGCGTCTAAACCCGTTTTACTTACCCATAATGCTGGATGCATAGCAATGTCCTTTAAATTCTATTAGCTCATACGAAGCAGTGAATCAGACGACTTGTCCATTTCCTCTGCTGTGCTCATCATTTTGACCTGCATTTCAAACTGACGTTGTAAGTCAATTAGGCTGGTCATTTCACCTACGGCATTTACGTTACTGCCTTCGATAGCACCTTTTAGCAACGTTACCGCTGCATCTGCTTCGTATGCCTGATCTGGGTTTTTCGAACGGAATAGACCATTCGTGTCTTTAAACAAACTTTGGTTGTCTGGACGTACAAGCTTAATACGATCAACCACGGCCAATTCTTCAGCTGGAGCGCCTTGAGGAATCACCGAAATCGTACCGTCTGTACCAATTTCTACTTTGCTGATTGGGATTGGCAGCGTGATTGGTGCATCGTTTTCACCAAGCACTAAGTGACCGCTTGCGTTGGTTAGTAAACCGTTTTGGTCCACCCTTAGGTTACCGTTACGTGTTAAACCTTCACGGCCAGTATTGTCCATCACTGAAATCCAACCATCACCTTGAATGGTAACGTCTAGATCTCGGCCAGTAGTAACCACACTACCCTGAGCGAAATTATGACCCGGACGCTCTGTCATGCTGAAAACACGAGTAGGCATGCCTTCGCCATACGCTTGCATTGAACGTGCCTGTGCTAAATCAGCACGGAAACCCGTTGTACTTACGTTGGCAAGGTTGTTTGCACGTAGCTGCAAAGCTTGCATATTTTGCTTAGCGCCACTCATGGCAAGAAACAGTGCGCGATCCATAATTTTGCTCCAAAAATCATCTTCTGGGGCTAATAAAGCAAACACTGTGCCAATATTTTTAACTGTTATTTATCAATAATTTAAATAGAAAACGAACAAGAAGGGTGATCATCAAAGGATCATTGAGGAAGAATTGTTGCCAGTGGCATTACCGGGCGGCAATAGGGGCGGCAAATAAAAAGACAAACAACAATACCCAATTCAATAACATTGAATTGGGTATTCGCAGATGATTCAAACGCTTTAAACGATTAACGAATCTGAAGAATATTCTGTTGTAGCTGGTTGTGTACTTCTAGAGAACGCGAGTTCGCCTGGAAGTTACGTTGAGCAGAAATCAAATCAACCAGTTCTTGAGTCATATCGATGTTCGACTGCTCTAGCGAGCCGTTGTTGATGCTACCAAATGAACCTTTGTTCGATTCACCCCAGATCTTGTCACCAGAGTCGTTGGTAGAATCCCATTGAGTACCTCCTTTCTTATCCAGACCTTGCTCATTTGGTACACGAACCAAGCCTACACGGCCAAGCATCACGTTTTCACCATTTGAATAAGTACCTAGAACACTGCCGTACTCATCGAAATCGATTTTTGTTAAGAAACCTGTTGTCGCGCCATCTTCATCAAACTTAGTCAATTCAAACGGAGCGGCAAACTGAGTTGAAGAATCTAAACCAAACTTAAGCACTTGAGTTGGATCAGCACCGTTCAAGTCAATAGGGTTCGCACCAGCACCCAGTGGTTCCGAGTTAATCGGCTGACCATTGTTTAGGCTTGCTAACGTACCGTCATTGTTGAACTTCATTGTGTGACCAACATGACCTTGTGCATTCGTCGCATCACCACCAGTAATGTTGACCGGCTTTTCACCGTTCTCATCTGACATGGTGTAGTACGTTTGCCAAGTGTTTGGTTGAGTCTGATCTTTGAGGTAGTAAGTCGTTAACTTGTAAGACTGACCCATAGAATCGTATACCGTCGAAGACGTTGCACGGTTATAA
Source organism: Vibrio sp. 10N.222.55.C7 (assembly GCF_041473335.1). NCBI lineage: Bacteria > Pseudomonadati > Pseudomonadota > Gammaproteobacteria > Vibrionales > Vibrionaceae > Vibrio > Vibrio sp. 10N.222.55.C7. The sequence continues at coordinate 148,356 of NZ_JBFRSC010000040.1, forward strand.
GTATCAGCATCTTTGAAGTTAAATGCAGCCGGGTCTTTAAGATCACCGTTTGCAGGAAGGTTAACCCCTACTTCAATGTTTTCTGTCTGTTTTGGCTTACCAAACTCAGCAGGAATGTCGAGAGGCTTTGGCGCGTAAGAAAGAACTTCACCCGAGTTTGGATCAACATCGTAACCTAAAAGAAACTCATCGTTAGCGGTAACCATGTAGTTGTCTTTGTTTAGGTGAAATGCACCATTACGCGTTAATTCGTTAATCTCTGGCACCATGCGGTCTTTCGATACTGCAAAGAAACCTGTACCACTTACACGTAAGTCCATTGGGTTGTTCGTATAAATACTTGAACCTTCGTGGAACTGTTGCGCCACTTGGCTAGCTTGCGCACCGCCACCTGCCGTCGTTTTTGCGTTAGTGAACAACGAGCTTGAGTAAACATCACCAAACTCGGCACGAGACTCTTTAAAGCCAAATGTGTTCGCGTTCGCAATGTTGTTACTGGTTGTATTCAGGTCTAATTGTGCAGCGGATAGGCCGCTTAAAGCTACATATGACATTCCATTATTCTCCTAATCTATCTAGCTAGCATAGTCACTCAATAAAGAGCTACGCTTTACCAACTTCTAGTACTTCAGCAAGTCGTACTGGCGATGTGAAACCAGCCAGATTGAGTAGTACGTTGCCATCGCCCTTACCAAGAAGCACACTGTTCACGTTCGCATAACTGGAAACTTGGAACTCTGTGTTCTCGCCATCCAGCAAACCCGACGCTTTCACGTTGTATTTACCGGCCGGCAATGGGTTACCGTCTTCGTCTTTTCCGTCCCATTCAACACGTGTATCACCAGATGGTTTAGAGCCGATATCAAATGTGCGAACCAATTGGCCAACTTCGTTCTCAACACGGACCATTACATTGTCCATTGCCTGAGGAAGCTTAACCATTGCCGCCATACCGCCATCACCGGGTTTTACACCTGCCGCACCAGGAACCAATACATCACGCCCAACTAAAGAGGAGGCCTGAAGAGCTTGGTTAGAGGTCATTGATGAATTCAAGCTTTCAAACTGTGTATTCATTTTGCCAATGCCATCTACAGTCGCAAATGAAGCCATTTGCGCAATCATCTGGTCATTGCTAACCGGCTTGAAAGGGTCTTGTTGTGCTAGTTGCTTAGTCAACAAAGATAAGAAATCTTCTTGTTTAAGATCCTGCTTACCTGTTGTTTCATCGGGCTTTTTAGCGCCATCTTGAAGACTCTTCAGCTGGTCAACATAGGACAAGCCGCTTTGACCAACATTGTTGTTGATTCCAGCCATGTGCTACCTCCTTATCCTTATTGACCCATCTGCAGCGTACGCAGCAGCATTTGTTTACTCGAGTCAGCAACCTGTACGTTCGTTTGGTACGCACGTGATGCCGAAATCATGTTTGCCATTTCTTCCATAACGTTGACATTAGGCTTGTAGATATAGCCTTCGTTGTTCGCTAATGGGTGATCCGGGTTGTACTCCGCGCTTAGCGGCTTATCGCTTTCCACAATACCTAATACTTTCACAGGCACAGTGTGACCACTGTTGCGTGCTTTATTTAACTCAGCGCCGAACACTGCGTGACGAGCCTTGTAAGTTTCTTCAGCAGAACTACTTACACTGTCCGCGTTCGCAAGGTTGCTCGAGGTCGTATTTAGACGAACAGATTCAGCACTCATCGCAGAACCAGTCACATTGAATACATTGAATAAACTCATCTAATTATTCCCCTTTAATCGCTTTAGTTAAATTCTTGAACTTACTTCCTAAGAAGTCGAGAGAGGCTTGATGCCTAATTTGGTTTTGCATGAAAAGGTTTCTTTCCAAATCCAAATCAACCGTGTTGCCATCTCCTGTATCAGGTTGGGTAGGAATACGATACTTCGTTTCCCCGTTCACCGTTGTTGAGGCAGAAATGTGCCGACCATCTGTACGGCTAAGACCAATGCTTGCCCCAGAACTTGCCGCTTGCAGTGATTTCTTAAAGTCTAGTCCCTTTGCTTTATACCCAGGCGTGTTTGCTTGCGCGATATTGGTGGAAAGCACCTCAGCGTTACGCTCACGTACACCAACTGTGTGCTGGTGAATGCCCAAAGCATTGTCAAAAGAAATAGCCATGTAAACCTCAACTCAAGAACTGACTGTTATGAAATAACCAAAGCAATATATATACCAACTTTTAAAACGAGGCGGTCTATCAATGCTTTTACAGGTTACTCGTGGGTAAACTTGCAATATACAAGCCAAAAAATAGAGTAAATTGGAATGTCACTCTGACTTAAAGATATAGCTTAAGCAGGAAAAAGAAAAACCAGCACTTGGCTGGGTTTTAAATTTAGACGGTAACGTTACACCTAATATGGGTGCCACTCGTTACTTTAATTTGTAGATGATGCCTGGATTACAGCGAACCATTTCAAAACGATCGGTTAAGCCTGTTAACGATTCAGACGCACCCAACAGTAAGTAACCACCAGGGTTCAGGCTATTTGCCATCTGGTTAAGTACCTTTGACTTCATATCAGGCGAGAAATAAATCAGCACGTTACGACAGAAAATAATGTCGAACTTGCCTAACAATGCATAGCTGTCCATCAGGTTCTGAGGGCGGAAGTTCACCATGCGCTTGACGTTATCTTTCACTTTCATACGGCCATCGCCCGCATCTTCAAAGAAAGTACGACGGCGCTCTGGAGAAAGTCCACGTCCCAATGCAAGGTTGTCATAAGCGCCAGTACGGCACATATCCAACATACTTGCTGAGATGTCAGTTGCGGTAATCGATACATTTGGCAGCATACCTGGCTTACGAGCTTGAGTTTCAAGAATCGTCATTGCCATTGAGTATGCTTCTTGGCCTGAAGAGCTTGCCGCAGACCAAATCTTAATAGGACGTTTATTTGCCGCTATTTCCGGTAGAAGCTTATCCGCAAGCACAGCAAACGGGTAAGTATCACGGAACCAAAGTGTCTCGTTCGTCGTCATGGCATCGACAGCAGCCACACGCAGCTCACGGTTTCGACCTGTTACTACATCTCTCAACAAATCAGACAAAGAAGCTAACTTAAACTTCGTTACTAATGGGCTTAGACGACTGCGCACTAAATACTGCTTGCTGTCACCTAATACAATGCCACATTGAGATTCTAAGAAACGGCTGAAATCGCGATACTCTTGATCACTTATTGTTATAGCAGTCATTAATGTCTCTTTTAGTTAGTTAACGCAGCTTTTACAGCTGCACCAAGCTCATCTGGGTTGAATTTAGCGATGAAGGAGTTAGCTCCAACACGCTCAACCATGGCTTGGTTAAATACACCACTCAACGATGAGTGTAAAATTACGTATAAATCTTTAAGTTCGGCGTGACGACGAATCTCAGCAGTCAGCGTATATCCATCCATTTCTGGCATTTCGATATCAGAAATCACCAATGAAATCTGATCGTAAATACTGCCTTCTGATGACATCTGTATCAGCTTCTCGTAGGCTTCTTTACCATCCTTCACCGAGATAACTTCAAAACCAATCGACTCAATAGCACGTTGAACCTGCTTACGAGCAACGGTCGAGTCATCAGCAATCAAGATGCGGCGAACCAGTTCTTTCTCTTGTTCTACTTTCGCAATATCTTCAGCAATCTTGCTGTCCATTGTTTCATCAACAGGAGAAATTTCTGCAAGGATCTTCTCAACATCAAGAATTTCTACCAATTCATTATCAATGTTGGTTACCGCTGTCAGGTAGTTAGCTCTACCTGCGCCATCTGGCGGCGGAAGAATCGATTCCCAGTGCATGTTAATAATGCGCTCAACTGAACTTACCAAGAAACCTTGAATGGTTCGGTTAAACTCAGAGATAACCACAAAACACTTTTCAATATCCGTTGTAGGACGGCCACCAATCGCTAAGCTCAAGTCGATCACAGAGATCGTTTGGCCACGAATGTGTGCTACACCTTTAACCAGTGGGTTCAAGTTTGGCATCTTTGTCAGCTTAGGGCATTGCAGCACTTCTTTTACTTTAAAGACATTAATGCCGTAACGCTGACGCCCCATTAGGCGAAAGGTTAGTAATTCTAATCGGTTTTGACCGACGAGTTGCGTACGCTGATTCACCGAATCAAGAATACCCGTCATGAGCTCATCTCCATATCAAACTTTTTTGTATAAAAAGTGTTAGTCTACTGCAGGCTACGAACCACCAGAGAAACGGAATGACGTATTATAAAACAAATTTGCCACCTCTTTCCATAGCAATGTGTAGAGCTACTTTTAAAACTGTCGCTAAGTTTATCGGCATTTTATCAATATTGTTTAGTTTTTTTGTACAAGCTGCGACCCCAGAACAAATTGAGATGATTCAGTCTGCAGCGGAGCAACATATCCTTGATACAGTTGAGCAGCCACAAGGTGGCGAACTCTTTGTTAATTCAGCAAATGTTGACTCAAGAATCAAAGCGACAGACTGCCCAGTGCCTTTAGAGACCAGCGCTTCAACAACCACCAATACCCGCAGCAGTATTACGGTTTTAGTGCAATGTGTTCCTGATGAGTGGCGAGTTTATGTACCGGTGCGCCTTTCGATGTCGGTGCCTCTTGTCACCACCACTCGCTCACTCGCGAGAGGCGAAATCGTCGGTCAATACGATGTCACCACCGCTATGATTTCTCTTAACAAGTTTCGTCGCCAAGGTTTCACAGCTCCACATCAGGTCATCGGCGCTAAGGTAAAAAAGAACCTAAGACCGGGCGATGTTGTAGAAAGAGGTGATATCTGTGTCGTGTGCCGAAACGAGAAGGTTATCATACAGGCAGTAAAAGGTGGCATGACCATTACCACCAAAGGAACTGCGCTTACCGATGGCTCTATGGGTGATCAAGTAAGAGTGAAAAATGATAAATCACAGCGTATAATTGAAGGGATTGTTACCAGCATGTCTGAAGTCACGGTTTACTTTTAACTCTTTACTTCTAAATTGACGGTATCGTTAGCGATTTCACCCTCAACTCTAACGCCAAATATAACGGCTGCGGTGTTTTGTCCCTTTTCGACTATTGAGCTAAAAATTGCTAAAGTATTCGAACCCTTGGTCGATATTGACTGTACAGGTTCCCATTTTTGAAGAAAAAGGCTTAACTATGGCAGGCATTGATAATATTCGTTCAGGGCAAACCCTAACGACCACTAACCGATCAGCAGTACGCTCTGATTCTAGTTCTGAGGCATCACGCTCTGATGTATCAACTAAATCACCAGCAAGCAAAGATGCGGTTTCACTGAGCCAACAAGGCAAAGCGATTGGTCAGCTCCACCAAGATATGGCAGCACAGCCAAGCTTTGATTCTGTGAAAGTAGCAGCGATCAAAGAAGCAATTGCGAATGGTTCATACACTGTCGATCCAGAGAAACTGGCTGACAACATGATCAAGTTCGAAGATGAATTAAAAGGCCTTTAAGAAAACACTAACTTTTGATTGAAGTTATTGTCTTAAAGTACACGAGGTTATGAATAGGTTTACGTTATGGCGGCACTAGCAGATTTAGTTAATTTTCAACTTCAAAATGCCAAAGCCTTATCTGAATTACTAAGTTCAGAGAAAACCGCTATTACGAGCCGACAATCAAACGATATTGAGCGAATCGCCAAAGAAAAAGTAGTCCTTGTTGAACAATTAAGATCAACCGATCAGCGAATCGCGACCCATACCAATATCTCAGAACTGACCGAGAATCCTGAACTTGCTCAGTTAGTCACAAAGATCCAGTCGATAGTGCACGATTGCCAGCAAGCGAACCTTGTTAATGGCGAAGCCTTGAATCGAGCACACCTTAGCTTCAAAAAACTCAGCAATATGATGCAGCAAAGCCACGGTAAAATTGGCATGACCTACAATGCCGGTGGTCAAACGCATACTATTTCCACGCTGGGAACCAACGTAAAAGCCTAGTTAAGCTACCTCTTCAACAACACTCCTACTTAAGTCTGTATCTCAGGCTATTTCTGTCGTTGTTCTTTATCAAAATTTCTAATCAGCCTTTGAACACCCTGACAAAATCGATAAACAAAAAAGCGGCAAGTATTTTCATACTTGCCGCTTTTACATCCATATTAGTTATTGGTTGCCGATATGCCATCTGGAAAGCGAGTAGCAACCAATATCACTGAATATTCAATTCGAACACCGAAATTAGAACAGTGTTTGTTGTCTCTTCTCAGGTACTGCCTGAACTTCACCGTAGTTACGTAGCTGATCCATCTTGCGAATATCCAACTGAAGCTCTGTTACGTAGCTATCACCCACAGGGTAACTGCGCACCACTTCTGCGCCACGGATAACACCATCAACCGCACCTGACGTACGCTCTGTACCAAGCCGTTGATCTTCAAGTTCTGCTCGACCGCTTACTCGCATGCCGTAAACCTGTTCAGCAAGCTCACGATAAGCATCGATCTTAGAGGCTCTCATCGCGCGGATACGTCTCTCTTCGTCGTTACGACCTTTCTGCTCACTGATACTCGCATAGCCAACAGCCACTAAGAAATCATCAGGTCTCATGCTCTGCAATGGCTGACAGCCAACAAGCAATAAAGCGGCAACAACAAACATTAACTTCTTCATCTCGAACTCCTAAGGGCGAAGAATAACAGTATAAGGCTGACTGATCGTTGGATCGGAACGAATGATCACGCCATCTTGAGTTCGAATACTGTTGAGAGTATCTAGGTCACGGCCAATACGGTCTGCAGGTAAGAAGCCTTGTGCCGTCGCCACTACAATTCGAGTTTGCATGCCAACAACGCGAGCATTTACTAGTACACCGCCTTCTTGGCGAAGCATGGTGCCTGTCAGTACATACTGTACGTCTTGCTCTTGAGCTAAGTCTTTCCAATCGCGGCTCAACGCAAAGTCACCTTGGTGAGTCACTTGGATAGAGCCAGTAGTTTTAAAATCAACTACCTTGAAGCCACGACGCTGAAACTGATGAATGAAGCCTTCTGATACCGAGTTGCCTAGCCAGTTCGTTGTGTCCATGTGCTGCAGGTCCACAAACGAAGTAATTGCTATTGGCGTTCTCGCTGAAATACTTGTATTCGAAATGATCAAATCTTCAGTCATACTTTCCACAAAAAAATCCATGGTATGACGAGGGCTGTCCATCAACATAAACTGACTGCCTGAATATTCAGACTTGCCGTTATAGATCGGCGAATAAGCGCATGATGTCAGTAACATGACACTCATTACTACGAGCCATTTTTTCATTCTCTAATCTCCAGATAGTTTTAGTGCCACCTGTTCCAATATGTTCTCACCATTATTCTTTTCAATGGATTACAATGTTGGAACAGTCTTTGCTTTTCATTAATGGTTCAGATTAAGAAAAACGCACTTAAGTCAGCTTCAAGCTTATAGTTATTTGTTAAGCAATATTTATACCCAACTGGTAACGAATAGATGAAAAAAATAATTTCTTACTTATTTTCAATAAGTTCACTGATAACCATAAGCTTCAGTGCTCATGCCTCTTGGTATGAGGTTACCGGTACCGCAGCCATCGTATCGTCAGAGGAAACGGCAAGGGTCCATGCTCTGGAAGACGCGGTATATAAAGCGATCCAGTTCTCAGGAGCCGATATTGGTAGCATTGCCAACCTCACGCCCTACCTCGACGCAAACAAAAAAGAGTTTCAATTTACCAATCATGAAGTGCGCTACATCTTGGTAGAAAAAGAGAAAAAACGCAGTGGCAATATAATGATCACCGCAAGGATCGATATCTATCCTTCGGCAAATGCTTGCCATGAGAGCCAATATAAGAAGACATTTTTGGTCGGCAACATCGATGTGACTTCCCCACAGCAAGCTGTAATGGGCAGAATCTATAACATCGGTGATGATTTTGGTCATGTCGTAGATCGACAGCTGGCGCAAGAGTCTCGCAGCTTTGTTTCCGTTGGCACGACCAATTACGACATCGACAAACGTCGACCTGAAGTGATCAAGATGATCGCCCAAGACACTGGCGCACAATACATCATTGGTGGCGACATTACCGATTTAACCGCGACCATCGAGTCCAAACTGTTGAAAGACGACATCATCAATCGCCAGTTTGCGTTAGAGATGCAAGTCTTCGATGGTAAAACAGGACATCAGGTTTACAACCGTAGCTATCGTGAAGTGGCAAAGTGGCCATTTGCTAAGACCAGTGAAGTGGACACCCGCAGTGCTCGTTTCTGGGCATCAACCTACGGCAGTATGATGCTGCGTGTTAGCCGCAATATTATGTTGGACTTGGAATCTGAAGTGTCATGTAAGATCACGCTTCCAGAGGTGGCAGCGGTATTTGGTAACACGGTGACCATTGATTTAGGTCGAATGCATGGTGTTCAACAAGGTGACAAACTGCAACTGTGGCACACAGGTTCGTTTATCGACCAACGCGGCTTGCCACGTAATAAGGTATCTCAAAGCGATATCACACTGACCGTTTCTCGCGTTTATGAAAACGAAGCAGAACTGACGATCGACCAACCAAGCCTTGCTGGAAGCATTCAAATTGGTGATGTGATGCAGAAAATCATGTAGTTAGCGACACGCCCGCCTCACAGTTTCTAATAAAGCCTTAGCACTTTTGTTAAGGCTTTATTTTTTTTCATGGGTATTAGTTTCGGTTTTGTAGTATTTGGCGTAATCTTATTAATAACATAATCATCACTTAGCAAACTATGAGTCAGAATAATCTAATTGGTGCTACCGGTTACCGCTTTATCTCGAAAGGTAAAACCGCTTTTAAGATCCACATCCATACTCCCGAAGATACGGTGCTGCATCGGTCGGTCGGTTTTGTTCGTATGGGTGAAGACAAAGCACTAAAGAAAACCATTAAATTAAGAGATGAACTGGGCAGACAGCTTTGGGGTAAATTTTGGCCCAAAGTCCTCAAAGAGCCCTTCCTGATGACGCGCCTGCCTCATAGTTTAGAACCCAAAATTGTATTCAAGCCAAATCCAACTCAGAGTGATCCTGAGCACCGCGACGAGTGCTACATCGCTAAGTGGCGCGTCTTCTCTGAGAATGGTGACTACAAGTACAAAACCAAGGTATGTTCAATCAGAAAGCACGGCCGACTTGCAGCTTATAGCCAAACCAAACGTGCGCTGCTTGATGCTCACAAAGACGTAATTGATCTACTTATATTTATGGGACGATTGAACAGCATCGACTTAAAATAGGCTTAAATCCGATTAAGCTGACCGCCCATATTTTTCAGATACAAAAACAGCCGCACATTGCGGCTGTTTTTAATTTATGACGATCCATCGTGGCAATTTAGAGTATTGCTACATACAAAATCGATTACCTAGTTTCGGCATATCTCAGCCAGTGTCGCCAATCGGCGCTTAGACTCTTTCACATAAGGGTTGGCTTGATCCCATGCGTAACCCGCCAGAATTGAGCACACCATCTGCTTAATCTTTGGATTTGGATCTTGATAGAAAATCACATCCTGCAAAGTACCTGAGTACCACCCCTCAACATACGTTCTAAAGGTGTTTACACCAACCATCAAAGGAGCGGCATAATCGCGTTCCCAATCTACCTTCTCACCGTTAAGTTGCTTTTCGACACACTCAACCGCAAACTGTGCCGACTTCATCGCAATCGTCACGCCTGACGAGAACACCGGGTCAAGGAACTCGCCGGCATTGCCAAGCAACGCGTACTTATCCGTCGCCAAATGTTTTACATTGGCAGAATAGCCACCAATTTCACCCCCAGGGTTTGGATACTCGGCGCTTGCCAGTATCTCAGCCAAGCCCGGCTCTTCCGCTGCCAGCTGTTTAATTGCAGCAATCTTGTCTTCTGGATAGGACTCAAAGAACTTAGGCTCTCCTACGACACCAAACGAAGAGACACCGTTACTAAACGGGATCAACCAATACCAAACATCAGGGTTGGTTGGATGCACAGAGATAAGAATTTTATTTCGGTCATATTCAAGATCGGTATCCACCTCTGCAATATGATCGTTAATGTGCGTAAAAATAGCTTTGCGTGGAGGGAGCGATGACGGCTCTGCCAAGTTAAGCATTTTTGGTAGCACTCGACCAAAACCACTGCCATCCAGAACGTATTGCGCTTCTATCTGATAACGCTCTCCACCCAGCACTTGTACATCTAAAATGGTGCTGTCGTCGGTGAAATTAATGCCCATTAACTCATGTTGGTAATCAATGCAGACACCCTGCGCCTCAGCCGTATCTGCCAAAACCTTATCAAAGGCACCTCGCTGAACCTGAAACGTAGTTCCAGGGCCAGAAGAGAACTTGTCTTCAAAATTAAACGCCGTATAAACGCCATTTTTGCGAAAGGCAGCGCCATCTTTGTATTGGAAGTTAGCGTTGATCACTGCGTCAGTCATCCCAGCCTGTTCAATCACTTCCATACAAGCTGGTAATAGGCTTTCACCAATAGAAAAGCGAGGGAATACGCTCTTTTCAATCACTCGAACATCGATGCCTTTTTTATGAAGTAAAGACGCAGCAATAGACCCTGATGGCCCAGCTCCGATGATCACCACTTGAGTTGATAGTTTTTTCATTATTTAAGCCATGTTTGTTATTTTTATTGCGCGCCAGCTTTCAATTCAAGAAGCGTGTGACCAAGACCGATATCGTCGGTGCGAGTTACCACTTCAAAGCCCGCTTCTTCAACGATCTCTAAGAAATCTTCACTGCGGTAAAAACGGCTGTTGCCATTTGCCAAGCAGGTAAAGTAGAGAGACGTCGCGTTTAAGCTATAAGAAGCCGCATCGTATTTCTGTGCATCCCAAAACAGTTCAAGGATATAGACAGTCGCGTCTTCTGACATATGAGAGCGAACGCGCTTTAATATGCTCAGAATCTCCATTGGCGAGAAACAATCAAGGAACTGACTCATCCACCAAACATCCGCGCCCGTTGGCAGAGTTTGCTGTTTATCGAGCATATTCGCTGGGAATGGCGTGACTCGCTCTTGATGACCATGCTTTGCCGCGTTTGCCATTGCCATTTCTAGCTGCTGTGGCAAATCAACAATCGTCACCTCAACGTCCGCATCATGGTTGCAGCATTGCATCGCCCACTTACCCGTGTTGCCGCCGATATCCACCAGCGACTTAGGTTTCTTGCTGAAGACTTTTTCAAGTAACACAGGGAACGAGCGATCCGAATAGAAGTGATCAAACTTGAACCAACTCTCTTTTGCTTTTTCTGGCAATTGAGACAAGCCTTGGTAAATGGTTTCCCAATCACCCAACTCTTTCAAGCCTGCAGGTGTGCCTTCTTCAATCGCTTCTGTTAGATGCATCATCGCGGCATAACAAACATCGGCTGTGAAATCCATGTTTGCGTTAGTCATACCATCATGCAGAAGGTAGAAACCAAGGTTAGCCATTTTGTAGTTAGGCTTTTCCCAAGTCACAATATGAGCACTTAACGCCATATCGAGCAGGACTTTCACGCCGTACTCAGAGACACCGGTCGATTCAGAGATAGACTCTGCTGGTAAACCCTCGTTGCCCGCGTCATCTAACGCTTTCAAAATGCCTAAATCACGAAGTGTACGAGCAGTATGAAAAACAATCGGAGCGAAAGACAATTTCTGCGCTTCTGTTTTTGCTTCTAATGCGTTGAATGGATCTAATTTATATTCCGACACGAAAAACCTAACTTTAAATAATAGAGAGTTACTCAGCTGCCATTTGCGCAAGCTTACGTTTAATATCAACGTTTAAGTTATTAACCCAACGGTTGTAATTACGGTGTATTTCACCATCGTCGTACTTCAAATTCTCTGATTCAACGTAAAGAATAGAGTAAAACTTATCACTATAAGGAATTTCAACCACAGCGTGGTGCGAACGAACATACAATTCAGCGCGGATCAAACCAGGCTTTATTTCTGAAACCAACCAGCCTCGATTTTCAGCAGATTCAGAAATAGCTGATTTAACCTGTTTACTTTGAAGATTCAGTGCAACTGGAGTATCCTCAACATTCATTACAGGTTGGACGCGTCCACATCCTGCAAGAACGAATATGAATAACATTGAAACTGCTATTTTTAGTAATTTCATTTAAATTCCTTATCTGTGTTTATTTATAAGCGCGCATAGTATTTAGTTAGACTCAAAGCAAATCAATACTCTATGTCAAATCAATCCCAATTAATGTCGTTTAATATTGAGAAATGGTCTGCAAATTCAGCGGGGCTCAATTCTATTGCTGAATGGCAAGCGTGGAGCACTAATTTAGATTGGCCACAAGATGGCTCAACTGAATTTAAAGCTATTCCTCCAATGATGCGCCGCCGAATGAGTGTGCAAAGCAAACTTGCTGTCCAAACCGCGTTAACCCTATTAAAAGACACCTCGATTGATTATCTGGTCTTTGCTAGCCGACATGGTGAGTTGCATCGAACCGCCACTTTGATTCAGTCGATATTAGAAGGTGACGATGCCTCACCAATGGCGTTCTCGCAGTCGGTACATAATACCGCAGCTGGTCTAACCACCATTGCCGCCAAAGCACCGATTCCACTGACTTCAATAGCCGCAGGGCAAGATACTTTCCATAACGCTCTGATCGAAGCTTATCTTTACCTTCATCAATATCCGTCGCATCGAGTGTTAGTTATCGATTTCGACCAACCTCTGCCCGAGCTCTACCAAGAGTACGAAACACAGAACTTTGCTGATTATGCGCTGGGCTTAGTGCTCACCGCTGGCAGTGAATACTCTATTACTAGGACAGTAGAGACCAACCAAGCACCTTCCGTGTTACCACAAGGGTTACAAACGCTCCAACATATCTTATTGGGCGCAAATAAGTGGGCTATTGCTGGCAAGCACCAAACTTGGTCTTGGGTAAATAACACCGAGACAGGTCCACAATCATGAGCAAAATCGACCAATATTGGCGAGTATTCGCGACAGGGCTGTGCTTTACCATCTTTGGTCTAGGTGGCTTAGTATTGAGCTTCTTAATCTTACCGACTATCGCGCTAACCAATCCCAATACCATTAAAAGAGAGCTTAAAGCACAGCGATTAATCCGTTTCTCATTCAATGCGTTTTGCCAGATCATGAAGTTCACCGGAGCAATCGATTACCGAATTGATGGTGCAGAACTACTGCGTAACGACCGTAACTGCATTATCGTCGCCAACCACCCAAGTTTGATTGACTATGTGCTGATCGCCTCTCAACTTCCTCAATGTGATTGCCTCGTCAAAGCGGCCATTTGGGAAAACCCTTTTATGAAAAGGATTGTCAAAGCGGCAGGTTATATACCGAACCAAGCCCCTGACGATCTTTTAGAGCGCTGTGAAGAACGCTTCTCACGTGGCAATGTCATGCTGATTTTTCCCGAAGGAACTCGCACAACGCCAGGAATTGAACCATCCTTACAGCGTGGGGCGGCACAAATCGCGACTCGAACACAAACCGATTTACGCGTGATTCATATTACGGTTTCTCCGACATTCTTAACGAAAGAGAAAAAATGGTATCAAGTTCCTGCGTCGAAGCCCTTTTTTCATGTCGCGGTGAAAGGTAAAATAGAAGTCGAACCATTTATTGAAGGCTCAAATAATTTAACTTCGGCAGCAAGGCGCCTTAATCATCATCTTGCACAAACAATTTTCCCTTCCGAAGAAAACATTTAGCGTATCAATAACATAACAGGCGATATCGGCATTTCGAAAATACCTCATATAATGTAGAATCGCCCCCTTAAAGCAGCATTCAGATAAAGCATTAAGTAGGCCAAAGTGGAAACATTACACAACGAACTGAAACAACTGATCATCGACGCATTGAACCTTGAAGACATGAGCATTGATGAGATTGAAACGGAAGCTCCACTATTTGGTGATGGACTTGGACTAGACTCTATCGATGCCCTTGAGCTTGGCCTTGCTATCAAGAAAAAGTACAACATTGTTATCGATGCAGATGATTCAAACACTCGACAGCACTTTGCGTCAGTTGAAAATCTAGCGAACTACATCTCTTCTCAAACGAATAACTAGACAGATCTTTATGACACAAGCTAACCAACAAGAAGTATACAACCAGGTTAAAGATGCGCTTATTGAGCTGTTCGAGCTTGATGCTGAAGATATCACCCCTGAAGCTCATCTCTATCTTGATCTAGACCTAGACAGCATTGATGCCGTTGATTTGGTCGTTCACCTACAGAACGTCACAGGTAAGAAGATCAAACCTGAAGAGTTCAAAGCAGTGCGCACCGTTAATGACGTTGTCGAATCTGTGGTTGAACTATTGAAGGACGCCTAATGCGTCCTCTGCTGACTTTACTGTCGGCAATTATACTTTTCACTTATCCAATAGCGGTTTACTTTGGACTCAACAAGTTTGGCTTACAAACCGTTGGTATTGCCTTAGCCGCTATCTTTGCTGTACGCATTTTCACCGGCGGTCAGGCTAAAATCAAAGAGCTAAAACACCTAGCTTGGATCAGTGGAAGTGCCGGTATTGTTCTGCTGGCTTTAGGCTTAGCCTTTAAGCAACACGGCTGGCTAACCTATTATCCCGTTATCGTTAATGTTTGTATGCTGGTTGTATTCGCTTCGAGCCTATGGCAACCACAAACGATTATCGAACGTCTTGCTCGCCTTCAAGAGCCTGAACTTCCGCAAAGTGGCGTTGATTACACACGAAAAGTCACCAAAGTGTGGTGCTTGTTCTTTGTTATCAATGGCTCTATTGCCCTTTACACCTGCTTCCAACCGCTAGAAGTATGGACCCTATACAATGGCTTACTCAGCTATCTGTTTGCAGGGTTACTCTTTGCAGGAGAGTGGGTAGTAAGACAGCGCATTCGTCAGAGTTAAATTGTTATGACCCAAACCGTATCTTACACCTCGTTGTCTGAGCTTCTCAGCCAGGACAGAACCCCTGAATCTATTGTCTGCTTTGACGACAATAGCGAGATTACGTGGCAAACATTTAACGACGACTTATCTCAACTCGTACAATTTTTGTCTTTATCCCCTTTTCAACGAATCGCGATTTGTACCCAAGACAGCTACCTATTTACGGTGGCCTTTTTGGCATGTGCAGCAGCCAACAAACACATCATCTTACCGGGCAACTACCAGCCATGTGCGCTTGCTGAGTTAAGTAAGCAGTTTGATTGCCTGCTAGTTGATAACTCGATTGGCGAAGTTGAGGTGAGTGACGTTCGTAATATCCAAACCTTATTGGATTCAAACACTGAAGCACAAAAACCTCTAACCGAGAATCTTACGACCATTGATTTGGCAACAGTCCCATTAACTCTGTTCACTTCAGGTTCAAGTGGCACGCCAAAAGCGATAGATAAAACGTTAGAGCACCTCGATATTGAGACCGCTCAGTTACACAAGAACTGGGGTGAGTTACTCAAGGGAAACCAAATCCAAAGCACAGTTTCTCATCAACATATCTATGGTTTGCTGTTTAGAATCTTATGGCCACTATGCTCTGGTGTTCCATTTGCTCGACACAACCTTGAATACCCAGAACAGATCTTATCTCACGCAAATCAAAACTGTGTACTGATCAGCAGCCCAGCGCTACTTAAACGATTAAAGCATGAGACCAACAAGGTACAACTTGCAGGAATCTTCTCTTCGGGTGGTCCATTGCCTACCGAGTCGGCTCACCAGTCACGAGATCTGCTTGGTCATTTACCGATTGAAGTCTTTGGTAGCACAGAAACCGGTGGCATCGCATTTCGTCAGCAAGAGAGCGCTCAAACGCCTTGGCAGCTTTTTGCCTGTATTGAGGCTAGTCTCAACAGTGAGAATTGCATTAAGTTATTGTCGCCGTACATCGATAAGAATAACTGGTATCAAACCTCTGATGAGTGCGAGATGGTCTCGGAGAATCAATTCATATTGAAGGGCCGAACGGACCGAGTGATCAAGATAGAAGAAAAGCGAGTATCACTGGTTGAAGTGGAAAAGCGACTGGAGCAACTGCCTTGGATAAGTGAGTGCGTGGTTATTCCATTTGAGGAGCCTGAGCGATTAATATTAGCCTCTGTTTTGGTATTATCAGATGAAGGCCAAGCCGCTCTATCGACCATGAGCAAAGGTAAATTCTGGTTGATGCTGCGTACAGAACTCAGAAAGTGGTTAGAGCCAATCGCAATCCCGAGAAAATACCGTGTTGTCGATGAGATCCCCCTCAACAGCCAAGGTAAGCGATTAACATCTCACATAGAACAGCTAATAAAATCATAGAAACCGCTGATCGTATTTTACACTGAGATTATCTTTTTATATTTTTGTCAAAGAACCAATATTTGCCCAAGGATTCTAAGCACGCCCTATGGATAAAAGAAAACCAAACATCATTGCTGTAGACACGGTAGAAAATGAATCGACCCTGACACTTCATGTTAGCGGAGATATCACCGACTTTAATGGGCACTTCAAGAGCTTCCCTATTCTACCTGGCGTCACGCAAATTGATTGGGCACTTCACTACGCAGTCCAAGAGTTAGGCGTTCCTGGTTTCTTTAAAGGAATGGAAGTCATTAAGTTCCAAGAGCCTATCCTGCCTGACGCTACAATCCAGCTATCACTCAAATGGGATGCTGACAAAGACAAGCTGAGCTTTAGTTACACATCAAACAACGGTGAACAGACCCACTCTTCAGGCAAAATGAAGCTGGGAGAAAAAAGTGAATAGCGCTCCCGTCGAGGCTACTTCTCAACACCACACAAAAGAAAGCAGCTACAAGGCTTGCTTCCTTATCCCGTGCTTTAACCATGGCGCAACCATGCCGGCTGTGGTGTCGTCACTTCATCATTTTGAGTTACCGATCATCATCGTTGACGATGGCAGTGAACTCACAACAAAACAGTTTCTGTCTCCCCTAGCAGAGAATTCAAACGTAACCTTGGTGACGCTTGAACAGAACCAAGGTAAAGGCGGCGCAGTAAAAGCCGGAATCAAAAAAGCGCAGCAACTAGGCTTTAGCCACGCTATTCAGATAGATGCTGATGGGCAACACGACCTGGAAGCCTTGCCAACATTGATTGAGGCCTCACAAGCTAAGCCACAACGTCTGATATCAGGCCAGCCTATCTACGACGACAGCGTACCCAAAGCAAGGCTCTATGGGCGCTACGCGACACATATCTGGGTATGGATAGAAACCCTTTCTTTATCAATTAAAGACAGCATGTGTGGCTTTAGAGCGTATCCTATCAACCAAACTCAAACTGTGTTGAATAAGTACGATGTTGGTTCGAGAATGGACTTCGATATCGAGATTTTGGTTCGCCTGTATTGGGAAGGTTGCGACATAGACTTCGTTGAAACGCGCGTTATCTATCCTGAGAACGGCATCTCTCATTTCGATGCGTTGTGGGATAACGTCAAAATCAGTTGGATGCATACACGTCTATTCTTCAGCATGCTGCCAAGAGCACCAAAACTGATTGCTCGCCATTTCAAATCCGATTCAGCTGATAATAACCCAAATTTATCGACTGATTCAGAGCCGCAAGCTTCTGAACAACCACACTGGTCCCGCACTCAAGAACGCGGCACAGTATTAGGCATTAAGCTGTTATTAGCCATTTATACCTTGTTAGGTCGCGGTGTGTTCAACCTCATTCTGCGTGGTGTGATGCGTTACTACCACTTGACGGGCCAGCGTGCGCGAAACGCTTCCGAACAATATCTATTCCAATTAAAAGCCTATGCGGAACAGCAAAATATTGAGCTCCCCGGAGAACTAACCAGTTACAACCATCTGCTTTCATTTGGCCATACGATGCTCGACAAGCTCGCGGCATGGAAAGGTGATTTCTCGGCAGATAACCTGACTATTCATGGCCAAGACCAGTTCGAGAGCATGGTGGCAAATAAGCAAGGTGTGCTAATCCTTGGATCTCACCTTGGCAATATTGAGCTGTGCCGAGCTTTAGGTCGCAGACACTCGAACATCAAAATCAACGCCCTGGTTTTTACAGAACACGCCGAACGTTTTAATTCCGTGATGAAAGCGGTTAACCCGCAGTCTGATTTAAATCTGATTCAGGTGACATCGATGGGGCCTGATACCGCTATCTTGTTACAACAGAAACTAGAGCAAGGCGAATGGATCGTGATTGTTGGCGATCGAACTTCCACCAGCAAAGAGAGCCGCTCAGTATGGGCTGAGTTCTTAGGTAAGGAAGCTCCATTCCCTCAAGGTCCATTTATGTTAGCCTCGGTTCTCAAAGCACCCGTATTTTTGCTGTTTGGGTTACGTGACGACTCACAATCTAAGCCGCATTTTAATGTCTATTTCGAGCATTTTAGCAACAAGATCGAGCTACCAAGAAAGACTCGCGAACAATCTTTACAGCAAGTCGTGCAAAAATACGCAAATCGACTTCAGCACTACACACTGCAAGCACCGCTTCAGTGGTACAACTTTTTTAATTTTTGGACATTGAGCAAGCACCATGACGAAAAAGAATCCAAATAGCATCACCTTTGGTGCCGAGCGCCTCACGATTGAGGATGTTGTCGCTATCTCACAAGGCGCAAAAGCCTCGATGAACACAAGTGAAGCATTCACATCTAAGATCGACCGTGGTGTCGCTTTCTTAGAACGCCTATTGAAAGAAGAAGGTGTGATTTACGGTGTAACGACGGGTTACGGTGACTCATGTACGGTTGCGATTCCGCCAAACCTAGTTGACGAGCTACCACTGCATTTAACACGTTTTCACGGCTGTGGTTTAGGTGAAATATTGTCTCACGAACAAGCTCGTGCAGTCCTTGCAACTCGTCTTTGTTCGTTATCACAAGGTGTCTCTGGTGTGACTCACGATCTACTCAACCAGATCGTTACCCTAATCAACCAAGACATCTCACCACGCATTCCTCAAGAAGGATCGGTGGGTGCCAGTGGCGACTTAACACCTCTGTCTTACTTAGCCGCAGCACTGATTGGTGAGCGTGATGTAATCTACAAAGGTGAAGTGCGCCCAACCAGTGACGTCTACAAAGAGTTAGGAATTAGCCCTATCAAACTTAAGCCAAAAGAAGGCTTGGCGTTAATGAATGGTACGTCTGTAATGACGGCATTAGCTTGTATCGCTTACAAGCGTGCGGAATATCTAGCTCAGCTATCAACTAAGATCACCGCTATGGTATCAGTCGGTATGCACGGCAATGACTTCCATTTCGATGAAGCGCTGTTTGCAGTCAAACCTCATCCTGGTCAACAACAAGTTGCTGCATGGCTGCGTGATGATCTGCAAGCGGATCGCCCGCCACGTAACAGTGATCGCCTCCAAGATCGTTACTCTCTGCGCTGTGCTCCACATGTTATCGGCGTGGTTCAAGACTCTCTGCCTTGGCTACGCCAAATGATCGAGAACGAGCTAAACAGTGCCAACGACAACCCAATTATCGATGGTGATAATGAGCGCGTACTGCACGGTGGACACTTCTACGGTGGACACATTGCAATGGCGATGGATACGTTAAAAACTGCAGTTGCGAACCTTGCTGATCTGCTTGACCGTCAAATGGCTCAGCTGATGGACTACAAGTTCAACAACGGTTTGCCATTCAACCTAACGGGTGCTGAAGGCGAACGTAAGCCAATCAACCACGGCTTTAAAGCAGTACAGATTGGCGTTTCAGCTTGGACAGCAGAAGCATTGAAACACACCATGCCAGCAAGCGTATTCTCTCGCTCAACTGAGTGTCACAACCAAGATAAAGTGAGTATGGGCACCATCGCAGCTCGTGACTGTTTACGCGTTCTAGAGCTAACCGAACAAGTGGCAGCAGCGTCACTACTGGCGGGGACACAAGCACTCGAACTTCGTAAGCGCCACAATGAGCTTGATGAGCACCACATGAGTGAGAACCTCAAGCACATTCGCGACGAAGTGCTTAAGGAGTTTGAATTTATCGTAGAAGATCGACCACTTGAAGGCGATCTACGCCACTTCATTGCTCGTATTCAAAGTCAGCACTGGTCACTTTACTCATAAAGTAGCCAACCCTTTACGCAATATTGTTGAGAGCGATTTATGTCTGAAATCCTTCACCCATTACAATCTGAGGTGACGCTTATCACCTCATTCCAAGATGCCGACCCAATGGGCGTGATCTATCACGGCAACTACTTCCGATTCTTTGAAGAAGTTAGGCGCATCATGATGGATAAGATTGAGTACAACTACCATGAGATGAAGGATTCTGGCTACATGTGGCCTATCATCGATACCCGCGTGAAATACATTAAGGCGATACCGTTTAATCACAAGATTAAGGTAACGGCGAAACTCACCGAGTGGGAAAATCGCCTGCGCGTCGATTATGAAATTCATGATGCTCTAACCGGTGCTCGAATGACACGTGCTCACACCATGCAGGTTGCCGTCACCATCGAAGAACAAGAGATGTGCTTTGCCTCACCCAAAGTGTTTACTGACAAAGTCGAACACTGGCACCAATTTGGTTGCTTACCTCTAGCAACTGAACATCAAACACAAACCTCTAACCCACAGCAGGTGAACCATGAATCTGTTTAAACGCAGTCGCAAATACATCAATATCGCGCTAATTGGACTTACTGCGATGATGGCAAGCGGCCTTGTAAGCGCCAAAGAAAACTCTGCTGCTGTCAATTCTATTTCAGAGCTGCAGACGGTGCTCAGCGAAAATAGTATTGTGCGTGGTGAGTTCACTCAAACACGCAATATGGAGATGTTCGCCCAGCCTTTAACGTCACAAGGTACATTTCTGTTAGACAAATCAAGTGGCTTACTCTGGACACAAACCACTCCGTTTCCCGTGAACTTAGTGCTCACCGATAACAAACTGAGCCAAAGGTTTGCCGATCAACCCGCAAAAATCATCACCGACGAAGAAAATCCAATGGCGTTTTATTTCAGCCATATCTTCTTGTCAGTGTTTCATGGGGACACGCAAAAACTTCAGGAACAGTTCGCACTCAATTTTGAGCCCGCAACTAACACCAGCTCTGATGAAAATGTACAAGCATGGACACTGACTCTAAAGCCCAAAAATGCACCGATGAATGCGGTGTTTGAGGCTATCACGCTGCAAGGCAACAGCGATATTGAACGTATTGAGTTGAAAGAGATTCGTGGAGATAGCACAGTGATCGAATTCAGTCAGTTAAGCCATCTACCGGAAGTATTATCAGATGCTGAAGCGAAACAATTCCAACTCTAGTCTTGCCCTTGTTTGGCTTGTTGTTGTAATGCTGTTTAGCGGGTTGTTGACCAAACAATTCGCTTTTTCTTCGTCGGTACCGATTGAAAGCAACATTCTAAAGTTACTGCCCGAAAACCAGCAAGACCCAATGGTAGAGCAAGCCTTTCAGCAGATATCCAGCTCGATGAGCGAGCAAGTGGTATTTATCATAAGCGCTCCCGATATCGAACAAACCATGGTTGCGACCGACGCTTTTGAAAAAGCTCTCAACCAAAGAACTTTTTCAAGTCAGCCAACTCTGTTTAAGCAAGTTCAAGGTAAAATCAACGCCAGCACTCAAAGCCAGTGGAGCGATTTCTATTTTCGTCACCGATCTCAACTGCTGACCCAACAACAAAAAGAGACGCTGACACACTCGCCTGATTCGCGAGCTCAATATGTCATTCAGTCTCTGTACAATCCATTCTCAGGCGTCACTGCAGCAGAGTTATCTCTCGACCCATTCTTGTTATTTCGCGACTACATCAGTGCTATTGGCGTCCAATCAAGTAACTTTGTTCTGAAAGAGGGCTATCTCACGGCCCAGTCGAATGAGCAAACTCATATTTTAGTCACGGCTACTCTGGCGGACTCACCTTATAGCTTGGCGATTCAAGAACAACTTCCAGATCTTGATTCAATTGAGCGCGAGGTCGAAAAACAATTTGGCGTCAAGGTGCAGCATACTGGTGTGGTGTTCTACGCCAATTACGGTACCGAAAGCGCGAAATCAGAAATCAGTACCATTGGTTTGGGCTCATTGGCAGGCGTTATTTTATTGGTGTGGCTGACATTTCGTAGTGCGCTACCACTTGCCTTATCTTTACTCTCAATCAGTACAGGATTATTGGTTGCACTGGCAAGCACTGTCGCTATCTTTGGTAAGGTGCATCTATTCAGCTTGGTGTTTGGCGCTAGCTTGATTGGCGTATCCATCGATTACTCTTTTCACTATCTCAGTGACCGTTTGGCCGCAGGAAGCCACTGGCAGAGCGATAAAGGCCTAAAGCATATTTTCATTGCCATCACTCTAGGTTTAATCACCAGCTTAATCGGATACTTAGGGCTACTGGTTGCGCCATTCCCAGGCTTGCAGCAACTGGCTCTGTTTTCGTCGATTGGACTGATCGCAGCTTACGCCAGTGTGGTGTGCTGGTACCCCGTTTTAGCGGTAAAACCAGGCCAAGAGCGCCCTCTTCCCCTGTCGAAACTTTGGCATACTTGGTTAAGCCTTTGGAGCAACCAAAAATTTAGAATTGGCTTACCGTTAACAGTGACTGTCGTTAGCTTGATGTCACTCAGTCAAATTCGTTACGACGACGATATTCGCCAGCTTCAGGCTATGCCCGAACAACTCAAACAACAAGAGCAAGCCATTACTGAGATATCAGGGTTAGGCAGTGGTCAAAATATGCTTTTGGTCACAGCTCAGAGCGACCAAAAGCTACTCAAAAAATTGACAGAAATCACCACAAGCTTAGATTCGCTGGTCAATAGCCAAGGTATCTCCGGGTATCGCAGCATCAATCAACACTTGTTAAGTAAACAAGAACAGCATGATAACTATCAGTTGGTTGAACAACTCTATAGTCAACAAAGCCATATATTACAAAGCTCACTCGGTTGGTCTACGTTTCCAGAACTACCAAAATTCGAACCAATCACGGTATCTGGATTTTTGGAGTCTCCAGTCTCAGAGCCTGTTCGACCACTTTGGTTAAAACCTATCGACGGGCAAGCAGCGTCGGTCATTTTGATAAAAGACGTCACTGATGCTGAGCTGTTCTCACAGTGGTTGGAGTCAGATTTTGCTCAGAAGCAAGGTGTGAAACACCTCAATAAAGCGGATGAAATCTCCTCTCTTTTTGCTGAGTACCGCGTCAAGATTACCGAGCTGTTATTGATAGCATTGGCAGCTATTGGCATGCTGTTAGGCTGGCGCTATGGTGTGAAGCAAAGCCTGTTAATGCTGTTGCCTTCATTGATTGCAGGCGTAGCAGGTTTGGCGGTCACGGGCATTTTAGGCTCGACACTGAACCTATTTAACCTGCTTGGTTTGATTCTGATTTTAGGGATTGGCATAGACTACACCCTGTTCTTTGCTGAGCAAAAGAAATCGCTGAGCACCTTATTAGCGATCACCTTGTCAGGTCTCACAACACTACTTTCATTCGGCTTACTGTCGCTGAGCCAGACTCATGCTATTCATAGCTTCGGGGTGACGGTTCTGACAGGGATCTTTGTCGCTTGGCTGCTTTCTCCACTCGCGATCAACAGTAGTAAAAACGTAGAAGGACCAATTACTCGAGAGGCTTTTAGATGATCCAGACATTAAAGGTAACCTTCGCCATACTAGTGGGCATTCTAATGAGTGCCTGCTCGATGGTTTCTCAGCAGCCAAGTGGTGCGAGCGTGTCTATCGATCAAGACACCGATCTAGCACTACCACTGCCAGCTGAACTGGGATACTCATTAACAGCCAGTCAGTTGATTAGCGCTACGTGGGAAAATGATACACAGCAGCTTCCGGTTCAAGTCGAAGTCACACCAGGTAAAGTGGTTTTGGCGGGGTTCTCCTCTTGGGGTACTCGCATTCTATCGCTGCAATACCAGAATCAAGTAATTGATACGCAGGTTTTGTCTGGGCTTGGCGCAACTTTGCCACAACCTGAACAGGTGCTATTTAATTTAATGCTTACCTTATGGCCGGCTGAAGCATGGGCTCAGCCTTTACAAAGCATAGGTTGGCACCTAGTCGATACCGACAAAACAAGAACCGTATTTGATGAAAACCAACAGGCAATCATTCAAATTGATTACCAAACAGATCCTGGTACACACAAAACGGCAGGCGACATTGTTTTCAAACATTTGACCCTGGGCTACAACATCACCATACAAACGTTGAACTCAACGATTGTCGACAATCCAAGTAAGAGTTGAACACTATGCCTATTTACATCCAAGACTGTGGTTTCCACTCAGCGCTAGGCTCAGAGATTGCCGATATTCATGGCTGTCTAAAAGACGAGCGTGAATCAAATATGGTCGAAGTGCACGATATGCTGAACGATGGTAAACACACTGTCGTTGGTCAGATCGCGGGTGAACTACCACCGATTCCTTCAGATCTTACGCAATACGCCACTCGCAACAATCAACTGGCGCTGTCGGCTCTTCACCAAATTGAAGATTCTATCGAGCAAGCCAAATCTCAGTTTGGCGCAGATAGAATTGCTGTTGTTATTGGCACCAGCACATCTGGGATCTCCGATGGTGAAGCAGTCTTCAAACAAAAATTGGCAAACGGCGAGTTTCCAGCAGATTACCATTACTCAAAACAAGAGCTTGGTGATACCTCAGAGTTCGTTAGCCAGTATTGCGCATTAACGGGGCCAAACTACGTCATATCTACGGCTTGCTCATCCAGTGGCCGCGTATTTCTGACCGCCCAGCGCTTATTAGATTCAGGTATGGCTGATGCCGTGTTAGTGGGTGGTGTGGATACATTGTGTAAGCTGACACTCAATGGTTTCCACGGCCTTGAAGCACTCTCAACAACACATTGTAAGCCATTTAGTGCAACCCGAGAAGGTATCAACATAGGAGAAGCAGCGGCATTTATGTTGCTCAGCAAAACAAAGTTAGCCGGTGTTAATGCAGCACAAGACACGTCAAACATTGCCTTATTGGGCTGTGGGGACAGCTCTGATGCACACCACATTTCAGCGCCTCACCCTGAAGGCAATGGTGCTGAACAAGCAATGAAAAAAGCGTTACATTCTGCACAGTTAAACGCAGAAGACATTGGTTATATCAATGCACATGGTACAGCAACGCCACTCAATGACTCGATGGAAAGTAAAGCCATTCATCGTATTTTTGCAAACAAGGTTCCCGTCAGTTCTACCAAACCGCTGACCGGGCATACTCTAGGCGCAGCAAGTGCGATTGAGGCTGCAATTGCGTGGCATATTTTGAAATATGACTTACCGCTTCCCTTACAAAAATGTCAGGATAAAGCTGAAGATATTGAGATTGATTTGGTAAACTGTTCACAGAAACTTAAAGCAAAGAACATCTTAAGCAACTCGTTTGCTTTTGGTGGCAACAACATTAGCCTGATTTTTGGTGTAGTAAATGACTGATATCCCTTCTGTAGACCAACTTCTCCCTCACGATGATCCGATGATATTAATCGATCGTGCTATCAGCGTAGAGGCGTTGTCGATCCACTGTCAGGTCGATATTGGTGACCATAATCTGTTCTTTGACGCCGAATCTCAAACGGTACCAGCATATGTTGGAATCGAGTTTATGGCGCAGTCTGTAGCGGCATGGTCTGGATATCACGCACTTAAAAACGGCACCACGCCCCCAATCGGATTCTTACTCGGCTCTCGTCGCTATAAATCACTGTGTGATGAGTTTACTCAAGGTCAGACCCTTGATATCTACGCCGAACAGATGATGGAAGACAGCGGTATGGCTGTGTTTACCGCAAGAGTCGAAGACCGAGGTGAGTTAGTGGCTCAATGCCAACTCAACGTCTACGTGCCGACCGAACAAAAATTACAAGAAATGAAAACTAGGAGCCCATCATGAGCCGTCAGGTTTTAGTCACTGGTGCCAGTAAAGGTATTGGTAAAGCGATCGCTATTCAACTCGCGAAAGACGGGTTTGAAATCGCCGTTCATTACATGGGTGACAAGCAAGGTGCTGAAGAGACGCTAAAGTCGATCACCGAACTGGGTGGCGCTGGACGTCTTATTCAATTTGATATCAGCAAACGAAGCGAGTGTCGCGAAAAGCTTGAGTCTGATATCGCTGAACATGGTGCTTACTATGGTGTAGTGAACAACGCGGGCATTACTCGTGACACTGCATTCCCCGCGATGACGGAAGAAGAGTGGGATGGTGTGATCCATACCAACCTAGATAGCTTCTACAACGTACTTCACCCTTGTGTAATGCCTATGGTTCAAAAGCGTAAAGGTGGCCGTATCGTCACTCTAGCGTCGGTATCCGGCATTATGGGTAACCGTGGTCAAACTAACTATGCTGCAGCAAAAGCGGGGGTGATTGGCGCAACTAAGTCTCTTGCTCTAGAACTCGCAAAACGCAAGATCACGGTAAACTGTGTCGCTCCTGGCTTAATTGACACAGGTATGGTTGACGAGCACGTGAAAGATCATGCACTTCCTCAAGTACCACTGCGCCGTATGGGTGAGCCGGAAGAAGTAGCCGGCCTAGTCAGCTACCTAATGTCTGATATTGCAGGCTACGTAACTCGCCAAGTGATTTCAGTAAATGGAGGCTTAGTATGACCCGCCGCGTTGTTGTAACTGGAATGTCTGGTGTTACTGCTTTTGGTAACGACTGGCAACAGATAGAGCCTAAGCTAAAGGCCTGTGAAAATGCGACTCAATATATGCCAAGCTTCGAGCAATATGATGGTCTCAACACAAAACTTGCCGCGCCTATTGATGACTTCCAACTGCCTAAACACTACAAGCGTAAGCAAGTGCGTGGCATGGGCCGTGTATCACGCCTAGCTACCGTTGCGACTGAGAATGCATTGGAGCAAGCCGGCTTAATTGGTCACGATGTATTGACCAATGGCGAAACTGGTATCGCTTACGGCTCTTCAACTGGCAGTACCGATGCGGTTGGTGCTTTCGGAGTAATGCTGAACGAGAAGTCGACACGAGCAATCACAGCAACCACTTACGTTCAAATGATGCCACACACAGCCGCGGTAAACGTAGGTCTGTTCTTTGGTCTGCGTGGCCGCGTGATTCCCACCAGCAGCGCCTGTACTTCAGGAAGCCAAGCCATTGGTTACGCCTATGAAGCGATCAAGCATGGTTACCAAACCGTAATGGTTGCCGGTGGTGGTGAAGAGTTATGCCCAACTGAGTCTGCCGTTTTCGATACCCTTTTCGCTACCAGTTTAAAAAACGACACACCCAAGAAATCCCCTAGCCCATACGACAGCGAGCGTGATGGCTTGGTTATCGGCGAAGGCGCTGGAACCCTGATCCTTGAAGAGTACGAACATGCTGTTGCTCGTGGCGCAAAGATCTACGCAGAAATCATAGGTTTTGCGAGCAACTGTGATGCGGCTCATGTGACTCAACCTCAGATGGAAACCATGCAAATCTGTATGGAGAAAGCATTGAGAGACGCACAACTTCCAGCTGAGAAGATTGGCTATGTTTCTGCGCACGGTACTGCGACTGAAAAAGGTGATATTGCAGAGAGTAACGCGACAGCGAATATCTTTGGTGAAGTACCAATCAGCTCTCTTAAGAGTTACTTTGGCCATACGCTTGGTGCATGTGGTGCAATTGAAGCGTGGCTCAGCCTAGAGATGATGCATAGCGGTTGGTTCAGCCCAACCCTAAACCTTAAGAATGTCGATGAACAGTGCGGCAAGCTCGATTACATCACGGGCTCAGGTCGCGAATTGGATGTTGAATACTTGATGAGCAACAACTTTGCTTTTGGTGGAATCAACACCTCTATCATCTTCAAGAAAGTCTAAGCTTAGCTACATAAAACGCTAAGTAAATAAAAAGGTTCATCGCGGA
>NZ_JBFRSC010000041.1:0-10057 GCF_041473335.1 Vibrio sp. 10N.222.55.C7
GGCTTCGTAATCTTGCCCTGCAAATAATACCGCTCCGATTGATAGTCCAATAGTGCTTATTTTAAACTTCATTGTCCATTCCCCCGCCTAAAATATGATTTTTTGAAAATTTTGATGGAATTAAAAAATTGGTAAAACTGACAATAGACTATTTCAATCAATCAATAAGAACATTTAAATAATTTATGTTTTATTTATATTGAAAAATTATCATCTTTACTAATTCAAGGAAAAAGCATGAGCCACACCAAGAGTTTTTGACTCTGAGTTAAGTGAGAAAGAGCTTGCGGTTGAAAATGCAGCTAGAACAATATTAGTCAAAAACAAGATTATATGTAGTAAAGCGGAAAGGGCTTTCAATAAAGGAAATACAAAGGTGTTTGAAACATTATATAGTTCGTTAACTTTACCCAATTACATTCAAAGACCTTTCAGTTATGACGTAAGTGTTGATATAGGGGCGTCAACGCCAGTTTTTCCACTTAATGAAAATAGAACGTCCAATACGAGCCGATAATGACGAGAGAAGATCTGCGCCAAGCACTCTTCGAATACATCGAGGTTAATTATTACCGAACAAGAAGGCACAGTGCACTTGAATATCTAAGTCCAGTAATTTCTTGTCACTTAGCAAACCAGTCAGTCTGACAAGTGTAGAGCACCCTTATCAAATAGGAAAACACTTATTCATATGAAGGTAAGACAACTTTTCCCTCACCAAATTTTTGTGAAAGAAAAGACTCTACAAACAGTTACGCTTCCCCAATTTATAGACTCGTCGAAAAAAGATAGATAAGGTAAAGGCTCATTAAAACAAAGAAAAATCCTGCAATTTTATTGCCCCACTGTTCAATGTATCTTGACACTATATGTGCCCGCATCCAGTAACCAATGACAGCATACATCGAAAGCACTAGTGCCGTCGAAATACCGACAATCCCCAAACAGATCATATAATCACTGATATTACTATTCGTAAGGTCAACAAAACTAGGTAAGATAGAAGCATAAAAAAGGATAGTTTTTGGGTTCCCCATAGCTATAGATAGCCCGGCAAAAAATTCCTTTGTTGAGAAATCAGACGTTGAGATATCGGTTTCACTTAAATGAGGAGAAGCCGCAATAATTAGACTATAGCCTATCCACCCTAAGTATATGGCACTAACAAATTGTACGAAGTGATAGATTCCTTGGACGCCGTTCTGAGCAAGTGCCGTATTGATGCTAAAATATGCAATGCTAAAAAATAACATAGCACCTATGACAATTCCTAAGGTCGTTATTAAACCCGACTTAAGCCCGACCCCCATACTTTGAATCATCACTAGCAACACACTTGGACCAGGTACTATTGATAGTAGCGTAATTGAAGCTGTAAATAATAAGATTGTGGTAATGTCCATGCCATTGCCTTTTAATGGTCTGTGCCTACGTAAACCCACATAGGTTTAATATCTGCAACATGAAAGCCAAACTTCTCGTAGAATCTAAATGCTTGATTATCACCAAGTAAAACTTTTTGATGGAAGTGTTGGTATTTTTTCATGGTCTTGCTCATCAATTCACTGGCAATACCTTTCGATTGATACTCTGGAAGTACTAACAAATGGCTCACGTACACAACTAAATAGCCATCGGAAATAGTTTTTACTAGACCGACCAAGCGTCCTTCTGAGTAGGCGCAGTACAGTGTGTGAGCCCCATTAAGGGCGAGCATAAGTTCATCAAGTTTATGTGCCGAACTCCAACCTACAGATTGATAAAGTTCAAAGACATCCTGACGTTCAGGAAGAGTATTACAGGTGTATTCAATTATCATTATCAGATTTCCTTTAAGTTTCGATGTAAATAATCATTATCAATAAGTGGCCAATAATGCGCTGATTTTCTCGGTTCTAAGTGCTCACTAGATTTATCGAACAGGTGCCACTGTTCGTTTTCGTTGGCACTCATCAACGCATCAAGAATCAAAATATCGTGTTTCTCCAAGGTTGAAACCGATGATTTTGTGATTATCTGATCAATAATATTTTGGGGTTCTTTGTATTGTATAGAAACCTGACTTGGAAGAAGGCTCTCAAGCAGATACCTAAAATCGACTTTTTTACTAGGATAAAGAGCCAATATTTGGGGGGGATAAGAAATCTCTAATTTAGAATTAAAGATTGAGACTATCGCCGAGCAAGCTACATCGATTGGCGTATAAGATACATTACCATGGTTGATAACAAGTTGGTTTAGCGACTTAAAGACACGTAAAGAGGAAACTAATAAAGAATTGCTATTCGGCACTTTATATTTGTCTGATGGCATCAATTCCCCTACTCTCGAAATCGATACTTCTATATTAAACTTAGTGAGTTCTGTGACTCGCTTTTCTCCTTCAAACTTAGTCTGGGCGTACCCACTCACTTCAGCGCTCGAATTATTGTTTATCAATTTTTCAACAGCCAGACTCGACACGTAGTGAAATTTACGTGCGTTTGCACGAAGAGCAAATTTGCATACTTCTGTTACACCTTCTGCGTTAGTTAAACGTAATGCTTCTGAGCTCTTGTTTAAGTTAACGACTGCCGCCGTATGAAGAATATGAGAAGTATGAAGAGCCAACTGATCATACCTTTCCGAAGATAATCCCATCTTATCTTGCGTGATATCACCAGCTACGACTGTTACACGCTTCCAATCAATTTGATTCTCAATTTTGTACTGTTTTGCACAATCAATTAACCTTAACTTTGCGTTTTCGTCAGAACTTGCTCTCACCAAACAAGTTGCTTTATGACTACTCTCTACGAGCAATTCACATAATAAATGAACCCCGAAATAACCACTTGCTCCAGAAATAAAAACGGATTCAGTAAATGATAGGTGACTAACTGGTCCTGAATACATTTCAATATTGGTCCTGAATTCTTTAGTCGAGCTACTGGTAACCGAAGATTCCAATTCACTAATCGTTAATATACTGGCTATGTCTTTAGATGAGATCCTTTTCCCTAGCTGTTTTTCAATATCTATGGCTATGCAGAGCAGATTGATTGAATCAATCCCTAGTTCCTCAAAACTCTTTTCTGGCGCGATGTCAGAAGAGACACAATAGTTGGACAGAATATTAACAAGTTCGGGGATAAGGCTGCACTCTGCTTCAGTGTCCTTGAAAAGCTTCAGAAGACTGGCTCTCTCGATCTTTCCGTTGTTGTTTCTTGGAAAATCATCTACTTTTACTATTCTTTGGGGTATGAACTCCGAAGGTAAACTTTCAGACAACGTTTGGCGTACATCTTTTTCATCTACGGCCGAACTCCCAGTTACCACCGCCAAAATTTGTTTAGAGTTAGCATTTTCATCTACGGCGACTTTAGCGCATGAAATGCTTGGAATAGCCTCGAGCGCCATTTCAATTTCTGTCAACTCAAGACGAACTCCATTCAATTGGACCTGGCTATCTTCTCTCCCATGGAAAAATAAGACCCCATTCTCAAGGCTTCCTATATCACCCGTTAGATAACAGGGTTCATAATCGCCTGAACTACGCCTAATACTTCTAAACTTGAGAGTTGTTAATTCTGGAAGACCAAGATAACCGAGCCCTAAACCAACACCTAACACAGCAATTTGTCCCAAGACACCTGGTTTATTTATTTCGTTGAGTTGGTCGTCCAGCACTACATAACTAGTGTTGGCTATAGGAAGACCCAGTGGAACACTATTCTCCTCGTTCCCGTTAAAGTGATGAAACACGAAGCCAATGGAAGCTTCTGTTGGTCCATATGTATTAGTGACTTGGATCCATGGACACAATAACCTAATAGTTTTTATCAACTTGAGAGATACCTCTTCTCCCCCAACAAGAATATTCCTAAAAGACTTAAAGTAGTCACTCCCTCTGGCCCTAGAAGCCATATACTGTAGATAAACCCCTAAAACAGAAGGGACAAAGTCTGCCATTACAATCTGCTCTTCCCTGATAGTATCCAATGTTGCTTGTATATCAAGAATCCCTTCTCGCATTGGAATAACTACTTTGCCACCAGTCGTTAACGGCCACAACAATTGCCAAAGTGATGAATCAAAAGTATGTTTGCTATTTTGTAAAACTGCATCACCCAGCTCAAGTTGAAAAGCTTTGGACATGACGTCAAACCGGTTGGCTAACCCTGCATGCTGATTTAGGCAGCACTTTGGCTCGCCAGTGGTTCCTGATGTAAAAAAACCATACGAGATAGCTCCAGGTTCAGGTAATTCAAACGTAATATTCTGGGTTGGCAAATTTACAGTATGGTCGTAATATATACTCGTCTGACAGGCATATTGCTTGGTAGTAGCTATAACTATCTCGGAATCAATAGTCTTTAACATTTTGGCCATTCTGGCCTTCGGGGTATCTACATCTAAGGGAACAAAAGCACCACCGGTCATCCAAACCGCCAACAATGAAATAACATAGTCAATTCCCCCTTGTGAAATAATAGGCACAATAGTTCTTGGGGAAAGACCAGCTTCTAGTAACTCACTTGACAATTCCTGAGCATGGCATATTAAATCAACGTAACGTATGCTTTTACTACCTTGTTTAATCGCTACAGCATCAGGGGAGAGTTGAGATTGATGTAGTATTTTTTTTAATACAATATTAGATGACATAACTTACTCGTGGCATATGGTGTTTAAATGAAAGGCTATTAATTGAGCTAACTCAAGTATTTGCTGCTCCGTGTGTTGACTACAGAAGAACAGTGGCTCTTCTATCGTTGGTGGAATTAAATAGCCCTGCTCACAGAGTTTTTGATGTAGCGAGGAAAAAATGGTTTGATCTTGCTTCTGGACGTCATCCAAAGAGGTGAGATTAGTCAACGACTCAACAAGTATTAAGCTAACCAATGGTCCTTTCTTTACAACATTGAAGTTGATACCGTACTCTTTAAATTTGTAACTCAACTCTCTTGTAAAAACGTCAGTAATCGCGTCAAGTCCTTCATAGACACTTCCATCTTCTAATGAGCGTAACGTACTAATCCCTGCGGTCATTGTCAGTGGATTCCCAGCGAAGGTCCCACCTTGGAATACACCACCTTCATTACTAACTTGCGCCATAACAGAATCTGAGCCGCCATATGCGCCAATTGCTAGACCACCACCTATTATTTTGCCAAATGTTGTAAGGTCTGGATAAATTCCCAACTCATTTGAAACCGGACCAAACCCAAATCGGTATCCAGAGACAACTTCATCAAAAATCAGCAGTGAATTTTGTTTAGAACATAATACTCTCAGTGTTTTTAAGAACTCTATTTGCGCTGGCACTAACCCCATATTAGTGGCAACGGGCTCAATGATCACTGCAGCGATTTCATCACTGTACTGGCTAAAAATCGATTTAATCTGCTCTATATCATTATATCGACAAGTAATTGTGGCGTTTTTGAAACTTGAATGTATGCCGTCCGTGCCGAAATTATCAGAAATTTCCTTCTTATTAGCACCACTTAATATAGTGTCACAATGACCGTGGTACCCACCGGAAAACTTCACCACTATTTGTTTCTGTGTAATCCCCCTAGCTATACGTAGGGCAGTCATTACAGCCTCAGTACCGCTGCAGGTGAAACGAACTTTGTCTATGTGCTTTGAAGAGTTAACTATTATCTTTGAAAGCTCAGCTTCACTCCTATGAGTTAAGCCAAGTACCAATCCCCTAGATGCCTGCTCTTTGATCGCGTCAACCACACAATCGGGTGAGTGACCCAGCAAACAGGGACCTAACCCCATTATAAAATCGACATAACGAGTACCCTCAGAATCCCAAATATATGAACCACTCGCTTTATCAGCTATGATCATTGGCGTGGTTACTTCAGAGAATTTTCGCCCTGGTGAATTTGCTCCACCCGAAATGTAAGTGGCGAGCTCCTTGATAATAGTGTGACGTGATCTGTTACTGTGCTTCATAATGTCGTCCCTAACTATAGATATCTAGAGTTGTCTCAATGGACAGCTCTCTTTCAAGATCACTCGTTGAAGCCCAATCCATATTAACGATCAATCGACGTGAATCTTTTGTCAGAGGGTGCACTCTGTGTAATGTCGTTCCGGATTTGAAAAAATAAAAACCGCCCTTGTTGAAATGATAAGACTCAATGGCATTATTAGTAATGACGTCAT
The DNA here is from genome assembly GCF_041473335.1 of Vibrio sp. 10N.222.55.C7. Classification (NCBI taxonomy): domain Bacteria; kingdom Pseudomonadati; phylum Pseudomonadota; class Gammaproteobacteria; order Vibrionales; family Vibrionaceae; genus Vibrio; species Vibrio sp. 10N.222.55.C7. The sequence goes on from NZ_JBFRSC010000041.1 coordinate 6,166, forward strand.
AAACCGCGGGATTTTTTTTATCCCACTTAGTATTATGAATACATTGCGTGAACCCACCACACGACGCGTCCGGAATATCAATTAACCAAACAAGACCGAAACTGAAATCGTCCCAATGCCACCCATGAGTATCACCTTTCCGCTCAAGTAATGAGATTGCAATTTGCTCATCTTCAATTGGGCATTGGTGAACGATTTCACCAGCTATATGTGAGAGAAAGCGTCGGAATGGTCTAGAATCATAAATGGCGGCAATTAAAGGCGAATTTTCACGGCAGATGGTATTTCCTACTGTGATCATGTTACGTTCGGTATCCGAAGTTTCTTTGACAACCAAACTTTTTCGCTTGCCATAATGTTCCACTAAGTTTGATGCTTCCTCACTCAATTCAAGCCACAAATTTTCTGGCAGTATATCGGCGATGCAAACCAGAGGCTTTTTTGAAAATTGGGATTGAAGCTTACAAATATCTGCTTGAGTTAAACTGTCTATAAAATTCTGAAAAGCAGCGTCAATCCTTGATTGTCCATATTGCATGATGAATGTATCCTCATAAATTAAAGTTTTCATGCTAGATTCGAGTTTATAAAAATCAAAGAATAACGCTTAAATTCCGTTTTTTAATGAGGGAAGATAACTATTTATCCAAATTTATCTGCAAATGAATAAACAATTTATTACGTCTGAAAAATATACCTTTGCAGTCATCTCTTAAGGCGCGACCCAGAACAACGATAACAATACAAATATAACTAGTTGGAGTTTCCACTCAAATATCCTTTGAAACTATAATAATGACTAAAATAAATGTGACGACTGTAGTCATCTTGATAAAATGCTTAAAACCCATCAATTAAACAATTAATTTATGATTTAATTTATTCCCCTCGGTTTTTTGCGCAACTCAATGGAAATAAGTCAGCAACCTATGATCTGAGCAACTACATTCACTCTCCTTCTTAGCCTCATGGATTGATGAAGAGACGATAAGCAGGTGGGCGCAAAGCAAACCGAATAAGCGCGGGAGACCACGTCGGTTTAGTGATTTAGCTCTCACGACAGCGCTCATGGTGAAACGCGGCCACTGAGAGCGCTACAAGGATTTATCGACTCGATATTTAGACTTGCCCATGTTCCATTAAGTTGTCCGCATTACACTTGCATCAGTCGTAGAACAAAGCAAGTTGAGGTCTCATTTAAGACTAAAACGAGAGGAGCAATACAGTACCTAGCCATTGATGCTACTGGCCTTAAGGTTTATGGCGAAGTTCTTCCGAACTTACTGAAACAAACACGTCAAAGCACCCTTGAGGTATCTGGTGATGGCGCTTACGACACGAGATCGTGTCACGCTGCTATTAAGATTAAGCGAGCCGTTGCGCTTATTCCCCCCAAGAGAAGGGGCAGCCTTCTGGGAGCGTGGCCATCCTAGAAATCTCGCAATGGGCAGCTAGAAGTTATACGGCTCAAATAAATATTGGAAAGAGCGGTATGGTTACCACAAAGCCTATCAACAACTCAAAATCAAAAAACGGATAATTATTAATTATTAATTACCCTTCAACCTCTTGCGATAGCTGACAAGAAGAAGCATAAAGACGTCAGGTTAATAATCGCCCCAATAATGATGAAAGTCGTTTCACTTAACATCTCAGCGCATTCAAGCCGACCGCATTGTAATAATTGAAGGAACTAAAAAGATGTCACTACGTTACGTCATATTGACGTATTTAAATGAAAACCCCCACTCAGGTTACAGCGTCACCAAAGAAATCAACAAATCCCATTATTGGAGCGCCGTCCTACAGCATACTTATCGAGAGATTAAGGTATTGCACAAAGAAAGATGGATAGAAGCGCATGCGAACTGTGCTTCAAAAGGCAACGCTTTCACTATCACCGAACTTGGTAAACAAGCGCTAATTAACTGGCTATCGACACCGGTGGCCACCTGTCAGCATAGAGATTCGTTTTGTATAAAATTGATGAATCATTCTCTCGCACCAACAGAATTAAGCCGTGAGATAGACCTCAGCATCAAAACCACCCTCACGGTATGTCAATATTACGAACGAACCTTGAAACAACCGCAATTAAACGCTCGTCAAACCCTTATCCTCAAAAAGCGACTCGCAGAAGTTCAATTGAATTTGGATTGGTTCCAAGACATCCAGAAGACCTTGTTTTGAAAACGTCCACTCAAAGCAAAGTCGTTAAAAAAGAAATTGACCACATCGCCAAATACATTACACCTCAAGTTCATTCTGGCCCCGTCAAGCACGCACCCAGAATGAACTTGAAGAGAACGACATCAGCCAAAATATTAAAATAGTGGGATTGATTCATAATAAGGAGAACACCTCATGGACAAAAGAACCGTACCAGCCCATCAGCGCATGGAAATACCGCTTAAACCCAACCACGCCTTACCATATCCAAGTAAAACCGTGCCAGAAAAATTAAAGCAGCAGACCAAAGTTCGTCGCCGCATTGAAGACATCCTTGAAGCCCAAGAATTTGATGCGCTTTGGAAGGATGGGTGAAATAGAAGACAATAAAGCACGGCCGCTTTGTCGCGTAATTCAGTTGAGAGACCATTTTTCACCGTTTGATATGCTTTTTAATCAATACGACAGGTTTCAGGCATCCCAAGCTTCTACAGCGCTTTGAGCATGTCTAAGTTTATGAAAGTAAACGTTTGTGATAACCAGACCGCTGTTTCCAATACTTATTGGAACCGGACACCTCCGGGCAACCAGCCGCGAGATTTCGGGAGGGGGATGAGCTCAAACGCGAGTTTAATCTGAATTGCATAGTAACAAGACCTCGTGTCATAGCGCCATCGCCAGATACCTCTATGAGACTTCGGCGTGTTTATTTGAGTAAGTTCGGGAGCACTTCTCCACCGGTAACATTAGATAAACTTAACTCAGCAGCAAGGATTTCCGGCGTCTTGGTATCGACCGCTAAGTGTAACTTTCGCCATACTCTAAGCTTCCCATCTGAACAAGGTTTTTTACTTCCTACTTACCTTCACCATAAACCTTGATGCCTCTCTACTCAATGGCTAGGCACAGCATTGCGCCTCTTGCTTTTGTTTTAGATGAGATATCTACCTCTTTTGCATGGCGAATGATACTTTTGTTATGTGGGCAGCTCAACGGAACATGAAGCTAGCCTAAATATTGAATCGATAGACCCTTGCAGCGATCTCAATGGCATAGAGAAGACTCGTTTCACCATTAACGCAGTGGTAGTAATAACTAAATCACTGAATCGACGTGACCTACCACGCTGGTTCTGTTTGCTTTACGTCCCCCCACTTATCGCCTCGGGACCTATCAGAGCTAATAGGAACTAATACAGGTAAAGGAGACCTCTTTTTATTTGTACTGCAATTTATCTAACTCATAATTGTCCGTGCGACCTGAAGTCGTATGAAGCGTTGTTCACCACGCAGAGTGAACCATCTGTATCACCAGATGACCCTAAGAGCCTGAATAAAGCAGCGGCTCTGACAACGTAACGAAGCTTGGTCGTTAGGCTGTGCGGGAGCAAAATCGTGAGAGGATGTTCCTCCTGATAACCTCAAAATCGGGTGAGTGCTAGGGAGTCAATATGATGAATGTAATGTGAATCCATTTAAGGCGCGTTATGTGATGAAACAGCGGAAGTGGTTAATACGCTGTAGCCAAAAGGCAACGAGAGTCGGAAAGAGATTGGACAATGCTCTTTCGTGGTCATTGTACTCTCCGCACCATTGTGGGCATCTAAGTTGACATTTTTACGCGACATACGGAACAGGGTAAGCCTGTATACCTCCCTATGGGAAAGCTACCTGTGAAGGTGGCCGATAGGTATGCAGGTAAAGGAGGTTAGAGAAAGCAAATG
>NZ_JBFRSC010000042.1:0-1863 GCF_041473335.1 Vibrio sp. 10N.222.55.C7
GAGGTTAGAGAAAGCAAATGCCGCTTTGTAATGAAGTGGATACAGATTTTTATCTGGCGCGAAAGCGAGCTGACTTCTAACTGGTCTCCCGTTGCGAAAGAGTTTGAAGAACTTTATTGAAGAAGAAAAGCAAATGATGATTTCGAATGAAATTAGTGCATCTTCTTACAACGAACCGTGGTCTCTCAATTACTGAGTGCTCATTGGCGAGGTATTAAAGCTTCAAGTGCGTATCGCAAAGGTAATTAACACGAAGAGCTAATGTTGCGATCAACTTTTGGTCTCGCTCTAGTCCTATAACGATTTAATTACTGGGTGCTTCACTGTGCCTTTGTGGAGGCTTGAGCCGTATGCAGTGAAAGTTGCACACGGTTCTGAGGAGGGTGGCACCTGGTAACAGGTGCCGTCTATCCGACATTTCCTTTCGGCTTGAAGAGATTTGGCGGATCAAAACCAAACTAGAGATTGATAGTAGTTGGATGTAGCTTGCGTTACTTAACTGAGCCATTCTTGATAACAAACTAAGATCGAGTGATTTTCTCTACTTCCGGGGTTGCGAGGTCTCTTCGCAAAATAGGATATTTAGCCGTGTTAAGCAGATTCAGAGAAAAACAGACCTTGAAGTTCAATTTGAGAAAAAGACAAGAACTCAACAGAGTCTCATGAAATGGATTTTGATGACTTCCAACAGCCAGCAATTTTCTTTTCCAAGCCAAATGCGAAAGCAACAACCGATTAAGTATATACAGGCTTAAATTAAAAGTTGGAATGTTCGATTTTCTTCTTTGATTTGTAGGCTTTCATTGAAATTTTTAAGACAAGTTGTTCTTGTTTCGTTGAAATGAGCTGCTTAGTTAAAGCTTTGTGGTGTAGGTCCGTGATAAAGTTTTTTTCCCAAGGCGTAAGGCGGTCAAACCTTAATAAAATAGTGTCATTTAGTACATTGAACAACTCGTATTGGCTTTTATCCATTCGACTGCTGAGCATTCAATTAGAGCACTTAGCTAGAGAAATGACGTTAAGGCTTTCTACGTTATCATTTTTGCCTAAGGTAATGATTCGATAAGAGACCCCCCTCTCTAATAGTGGTCTTATTTCGATGTTGTCACAAAAACTAACGGCGACTTTTTCTACTAAGCTGTCCATATTCAAAGTTTTCTTTTTTACGAAAATAAGAGTGACACTATTGCCCTCTGACTGAGCATTTACGAGTGTGATTGAGCCTAACTCTTGTGGCAGTTGGCTTGAGATAACCGTCGCTCTATAATCGGCAAGCCCATTAGATTTTATTGGGCTTATCTGACAACCGTTAAGCATGACACTGACGAAGAAAATTACTGTTGTTCGTAGCATTATGCGCTTCTTCTCCCTTTAGGTGCCTTAAAATATTTATGGATATAACGTGAAGACATAGAAGATAAGAGCGCACTGTAATCTAAACTGAATGTGACTTTTTCCCCTACAAGTAGTGGTTTCTGTGAGGATTCAAGGACAAAGTGATCGCTAGTTGAAGACATGATCTTAATCCCATTCGGAGCCTTAAGCCCGCTGACACAAACATCTTGGCGGCCTAATGCCAGAATAGCTTGTGATACCTCCCCTCTATCTTGAAGGTTTTCTTTTTCACCAAAAGCATTTAACCCCCGACTTCCCCAAGGCAAAGTCGGTTTAATCTTGGATTCAATCACTTCAGCGGTCAAAGAAACCGCATCCGTATGTAAGCCTTTGATATTTTCGTGCTCTAAAGGCTCACAGCCTAAAAAAATTGCTTCTCCTATACGAAGGTTATTGACTCGAGTTAAGCCTGTTCTCTGAAGAGCCCAGTTAACTGAAGCAGAATTACCCCCTGAAATAATTTCTAGA
>NZ_JBFRSC010000043.1:0-419 GCF_041473335.1 Vibrio sp. 10N.222.55.C7
TGTCGGATAGACGGCACCTGTTACCAGGTGCCACCCTCCTCAGAACCGTACGTGCAACTTTCACTGCATACGGCTCAAGCCTCCACAAAGGCACAGTGAAGCACCCAGTAATTAAATCGTTATAGGACTAGAGCGAGACCAAAAGTTGATCGCAACACTAGCCCTTCGTGTTAATTACCTTTGCGATACGCACTTGAAGCTTTAATACCTTGCCAATGAGCACTCAGTAGTTGAGAGACCACGGTTCGTTGTAAGAAGATGCACTAATTTCATTTGAAATCATCATTTGCTTTTCTTCTTCAATAAAGTTCTTCAAACTCTTTCGCAACGGGAGACCAGTTAGAAGTCAGCTCGCTTTAGCGCCAGATAGAAATCTGTATCCACTTCATTACAAAGCGACATTTGCTTTCTCTAACCTC
>NZ_JBFRSC010000044.1:0-153159 GCF_041473335.1 Vibrio sp. 10N.222.55.C7
GCGAAATCTTTAGCAACACCGCCGTATACTTTTGCAAGAGTAGTACAGATAGCAGCAGTTAGAGTTGTTTTACCGTGGTCAACGTGGCCGATAGTACCAACGTTTACGTGCGGTTTCGTACGTTCAAATTTTTCTTTAGACACAATCGTGTTCCTTCCTAGTTATGATTCGCCACGTTCATTATTGAGCGAGACGCGCCAGAAATTGCTATTTTATGCGCCAACTCTCGTTAGCGCAATATTTGGACGCATTGTTCTTTCAAAAAATGAAAAAAAATGCCTTCCTTTTGTTTAACCACGCTCTGCAATGATTGCTTTTGCAACATTGTTAGGCACTTCAGCGTACTCACTAAACTCCATAGAGTAAGAAGCACGACCTTGTGTCGCAGAACGTAAATCAGTTGCGTAACCGAACATGACAGACAACGGAACTTGTGCACGAATTATCTTCAGGCCAGCTGTCCCCTCGTCCATACCTTCGATGATGCCGCGACGACGGTTAATATCGCCAACAACGTCACCCATCCAGTCTTCTGGAGTAGTTACTTCAACTTTCATCATAGGCTCAAGCAGAACCGGTTGCGCTTCAAGTGCACCCGTTCTGAAAGCCATAGAGGCAGCGATTGTAAACGCCATCTCACTTGAATCTGTTTCATGGTAAGAACCATCATATAGTGTAGCTTTGATATCCAAAACTGGATAGCCAGCAAGCACACCATTGTTCATCTGCTCTTCAACGCCTTTAGCAACTGAAGCGATAAACTCTTTCGGTACGATACCATTGGCAATTTCATCCACAAAGACAAAGCCTTCGCCAGCTTCTGATGGTTCTAGTTTCAGCCATACGTGACCGTACTGACCTTTACCACCATGTTCACGGATAAATTTACCTTCCGCTTTCGCTGTACCACGAATAGTCTCACGGTAAGCCACTTGCGGGTTACCAACGTTGCAGTTCACGCTAAATTCGCGCTTCATACGGTCAACGATGATATCTAAGTGTAGTTCACCCATACCAGAAATCAGAGTCTGGCCAGTTTCCGCATCCATATCAACGCGGAACGATGGGTCTTCCGCTGCTAGTTTACCTAGAGCGATAGTCATTTTATCTTGATCAGCTTGAGAGCTTGGCTCTACAACGATCTGAATAACTGGGTCTGGGAACTCCATGCGCTCAAGAACAATCTTATGGTTCTGGTCACAAAGGGTTTCACCAGTAGTCACATCTTTCAGGCCAATGATGGCTGCGATGTCACCTGCTCGTACTTCTTTTACTTCTTCTCGCTTGTTTGAGTGCATTTGAACAATGCGACCTAAGCGTTCACGTTGTTTCTTCACAGAGTTATAAGCTGTTTTACCGCTTTCAACAACACCAGAGTAAACACGGATGAAAGTTAAAGTACCAACGAATGGGTCTGTTGCAATCTTAAATGCTAGCGCTGAGAACGGTTCTTTGTCGTCTGCGTGACGCTCTGCTTCGTTCTCATCTTCATCGATACCTTTAATTGCAGGTACATCGACTGGAGAAGGAAGGAAATCAACAACTGCATCTAGAACAGCTTGTACACCTTTGTTTTTGAATGCACTACCACAAGTAGCAAGTACGATTTCATTATTAAGGGTACGAGTACGAAGACCTTGTTTGATTTCAGCTTCTGTTAGTTCACCTTCTTCAAGGTACTTATCCATCAGCTCTTCATTTGCTTCTGCAGCAGCTTCAACAAGTTCTGTACGATATTCTTCAGCCATTTCTTGCATGTCTGCAGGAATATCTTCGTACGTGAAAGTCATGCCTTGGTCAGCTTCATTCCAGTTAATTGCCTTCATCTTGATAAGATCGACAACGCCTTGGAAGTTTTCTTCAGCACCAATGTTCAGTTGAATTGGAACAGGAGTTGCGCCTAAGCGGTCCTTGATCTGTTCAACTACGCGCAAGAAGTCAGCGCCGGTACGGTCCATTTTATTAACGAAAACCATACGTGGAACTTGGTACTTATCAGCTTGACGCCATACTGTCTCTGACTGAGGTTCAACACCAGATGAGCCACAGAACACAACAACTGCACCATCAAGCACACGCAGAGAACGTTCTACTTCGATTGTGAAGTCAACGTGTCCAGGAGTGTCGATGATGTTAATACGGTGGTCCGAGAACTGAGCTTCCATACCACGCCAAAACGTAGTGGTTGCTGCTGAAGTGATCGTAATACCGCGCTCTTGCTCTTGCTCCATCCAGTCCATGGTTGCTGCACCATCGTGAACTTCGCCGATTTTGTGAGAAAGACCGGTATAGAACAGAATACGTTCACTTGTGGTTGTTTTACCTGCATCTACGTGAGCAACGATACCGATATTACGGTATTGCTCTATAGGAGTTTTACGAGCCACGGTTGAATCCTCTTATTAGAGACTTAGGGACTATTGCTATGTCTAGATTAGGCGTTAAAAGCGATGCTTCGCTAAAAATTGCTTGCCCTAGAAATAGCAATAGTTCCTAGCATAAGCATAGGAACTAAAGAAGTGCTGCAAGGAACCTTGCAGCACTAAAAAGGTATTACCAACGGTAATGTGCGAACGCTTTGTTTGCGTCAGCCATGCGGTGAACGTCTTCACGTTTCTTAACCGCAGTACCTTTGTTCTCAGACGCGTCTAGCATTTCAGCAGCTAGGCGTTGAGCCATAGATTTTTCACCACGCTTACGCGCAGCTTCAACTACCCAACGCATAGCAAGAGCGTTACGGCGAACCGGACGAACTTCTACAGGTACTTGGTAAGTTGAACCACCTACACGGCGAGATTTAACTTCTACCGCTGGGCGAACATTTTCAAGAGCTTCTTCAAATACAGCTAAGTGGTCTTTACCAGACTTCTCAGCCATTGAATCTAGTGCAGTGTAAACGATTTTTTCTGCAGTAGATTTCTTTCCGTCAACCATAAGGATGTTAACGAATTTTGCCAGCAATTCAGATTTGAACTTAGGATCTGGAAGGATCTTACGCTGACCTATTACGCGACGACGTGGCATGGATATTCTCCGTTGTCTTCTTCAGGTTTTTTCCAAAACTTTTCAGAATAATAAATAAAATAGTGTTTGGCCTTACTTAACGATTTCTTTTTAAAAAAGAGAATCAATTAAGACTTAGGACGTTTCACACCGTACTTAGAACGACCTTGTTTACGGTCGTTAACGCCAGCACAGTCAAGTGCGCCGCGAACAGTGTGGTAACGAACACCCGGAAGGTCTTTTACACGACCGCCACGGATTAGTACAACACTGTGCTCTTGTAGGTTGTGGCCTTCACCGCCGATGTACGAAGTTACTTCGAAACCGTTAGTTAGACGTACACGACATACTTTACGTAGTGCCGAGTTAGGTTTTTTAGGTGTAGTAGTGTAAACACGAGTACATACACCACGTTTTTGTGGGCACGCTTCTAGTGCAGGCACGTTGCTTTTAACAACTTGCTTTACACGAGGTTTGCGAACCAACTGGTTAATAGTTGCCATTAACTAGCTCCTGAAATTTACTTGAAAGTAAGCTTTGTGAAAAATCTATCCCTAATCACAAGTCGTAATTAGGGACGCAAAATTCTATTCAGCAGTGGGAGGTGTGTCAAGAAATATACAGATCTTTTTTAGCCGTCTAGAGCTCAGGATGGTCTACTTTTAACCAAACTGATAAAACACAGCTACCAAGTGACTGATTTGTCGTTCAAAACCGTCAGTTTAACGAAGCCATCGAAGTCAACTTGATCAATGGTACTTGAGACAAGTAGTTGTAAACCTCGGCTATCGAGATCTGGTTTTAACACCGACACCTGCTCTACTGCGCAGATTTGAGTGAATAACTCATGATTGGGAAGGCAAACATACACCGCATCTTCCACCAAAAGATACTGATCTTGTGGCTGAGAATAGGTCAATGCGAGTTTAAGTTTGTCGACTGATTTTACAATATGAAGCATAGCGTCCCCTAGAAAGTCAGTATCTGTTGGCACTGAGCTAACTTCTGCGTTAACTCGTCGGCTTCAACGGTGGTCACATCGATCAGCAGGTTGTCTGCTGAAAGACCAAACTGACTCAGACTACGCTGACACACATACACCTGTTCGATGTCGTACAGGTCCATAAGTTTGAATGCAGAGATGTAGTCACGCGATAGTGTTTCGTCGGGCTGCTGCGCTTTGAGAAGCTGTGTCACGCCATCGCCAACAAAGAACACGGCAATGTCTTCACTATATGCGGACGCAGCAAGCAGGGCGTCTAACCCTTCTCTACCCGCAGCGGTCGTATGAGGGAAACTGTTAAATATAAAGGCTAACTTTCTCAAAACTGCACAACCCTATCTTGCGTTAGTAGCGCTTCCGATAAGCTTCCTAATCCGGCTTGAGTAAATCCAGTGGCTAGGTTAGAGGCACTTAGTTGATGTTGCTCTGCTTCTTCAGAGCTAATCACTCCGCGTCTTAGCGCAGCTGCCACACAGGTTTCAAGGCTAACATCGTGTTCATCAGCCAGCTTTTGCCAAGCAGAAGCTAAATCAAATTCATCGTTAGCCGGTACGGTAAGGTCTGAGCCGTTACTGATGCCATCTTGATAGAAGAACACACTGTGAAGTTTGTGGCCCTGTTTAATCAGAGCCACGGCAAACTGGTAGGCACTTCTTGCTGACTGTGAGCCATAAACTGGCCCATTCACTAGGAGTGTATAGCTTAGCAACCCTCTTCATCCTCTGTTTTACGTTGGCGGATGTATAGGTACACGGTGTGCTTAGAGATGTTCAGTCGCTCAGCAACGCGGTTGATCGCGTCTTTAATATCGAAAATACCTTTGTCGTACAGCTCCATCACGATCTGACGGTTCTTAGTATTGTTCGATACCGATTTGTCAGCGTTAATTTCTTCAATGGTGCGTTCAACCGTTTGGTCGACAAGTTCTTCAACGTCACTAGCGAAGTTAACCGATGATGCGGCTTCGTCTGCGTCTTGTGTAGGCATGAACGATTGCAGCACTTGTGAGAATGGCGCGTCTAGATTCACGTTAATACACAGTAGGCCAATCACTCGGTCTTCACCGTTGCGGATAGCAACCGTGATCGACTTCATCAACACTCCGCCTTTAGCGCGAGTGAAGTATGAACGTGAGAAGTTACGCTTAGAACCTTCAATATCTTTTAGCATCTTCAATGCAAGATCGGTGATCGGAGAGCCAACCTGACGACCTGTATTTTCGCCGTTGGCAATTTTAATCGCAGAAGTATTGAGGTCTTCTAAAGAGTGCAAAACGATTTCACAAAACGGACCAATAAGGCTCGCAATACCGTCAACAACGGCCTCATAAGATCTTAGAATGATTTTATCGTGTTCACTGAATGGCATAACGTGGACTGATTCCATTTCAAGTAACACATCTGCATTGACTGTTTCTGTAGTAGTCACTTATTCCTTACCTTCGTGTGAAAAATCAACAAATTTATGTAAGTTTATCAGAAAATTTTAATTGCACACCTAGCTAACATTGCAACTAGTGATTTAGAACAAGTTTAAAAATCAAATACTCATCTTCAAATCATAAAAAAAGCCTAACTCAAAGTTAGGCTTTTTATTCAATCAACGTATTTTAGTACGAGGCTTTTAACCGATATTACTGTGCAGGAGCTGCTTCAGCGTTATCGATGTTTAGTAGTTCTACTTCGAATACTAGCGTTGAGTTAGCTGGGATAGTCGGTGTGTCTTGCTCACCGTATGCTAGCTCTGGCGGGATAACGAACTTGTACTTAGAACCAACTTGCATCAGTTGTACGCCTTCAGTCCAGCCTGGGATTACGCGGTTTAGTGGGAATGTTGCTGGTTCGCCACGATCGTAAGAGCTGTCGAACTGAGTACCGTCTGTTAGCGTACCTTTGTAGTGTACTTGAACGGTATCAGTGTCTTTTGGAGAAGCGCCTTCACCAGCAGTCATTACTTGGTAAAGTAGACCAGATTCAGTTTGCTTAACGCCTTCAGTTTTAGCGAACTCAGCGCGGAAGTCATCACCGGCTTTCTTCACTTCTGCAGATTTTTCTGCCGCTTGTGCTTGCATCGTTTCAGCAACACGCTTGTCTAGAGCTTCAAGAGCTGCGCGAGTTTCTTCTTCGTTAAGTGCTGTTTTCTCTGCGAATACGTCTTCGATACCTTGAAGAACCATATCTTTGTCTAGGTTGATACCTAGCTCGCTTGGCTTATCAATGCTTGTGCTTAGGTAGTTAGCGAAAGATACACCGATTGCGTAAGCCGCTTTGTCATCTTCTGTTTTAAAGTTTACTGCTTCAACTTTAACTTCTTCTACCTGTGGAGCTTCTGCCTTTGGTTCTTCTTTCTGACAACCAACTGCTAGCATAACCGTTGCGGCAAGCAGTGATACTTTTAAAACTGATTTCATTGAATTCTCCAATTAATGGCCAAGCCATTGGTTATTGTGCACAAATCTAATGATTAGATTGGTGTGAATACGTTAGTTATAACAATATACTAGTCATATGTCTTTCGACACAAACCGGATTATTAGATGTGATGCGAATATTTTTCCACTCATTGCTATGTACAATTGTCATCACCTTGTTAAATGGTTGCTTTTTCTTCCAAGATGATGAGCAGCGTTGGGAAATTGAGCCCAATGGTGCCACCAGCTTTGCACTCAGCAGAGATGGACGCTTCGCCCTGCTCTACTCTCAGCAAAAGCAACTGCTCCTTTGGGACCTCGCCGAAGACCAAGAGTTGGCTCAGCTTGGTCCACAAGACCAGTTAGAAAACCAAGTATCGCGTATCCGTATCTCGGACAATGGCCGTTTTGCCATTACCGCTAGCCAGATGAACTTCGCCGTTTGGGACTTATCTTGGACTCAAGCACAAGGGCTCTGGTCTATCTCCGACGGCTTGATTCGCGATGTCGATATCTCTAGCAATGGTGAAAAAGTACTGCTTGGCCTTTCTAATGGAAAAGCCATCTATGTGGACTTAGTCACCGGACGCCGTCTGGAGTTCCTTGCTCACCGAGAAAAAGTGAATTCAGTCTCCCTCTCTTCTAATGGCCGCTACGCATTATCAGGCGGCAACGACTACAAAGCTTACCTTTGGGATACCGAGTCGGGCTTGGTGTTGCGCACCTTTGAGCATGAACAAAGAGTAGTACGAGTCGCGCTACAACGCGATGGTGAACTGGCTTTTACCTCTGATGGCGGCAATCAAGCGATGATTTGGGATCTTGAAACGGGCGAACCTCAAGCGCAATTGCAAAGCTGGTCTCGACAGTTGATTTTTTCGAGTGCTCGTTTTTCTGATGACGGCAGCATGTTGGTGACGGGCACGCCATCCAGCCAAGTGAGTGTGTGGAATACTCAGGATGGCAAACGAATTTCTCGCCACGATGCTGAGCCATTAAAAGATGCTCGCCCTCCTCGTGCGGTAGTGTATGATGCAGCCTTTGATGATAAGAACCGTGTGATATCGGGCACCTCTGCGGGCATTGCCCAAGCTTGGAATGTGGATTAAGAACGATGACAGAAAAGCGAGTTGAACAACTAGAAAGCCGCGTAAATGACCTAGAGTGTCAGCTAGCTTTCCAAGAACAGACCATTGAAGAACTCAATGAAGCGCTTAGCCAACAACAAATGTTAATCACGAGAATGCAAGATCAGATGAAGTTCGTGGTTGGCAAAGTAAAAAATATGGATGGCTCTAATCTAGCTGACGCATCAGAAGAGACGCCACCTCCACACTATTAAGTGCGGTTCAAAATAACCAATTAAATCTAACGACGCATATCGTTAGTTTCTCGTCCTCAATGTGTAAACACATTTCAGGACGGGACATAGAAAACTAAAAGGGCGACAGATACTTATCTGTCGCCCTTTTGTTTATTTCATCTCAGTGAATAAGCTAAAGCCAATTAAGCCGATACCAACTTAGTCGTCGGCATAAATCTTCACTTCAACACGACCTTGAGTATCAACGCTTGCACGATACATTCCTGAGCTGTTCATACCAAAATGTATATCGCCTTGGCCATCGATAGCGATCAAGCCACCTTCTCCACCCATGGTTTTCAATTCACCTTGAATGATCGTTTCACAAGCGGTGTGCACATCTTCTTTCAGATAACGCATTCGTGCTGCGACATCACTGGCGACCATTTTACGTAGGAAGAACTCACCCATCCCGGTTGTTGAGACGGCAACATTGCCATTTTCAGCGATGGTTCCTGCACCAATGATCGGAGAGTCACCCACACGACCGTATTTCTTATTGGTCACGCCACCGGTACTGGTTGCTGCCGCTAAGTTACCCGCTTGGTCTAATGCGACCGCACCAACCGTGCCGTACTTTTTATCGTCAGGGTATTTCTCAGCTTGCTGCTGATCATATTTCGCTTCAGACAGAGCAAAGATGCCTTTCTCTTTCATCGACTGAAGTTGGTCATAGCGGCGCTCAGTAAAGAAGTAGTCTTGCTCGGTAAAGGTGTAGTCATGCTCAAACGCAAACTTCTCGGCACCTTCACCAATCAGCAACACATGGTCGCTTTTCCGCATCACATCACGTGCAAGCTCAATTGGGTTTTTGATATGGCGAACGCCTGCAATAGCACCTGCATCCATTTCGCGGCCATGCATCACAGAAGCGTCCATCTCAACAAATTCATCATGCGTTAAAACAGAGCCCCTACCGGCATTAAAGTGCGGGCTGTCTTCCATCACCTTAACCGATGCCACTACCGCATCCAGAGCATCACCACCCGATTGCAATATTTGATAACCAGCCAAAACCGATTTTTCCAAAGCCTCGGTAATACCCGCTTTTAATTCATAGCTCATTTGCTCGCGCAAGATGGTTCCTGCACCACCATGAATGGCAATTGAAAAAGGCTGTGACATACAAACTCTCCACTGACGTCGTCTTATAATGTTGTGCTATCAATACCACATCCATGGTTCGATGTCTGATAACGAAAACCAAACTTTTACGAATGCTTAGATTTGCGGACACTTAGTTTGGTAGAGAAAAGCGAGGTCAAAAAGCGAGACTCCTAAACGCAAAAAGCCTCCACAAGGGAGGCTTTCAAGATTCTTAAACTAAACCGTTAATTCGGTATTAGTGAGAACCACAGCTACCGCCGCCGCAGCAGCCGTCTTTTTTCTCTTCACCGTGGTCATGGCCTTCGCCACCACAGCAACCGCCTTCGTGGTCATGATCGTGGTCGTGACCGCCACAGCCGCCTTCTTGGTGTACGTGACCGTGTTGAACTTCTTCTTCAGTCGCTTCACGAACCGCTACAACTTCAACGTCAAACGTTAGAGTTTGGCCAGCTAGCATGTGGTTACCATCAACAACAACTTCGTCGCCATCTACTTCAGTAACTTCAACTGGGATTGGACCTTGGTCAGTATCCGCTAGGAAACGCATGCCAACTTCGATTTGCTCAACACCTTGGAATACGTCAGCAGGAACACGTTGAACTAGTGCGTCGTTGTGTTCGCCGTATGCGTCTTCTGGAGTAACAGTTGCAGAGAACTTGTCGCCAGCTACTTTGCCTTCAAGCTCTTTTTCAAGACCTGTAATTAGGTTGTTGTGACCGTGAAGGTAATCTAGTGGAGCTTCTGCAGTTGATTGGTCAACTACTACGCCATCTTCAAGTTTCACTTGATATGCAACACTAACTACTACGTTCTTTTCAATTTTCATGAGAGCTCCAAGGAGGTTTGGACTAAGCTCGAACAGTTGAGCTTAGGAAAAATTCTGTACCGAGATATTATGGGGATCAATTAACGAAACTCAATCATTCTGGCTTAAAAATACCGATCATTTCTTGATTCGCGTGTTCAGATTTCTCTACAGTTTTCGGTTTACGCTGTTCTGTGAAGTCACAATCGACACATTCCACCAGCTCGATATTATTTTCAATCCACCAACGGAGTGTGTCTTGAGTGTTGCAACTTGGGCAGCTTGCCCCTGCGATAAAGCGTTTTTTCTGTTTCACGTTCATATCCTTTACTACTCTGGATTCGCGGTTCTTCCCACTCACTTTATTGATAAGTTAAGCAGAGACCGCGTTTATTATTAGGTTAGTTCTATAGTCTGTTATTTCTATGCCCAAGCTCTATTTCTAAGCTCAAGCATGAGTTATCACTTCAAGCTACTGCCAATAGTTTCGAGATTGGTGATCGTTTTCCATCTCGTGTCCAAAGATCTCTTCAAGTTCTTTACGAGCCTCTTTCGCTCTTTGGGCTAACTCGTCATCTTCGTTATGCTGAGGCAGCAACTCTTTCAGCATACCATTATCCAACTTTCTAAAGTGTGCTTCTGCTCGCTTCGCTTTATATGGATGCATGCCAAGTTCAGTCAATGTTTGACGACCTAAATCCAATGCTCCAAGGAAGGTTTCACGCGAATAGTTACTCACACCGTGGTTAAGTAGTTGATACGCTTCAACACGGCTTCGTGCACGCGCCAAGATCTTTAAGCGTGGGAAGTGCTGCTTACATAAATCGACGGTTTTCATGATTTCATCGGGAGAGTCAGTACACAGCACAATCGCCTCTGCTTTGTCAGCACCAGCTGCGCGTAACAGCTCGAGGTGAGTCGAGTCTCCGTAAAATACTTTGTAACCAAACTTTCTAAGGATATGGATTTGGCTGGCATCACTCTCAAGAACGGTAATACGAATCTTATTGGCATACATCAAACGACCAATGATCTGACCAAAACGACCAAAGCCTGCAATGATCACTCGAGGACTGCGATCGACAACATCCGAAGACATTGCGTTTTCGCTGATTTGGTTAAGTTGACGAGCAAAGAATCGGTCTTGCAGCTTGAGCATCAATGGCGTGGTCACCATCGACAAACTCACAACCACCAGTAAGAACGACACTTGTTCACCACTTAAGATACCTTGAGCACTCGCCGCGGTAAAAATAACGAAAGCGAACTCACCACCTTGGCTGAGAATCATCGCCATGCGACTACGGGCTTTGGCTTGAGTACCGAAAACACGAGCTAGCCCATACAGCACTAAGCCTTTCAAAACCACGAGAGCTAATACAGCAATCAGTATCGCGAATGGGCTTTCAGCAAGTAAGCCTAAATTCACCGCCATACCCACAGAGATGAAGAACAGACCAAGCAACAACCCTTTGAATGGGTCAATCGCAATTTCAAGCTCATGTCGATATTCACTTTCAGCTAGAAGCACGCCCGCTAGGAAAGTACCCAATGCCATCGACAAGCCAATCTGTTGCATGATCACGGCAATACCAATCACAAGTAACAGCGCTGCAACAGTAAATAGCTCACGCACACCACTCATAACGACGTAGCGGAACAAAGGCCTCAATAAGAAGTGGCCACCGACCAGCAGACCAATCACACCACCCAGCATCCAAAGCATGTCCGCCCAGCTGCCGCCTGTATTACCTGCTAGCAAAGGTAGCATTGCTAGCATAGGGATTACTGCAATATCTTGGAAAAGTAACACTGCAAAGCCAGACTGCCCCGCTTCTTTACCACCGAGTTCACGCTCTTCAATAACCCGCAACGCGATTGCGGTCGAAGACAAAGCTAAACCCATACCTATGACCAAGCTAGTTTGCCACGTTAAACCGAACATACAGGCGATGGCGGTAATAATCAGGGTGGTGATAAGCACTTGCGCGCCACCCAGCCCGAGAATGGGGGCTCGCATCTGCCACAACTTTTTCGGGTTAAGCTCTAGGCCAATCAGGAAGAGCAGCAGTACGACCCCGAATTCGGAGAAGTGCAGAATCGCCTCTACGTCACTGATTAAGCCAAGTCCCCAAGGCCCAATCGCGACACCAGCCAATAAATAACCGAGTACTGAACCCAAGCCAGCTCGCTGCGCGATAGGAACCGCAACCACAGCAGCCGCTAAGAATATAACGCTACTTTGTAGAAAATCATTAGTCAGAGCCATCATCTGCTCCTATATCTTGTAGCGGGTCTCGCAACCAATTTCGATACGCTTCTGCGTGTTGGTAACGCGTCATATCGGTAACATTTCGTGCCCAGTGTAAAACCAAAGGGGATATCCAATTCATCTGACACAAAGCAGCGGTTAGCTCGAATGGTTGCAAAATCTCTTGTAATGGATATTTATTATAGCCTGCGGCACCAAACGCCTCTTCTTTACCACCGGTTGTGATAACGCTACGCCAGTGTTTGCCCTTAAGTGCGCTTTGCTCACCAAAGGCAAAACCCTTACCTAACACGCGATCAAACCACTCTTTCAACAACGAAGGACATGAATACATAAACAAAGGGTGTTGGAACACAATCACATCATATTCAAGCAGCAACTCATGCTCGGAAGGCACATCAATAAAGAAGTCCGGATAGATGGCGTAGAGATCGTGGATTTTGACATTCCCAAGTGACTCTATCTTTTTAACCATGATCTGGTTAGCGATAGAGGTTTGCGGCTCAGGGTGCGCATAGATGACCAGCACCTTTGGCACGGGTTTGTCTGTCGAGGGAGTATTACTCATTCCTTTGAAACATTCCTTTGAAGGCTAAACGGTGGCAAGGCCACAAGAATTTAAGCAAAAGTTATTAATATGTTATTGGCATCATAACGCAAATTGCATTGTGATCGACTTTTATCTGGTTTCAGCCTACTATGCAGGCGTCTGTTCACCTCTAATTTCTATGCTATTTCAATTATGATTACTTTCTCTGATATTCAATTGCTACGCGGCGGTAAGCCACTCCTCGACCAAGCATCTGCGACTTTTCACCCTGGCGACAAGATCGGTTTGGTTGGTAAAAACGGCTGTGGTAAATCTACGCTATTCGCCTTAATTAAGGACGAACTGTCTATTGATGCAGGCTCATTCAGCAAACCTGCCCATTGGGAAATGGCTTGGGTTGCTCAAGAAACACCAGCATTAGAAAGAACAGCAATTGAATACGTGATTGATGGTGACCGTGAATACCGCGGCCTTGAAGATCAACTAGAGAAAGCTGAACAAGCCGACAACGGCACCTTGGTCGCAGAGATCCACGGCAAGATTGAAACCATTGGTGGCTACAGCATCAAGGCTCGCGCTGCCGAGCTGTTAGACGGCCTAGGCTTTAGCCAAGAACAAATGGCGTGGAACCTGACTCAATTCTCAGGTGGTTGGCGTATGCGTTTAAACCTAGCGCAAGCCCTACTGTGTCGCAGTGACCTACTGCTACTCGATGAACCTACCAACCACTTGGATTTAGACGCAGTAATGTGGCTAGAGCGTTGGTTACAAAGCTACCCTGGTACGCTAGTGCTTATCTCGCACGATAGAGACTTCTTAGACCCTATCGTCAACCGCATCGTGCATGTTGAAAATCAACAGCTCAATGAGTACACGGGTAACTACTCATCGTTCGAAACCCAACGAGCGCAAAAACTGATTCTGCAACAAGCGATGTACCAAAAGCAGCAGAAACAGATGTCTCACATGCAGAGCTACATTGACCGTTTCCGTTACAAAGCTTCAAAGGCTCGCCAAGCGCAAAGCCGTATTAAAGCGCTAGAGAAAATGGAACAAGTATTACCTGCTCAGTTTGATAACCCATTCAGCTTTGAGTTTAGAGAGCCAGACGCACTACCAAACCCAATCATGATGATGGATGAGGTATCTGCGGGCTACGACGACAACCTAATTCTAGAAAAGATTCGCCTAAACCTGGTTCCGGGCAGTCGTATTGGTCTACTTGGTCGAAATGGTGCTGGTAAATCAACATTGATTAAACTGCTTTCTGGCGAACTGAAACAACAAGGCGGTGAACTGAGCTATTCGCAAGGCGTTAAGATTGGTTACTTTGCACAACACCAATTAGAAACTCTGCACCCTGAAGAAACACCGCTGCAACACATGATGCAGATTGCCCCTAAGCACACCGAGCAACAACTGCGTGATTACCTAGGTAGCTTCGGTTTCCAAGGTGAAAAAGCGCTCGATAAAGTAGCACCTTTCTCCGGTGGTGAAAAAGCGCGTTTAGTTTTAGCGCTATTGGTATGGCAAAAACCAAACCTGTTGCTACTCGATGAACCAACCAACCACTTGGATCTCGACATGCGTCAAGCGCTGACTTTTGCCCTGCAGACGTTTGAAGGCGCAATGGTTATCGTATCGCACGACCGTTACCTATTGCGTGCAACTACCGATGATTTATACCTTGTACACGACCGCCAAGTAGCACCGTTTGATGGTGACTTAAGCGATTACTACAAGTGGCTAACCGAACAGCAGAAAGTTGAGCGCAAAGAAGCACAAGCATTGGCACCAGCAAAAGACGGTGCCAACAGTGCAGCAGCGAAAAAAGAGCAGAAACGTAAAGAAGCCGAGTTCCGTAAACTGACGGCACCACTGCGTAAAAAGCTGACTCAATTTGAAAAACAGATGGATAAATTAACTCAGGCTCTTGAAGAAGCCGAGCAAGAATTATCCGACACTTCACTGTATGAAGCTGAAAATAAGGCTAAACTGAATAAAGTACTCGCTCTCCAAGCGAGCAGTAAGTCACAGCTAGAAGAAGTTGAAATGGATTGGATGTCCACTCAAGAAGAGCTTGAGCAGATGGAACAGGATATGGATAGCTTATGAGCCCAGAGCACGCCCCAATATCACTAACACTGGAACGACTATGGCAATTTAGCCTTCAGTACTACAGTGTGCGCGGTGTAAAGGATGCGTGCCTAGCTTTGCAAAACCAGTTCCACGGCAACGTCAATTTACTGTTGCTTCTCAAATGGCTTGATGAGCAGCAATTATCTTTTGCTGAAGAAGAGTGGCACAAAGTACAACAATGCTTGAGCCGCTCTGAAACCCTGCTTCATAGTTATCGAGAGCTACGTAAACACCTCAAAACACACGTTGTCGACTCACTATACCGTGAAGCCTTACAGTTTGAGTTACAGCTTGAAAAGCAACAACAGTCCGATCTCGTCGACTGTATAAACTCCCTACAGCTTTACGCTAACCAGCAATCACCGCTCGCGTTTCAGTACTGTCGTTTATTAGGAGCAGAAAACCTCTACGACGCTTTTTCTGAACCAGCACCTCAGCCCTAGCTCATTCTCTTTCCTTTTTCTTCAATCAAGATCCAAGCTTAACTGCGCCCTGTCTCTCTTCATTTGCATGCACTGACTAATACGCACAATTAAGTGTTTAACGCACCTAACATTGATATTATTCAACTGGTTACCCATAGCCTGTTTTTGTGTCTCGTATAAGTGAAAGCCTTGCGCTTATGCCGAGAATCAACCAAGCTCAAATAAAAACGTGGGCGTTTCACTGCAAGCTCAACACGTTATCAAAGCCCATCAAAGAAGCATGGATCGTTTTTATAACAATATTTACCGCAGCCGCTGGTCTCTCTAATCCGCACTTACAAACCTTAGTGCCACGGTTTATT
Organism: Vibrio sp. 10N.222.55.C7; assembly: GCF_041473335.1. NCBI lineage: Bacteria > Pseudomonadati > Pseudomonadota > Gammaproteobacteria > Vibrionales > Vibrionaceae > Vibrio > Vibrio sp. 10N.222.55.C7. The sequence continues at coordinate 15,440 of NZ_JBFRSC010000044.1, forward strand.
AGAAAACAGGCGCTGTTTCATCCTCACTGGCAAACCTTAGAAACTCCCGATGGTGACTTTCTTGATCTTGCTTGGAGCGAATCACCCGACCGTGACAACCCAAGCAATGATGATCGAAGTAACAAGCCGATATTCGTTCTATTCCATGGTTTAGAAGGTAGCTTTGAGAGCCCTTACGCCAACGGATTGATGAATGCATTTGCTAAAGATGGTTGGTTATCGGTAATGATGCACTTCAGAGGCTGCAGCGGAAAACCCAATCGCCTAGCTCGCGCTTACCATTCAGGTGAGGTCGAAGATGCGCGCTTTTTCCTAAGACACCTACACGCCCAGTTTCCGAATAACCCGAAGGTTGCGGTTGGCATATCTTTAGGTGGGAACATGCTGGCGAACTATTTAGCTGAGTACGCAGACGACCCATTGCTGTCGGCGGCGACAATCGTATCTGCTCCATTTGACTTAGCGTGTTGCTCGAGTCGTATTGAGCGCGGTTTCTCCAAGCTTTATAAGAAGTACCTGCTCAACTCTCTAAAATCGAATGCGTTAAAAAAAGTTAACCTGCTACAGGAAAAACTTGGCATCACAGCTGAAGCCATCAAGAACATCACCAAACTGTATGAGTTTGATGAACGAATCACTGCACCGCTGCACGGCTTCAAAAATGCCCAAGATTATTATGCGCAATGTTCTGCGCTGCCTAAGCTCAACAAGATTAAACTGCCGACGCAGATCATTCATGCCAAAGACGACCCTTTCATGACCGATGATGTGATCCCAAAATTCGTTCTGCCCGATAACATCGATTATCGACTGTTCCAAAAAGGCGGCCATGTTGGGTTTATTACTGGCAGCACACTCAAGCCAAGATTTTGGTTAGAAGAAGCCTTGCCTGCCTACTATGAAAGTATCCAAGATTCGGCATAATGACCGAGCCTTAGTAAATAGAAGCAAAACATTACTAAGCACTCGCATTTCTGCATCAATAAACATATCTATGAACATAAAAGAGAGAAGTATTTATGATCATCCCATGGCAAGACATTGCACCAGAGACACTGGAAAACCTCATCAAAGAGTTCGTGCTGCGTGAAGGCACAGACTACGGCGACGTAGAGGTTTCGCTGCAAAACAAGATTGACCAAGTGAAACATCAATTAGCTTCAGGAGAAGTCAGCATCGTGTTTTCTGAACTCCATGAAACCGTTGATATTCAAGTCACAAAACGCTTCTAAGCTGCGCTCACAAAGGAGCCGTGTTATAGTGGTAAACGATTGCTAACAAGTAAGTTACTCAAAAGACAAGGGTTGTCATGTCCGCTAAACATCCAATTATTGCGGTGACGGGTTCATCTGGAGCCGGCACCACCACTACCTCAGAAGCCTTCCGTAAAATGTTCAATATGATGGACGTGAAGGCAGCTTGGGTTGAAGGGGATAGTTTCCATCGCTTCACACGTCCAGAGATGGATGTCGAGATCCGTAAAGCGCGCGAGCAAGGTAAGCACATCAGCTACTTTGGTCCTCAAGCCAACGACTTTGGTGCGCTAGAAGAGTTCTTCCGTAAATACGGTAACGAAGGTACAGGTAAAGTAAGAAGCTACCTGCACACCTTTGATGAAGCCGTGCCTTACAATCAAATGCCGGGCACCTTCACGCCATGGCAAGAGATCCCAGAAAATTCCGATGTGATGTTTTACGAAGGCTTGCACGGCGGTGTGGTTGATGGCGACATTAACGTTTCTCAACACGTCGATTTGCTGATCGGCATGGTGCCCATCGTAAACCTAGAGTGGATTCAAAAATTCGTTCGTGACACTCGCGATCGTGGTCACTCACGCGAAGCGGTAATGGACTCCATTGTTCGTTCAATGGATGATTACCTCAACTACATTACCCCGCAATTTTCGCGCACTCACATAAACTTTCAGCGTGTTCCAACCGTAGATACATCGAACCCACTCAACGCCAAAGGGATTCCAAGTTTAGACGAAAGCTTCGTAGTTATACGTTTGCGTGGCATCAAAAACGTCGATTTCCCCTACCTTCTGGCTATGATTGATGGCTCTTTTATGTCTCGCCATAACACGCTAGTGGTGCCAGGCGGCAAGATGAGTTTTGCTATGGAGCTCATTGTGAGGCCAATCCTGCAACAACTTATCGAAACCGGAAAAATAGGTTAACAAAACGACATTCTGGTTGATTACTTTTCATACCGTGATCATGTGCACAATTTTGCGTAAAAAATCGTAGCTTGGTCACGATTAAAATCAAGAAATAGTACCTGAAAAAGGATACTATTCTTAAACGAAACACAAGATAGCTTGCAGCGCTCAACGAGTGCTCTTATCCTACAAGTCAATCCAGGCTTAGCTAAAATACGGAAAGCGGCAAGCATACCCTGCAGAGGAAGTGAGATATTATGGTTCTAGGTAAACCTCAAACCGATCCAACATTAGAGTGGTTCCTTTCACACTGTCATATTCATAAGTACCCTTCAAAAAGTACTTTGATTCATGCTGGTGAAAAGGCAGAAACCTTGTACTACATCGTTAAAGGTTCTGTGGCAGTTCTTATCAAAGACGAAGAAGGTAAGGAAATGATTCTTTCTTACCTAAACCAAGGCGACTTCATCGGTGAGCTTGGCTTGTTCGAAGAAGACCAAGAACGTACTGCTTGGGTTCGTGCTAAATCTCCTTGTGAAGTAGCTGAGATTTCTTTCAAGAAATTCCGTCAACTTATCCAAGTGAACCCAGATATCCTAATGCGCCTTTCAGCGCAAATGGCAAACCGTCTACAAGTAACTAGCCAAAAGGTTGGTGACTTAGCGTTCCTTGACGTAACAGGTCGTATCGCTCAAACGCTACTAAACCTAGCGAAACAGCCAGATGCAATGACTCACCCTGACGGCATGCAAATCAAGATCACTCGTCAAGAGATTGGCCAGATCGTTGGTTGTTCTCGTGAGACAGTTGGTCGTATCTTGAAGATGCTAGAAGAGCAGAACCTAATTTCTGCACATGGTAAAACTATCGTGGTATACGGCACTCGTTAATCTCGATTAACTGAGCCAAAAATTTGAAAGCCACCAAATGCAAATTTGGTGGCTTTTTTGTTTTCTAAAGATCTATAGAACAGATACGAGAAGAACTCACAGAATCCTATTTGTAAACTTCCTCGAAGCGAAGCGTACTCGCATATCTAGGATAAGTCCGTTCTCGTACCTTTTATTAACCGTTGGTGCTCTCAAAGATCTTATCCGCCGATGCGGCAACAAAACCTGTGTAAAGCTCACCATTGACCATCGCATAACGCTTAGCGAACTCATAGAAGCCGCCAGGAATCATCTCATTGCCTTCAACAAATGAAACTGGGACTTTGTCTGCCATTGTTGATGATTGCTCTAATAAGACCTCTGGAGAGCCTTTAACTTCACCGCCAGATGCATTGATAGTGAAGCCAGACTCGCTCAGGTAGTCATTCACCGCCTGTACTTCATCGAAGTTATTCAACTGGTTCACACTTACCGTAAAGTGGTTTGCACCATATCCATGAGCCGCTAGCCAAGATGCGTATTCGCTCTCTTTTGCTAGTACTTGGAAATCAGCAAAGCTCAAATCCCATTGGCGACCACCAAACAAGAACTCATGACCTTGAAGCTTGCTTGCATCAACCTGCTCAACTAACTTAGCAACGATCTGTTGTAATTCACTAGAACACTCTTCGACCTTCAATTCACTAATGAACACTTTTGGCTGCTTCGGGTCTGGGTGCTCGTAGTGTTTAGCCACTAGCTTCTTGCTCTCAAACAGGTAGTCGCCACACGCCTTGTAACCCAGTTCAAGGAAAGGTTTAGCTAGTGTTTCAATACCGAGAGGGGCAACATTAAAAGTACGCAGTGCAATATGGTCGTTGATCAGCGCTTCATCTTCTTTCAGCAAGTGATGCACTTTCTCAGCCGATGGACACAGCCTGTGAATGTAATCGTCCCATAGTGATTTAAAGAGTAGATCGGGCGTCATGGTGACTCCTTGTCAGAGGTTCTAGCAAGCTAGTAATTTGGATTAGAAAGGGAGAGGCTGAGACACAGAGTCAGCAGCCATCAGCCTGTGACATACTTGTTCTATTATTATCTACCGCCCAATCTAGGTGTCGGACGTGATGGAAAAGGGAAGCGATAACACCACTTCCCTATTTCAAGCTTAACCAATGAGCCTAAGACTCATTAGCCTAAATTAAAGCTCAATACCTGGGCTAAACGATGCTGGTAGTTGAGTTTCGCTACCTTCCATTGAAGCCATAGGGTAAGCACAGTAGTCAGCTGCGTAGTAAGCACTTGGGCGTAGGTTGCCTGAAGCACCCGGACCACCAAACGGTGCATCACCACTTGCGCCTGTTAGCTGACGGTTACGGTTAACAATACCCGCACGGATATGGTCAACGAAGTATTCCCATTCAGAATCGTCTGTTGATACAAGGCCTGCAGACAAACCAAAGCGTGTGTCGTTAGCTAACTCGACCGCTTGCTCTAGCGATTGGTAACGAACCACTTGCAGCAATGGACCGAAGTACTCTTCATCTGGCAGGTCAGCAATATTGGTTGCATCGATAATGCCCGGAGAAACAAACGCCGCTTGACCCGCTTTTGCTTCTACTAGGCTGACACCACCTAACGATTGCAGATTAGCTTGCGCGTCTAGAATAAATTTAGCTGCAGCTTCAGAGATCTGAGGGCCCATGAAAGGTGCAGGTTCAGCGAATGGCTGATCGACACGAATCTTTTGCGTAGCTGCGACCAGTTTATCTAGAAGCAGATCGCCCTTCTCGCCAACAGGTACATACAAACGACGAGCACATGTACAACGTTGGCCAGCACTGATGAACGCCGATTGGATGATAGTGTATACCGTTGCGTCTGCATCACCGTATTGGTCGCTGATCACCATAGGGTTGTTGCCGCCCATTTCTAGTGCCAGCATCTTGCCCGGTTGGCCCGCGAATTGACGATGCAGGATATGACCAGTATTCGCACTACCCGTAAATAGCACGCCATCAAGACCTTTAGCATCAGCCAGTGCGATACCTGTCTCTTTAGCGCCTTGCACTAGGTTGATTACGCCAGCAGGAAGACCCGCTTCTTGCCATAGCTTCATTGCGAATTCACCCGTCCAAGGTGTCTGCTCTGAAGGCTTGAATACTACGGTGTTGCCCGATAGCAGAGCTGGAACAATATGACCGTTAGGTAGGTGACCTGGGAAGTTGTAAGGGCCAAATACAGCCATAACACCTAATGGACGATGACGCAGTACGATTTGGTTACCTGCCGCTTCACGCGAAGCTTCACCAGTACGCTCGTGGTATGCACGAATAGAGATAGCGATCTTGCCCGCCATCGCGCCCGCTTCAGTGCGAGTTTCCCAAATCGGTTTACCCGTCTCTTTTGCAATAATCTGTGCAATCTCTTCGCTGTTCTCTTTTACCTTCTCAGCAAAGTTCAACACGATCGCTTCACGCTCTGCAAAGCTCAATTTTTTCCAAACCAAGAAGGCTTCACGAGCTGCTGCTACTGCAGATTCAACCTGCGCTGGTGTTGCGCTATCACCCTGCCACACTACTTCATTGTTGTATGGGCTTACTGATGTCATGGCGTCACCTTGACCTGCCACCCACTGTCCTGCTATCCACTGAGTCATACTTCTATCCTTAAAATCTTCGACAGATAATCGCCGCTCTTACTGAGCCAACATGCGAACAAATTCGCCTTCTTTTACTTCAAGAGCGCTCGCTACTTCAGATGATAAAATCACTGTGTCGCTTGCTTGGTCATACGCACCTTTCGCGGCTACTGCGCGGAAGTTCTCAAACGAGGTATTACCAATTAGGAAGTCTTTAGAGCTAGAGTGCTCTGCAATTTGAACCTGTGCTCTAATTGAGTGACGCACCGATTCGATGTTTCTTAGATCACACTCAACCGTTGGGCCTGCATCAAAGATATCGACATAGCCACGGTTAGTGAAACCTTCACGTTCCAACAACTTAAGTGCAGGGCGCGTATTGTCATGAACCTCTCCAATCACCGCCTGAGCTTCTTTGCTCAATAGGTTCACGTAGATAGGTAGCTTTGGCATTAGGTCAGCAATGAAACCTTTCTTACCTATACCGGTTAGGTAATCCGCAAGCGTGAAATCAATCGAGAAGAAATGCTCTTGCAGCCATTGCCAGAAAGGAGAATTACCTTCTGCATCCGATACACCACGCATCTCAGCAAAAATCGTTTTCGAAAAACGCTCTGGGTGCTCAGACATGATCAGGAAGCGACACTTCGACATCAAACGACCATTCAATCCACCACGGAAAGCTGGGCGCAAGAACAATGTGCAGATCTCACTGCATCCTGTGTAGTTATTACCGAAAGTCAGTAGCTTCACGACGTTATTCACGCCAAGCTTTTGCGATGAGTGAACCACTTTGCTGATGTGGTACGAATAAAACGGGACATCCCAGCCAATTGAGGCTTCAATGCCAGTCGTACCCGCAACTTCACCGGTTTCTGTGTCGAAGCCAACCATCAGGTAGCCTTCGTCACCGGGCTCAGTCACGTTTTGCTTGGCAAAGCTGTATTCAGAGTGAGTAATACGGTTAGTTAACAGTTCTTCGTTAACCGGAAGAGATGTGAATCCGTGACCAGATTCAACCGCGCAGGTATGCAGCGCATCGTAATCAGATAATTTTATTGGGCGAACAACTAGCATCAATATTCCCTCCAGATGCAAAATAGGCCCAAAACCAGAAGCTTGGGCCTTTAGCAGAACGTCATGGGATCGCTCTATTGGCGATCATTCCTATGACGCCGCTCAGGCTAAACTAGCGTAGCGATTGCTTTGTCTAGTTTTGATAAGCCTTCTTCAATTTCTTGTGTAGTAATAACCAGTGATGGCGTGAAACGAACCACGTTTGCACCCGCAACCAGTACCATCAAGCCTTGTTCGCCTGCTGCTACCAATACGTCACGTGCACGGCCTTGCCACTCTTCGTTAAGTGCAGCACCTAGTAGTAGGCCTTTACCACGAACTTCACTGAAGATTTGGTACTTGTCGTTAATCTTAGCTAGACCATCGCGGAACAGAGCTTCACGCTCTTTCACGCCAGCTAATGTTTCAGGTTGGCTAACCACATCAACAACCGCCTCAGCAACAGCACAGGCCAGTGGGTTACCACCGTAAGTAGAACCGTGCGTACCAACTTTTAGATGTGTCGCGAGTTCAGTGGTCGTAAGCATTGCACCGATAGGGAAACCACCACCTAGAGATTTAGCCGTGCTTAAAATATCTGGTGTCACACCTAGGCCTTGGTAAGCGTAAAAGTTACCGGTACGACCATTACCCGTTTGCACTTCATCAAAGATAAGCAGTGCATTGTGTTTATCACACAGTTCACGAACCGTGTTCACGAATTCAGACGTTGGAGAGATGATACCGCCCTCGCCTTGCAGAGGTTCCATCATGATTGCACAAGTACGATCAGAGATGTGCGCTTCTAGCGCTGCAATATCGTTGTAAGGCAGGTGAGTCACATCGCCCGGTTTAGGACCGAAACCATCAGAGTAAGCTTCTTGACCACCAACCGTTACGGTAAAGAAAGTACGACCGTGGAAACCTTGTTTGAATGCAATGATTTCAGATTTCTCAGGACCGTGAACATCCGCCGCCCAACGACGAGCTAGCTTCAATGCTGCTTCATTCGCTTCTGCGCCAGAGTTGGCAAAGAATACTTTTTCTGCAAAACATACGTCGGTTAGCTTTTTCGCTAGACGCAGCGCAGGTTCGTTGGTCATCACGTTACTTAGGTGCCAAATCTTGTTTGCTTGCTCAGTAACTGCGTTAACCATTGCCGGGTGACAGTGACCCAAACAGCTCACAGCGATACCACCAGCAAAGTCGATATACTCTCGGCCTTGTTGGTCCCAAACGCGTGCGCCTTCCCCTTTTACTGGGATCATTTCCATTGGGTTATAACAAGGCACCATCACCTCATTAAACAGACTACGTTCTACTTTATTTTCCACTGTCATCGTACATTCCTTCTCGATACCGCAAGCTTCGCAAATAAGCGTAATGGTTCATAAGTGAGACAAAGATATTTTGTCTCGCCATAATCCCGCTGCAGCATTATATTTACATTTAATTAACCTTTTCAATAGTAGATTATTCTTTAGCCATCCCTCACAACCAGCTAAACGTCACTACCTATGACTATTTATGCATCAATTAATCTGTTTTATGAAGCTTTTTTTACCTAAACGTATGACTAGTAATAGCAAAGCCTTACTGGCACAGCGGTATATAGGGTTCGAGAGGAAATAACGCGAATAATTTTGCATAGGCTAAAAACTTAGCGAAGCGAGAGAGAAATGTTATAAAAAGTGATCGGCGTCAGAGGGAGAGAGACGCGTAAAGCCCGAATTTAAACGCTTAACGAATGGGCTGACAGGTTTAACTGGCTTATTTAGGCGGAGAAAGGGTCAAATTTAAACACTTAGCGTGCTAGGAAGTTAGCGAGAAGTTGGTGTCCTTGCTCTGTTTTAATCGATTCAGGGTGAAATTGCACCGCATCAATCGGCAAGGTTTTGTGTTGATAACCCATGATCTCATCCATGCTGCCATCTTCAAACTCCGTCCAAGACGTCAGTTCAAAGCAATCTGGTAGCGTGCCATTTTTCACCACTAGTGAGTGGTAACGTGTCACGGTCAATGGGTTGTTCAATCCCTGAAAAACACTCTTGCCATTGTGGCGTATCGGAGAGGTTTTACCGTGCATCACTTGTCTGGCTCTCACCACTTCACCACCAAACACTTGGGCAATGGCTTGATGACCAAGACACACTCCTAAGAGCGGCAGTTTACCAACGAAGTGTTCGATGACTTGTAGAGAAATGCCCGCATCATCCGGTGTACAAGGACCCGGCGAGATAACAAGATGACTAGGATTTAGCGCTTCGATGCCCGCAATATCAATCTCATCGTTGCGAACAACTTTTACAGTTACCCCTAACTCACAGAAATACTGATACAAGTTATAGGTAAAGGAGTCGTAGTTATCGATGATAAGTAACATGGGTCGAAATCGTTTGCTAAATACTAAAGGATTGGGAGATATAGGGGCGGTATTGTGCAATACCCATAGCGAAAGGCAAGTGGAAACTGCATTTCGCCAATAATTAAGGCCAACCTAAGTTGACCTTAATTGTTTACAGATAGCCTTAAGTTACCTGAATTGGCTTGCTTGTATGGCTTGCCAATCTACTTACGATTTAGCTACTTGCGACGACGCCACATTGCTAGACCAAACAATGACATCAATGCACCCAAGCCGAATGAACCGCCGACTCTGAGCTCAAGAACCGCAGGATCATGATCCGATGAACGGAAGTGATCTTGGTACTTAGGCAGATCGCCTTTATACTCTTCGTTGTAGTCAAACAACGTCGATTCGCCACCGTTAATGTGCCAGTCAGTTGCATCCACAACCATGTCTTTCAGGCTGTCGCTGATCAACAGGTGATCCAGTGCGCCCACTTCGTCATTGTATGAGTAGCTCCAGCTGTCTGGGTGCTTTTGAGCCACAGCATTAATGTAACCGTAGTTCTTAGTAATCACCGCGCCGTTATCACCAAACTGTTCAACACCATCAATGTAAGTGTTACGAGCCGCTTTGATTTGCTTACCGTATTTCTCTTCAGAGTAATCCGTTAGCACCAGCATTGGATCTTCCATGCCGTACGAGTTCATATCACCCAGGATCACTTTGTGACCTTTGATACCATCGAGCGCTTCACCCAGTGCCACCGCCGCAGCTACGCGGAAGTTCTCACATGAGCCTTGCTTGTCGGCATCAACACCACCTTGACCACCCTGTTCAACCGGTGCTGCATCTTCCCAACACTTAGAGCCTTTAGATTTAAAGTGGTTAATCGCTACGGTCAGTTTCTCTTTGGTACCTTTGACCTTGAAGGTTGGCGCTAATGAGTCACGCTGGTAGTTCTTACCGTCCTCAATCACCTTACCTGAATCGTCTAACACCTCTGGTGCTTGTTGGCTTGGCATCGCGATAACGCGGCTGTCTTTTAGCTTAACTACCTTCTTACGGTAAATAACACCCGTTGTGATTACGTCAGTACCAATCGAGTCCATCTCGTCGGTTACGCCATCTTCATTTGAATCAACAGCGACAAACGTATAACGGTCTTTCTTACGCTCAATGCGATCATTCAGCTGGTTAACAAGCTGTTGAATCGCTGAACCTTCACCAAAGCCGTTGTTCTCAATTTCCATCAAACCAATGATGTCAGCGTCTAGACGAAGAATCGCGTTCACAATCTTCTCTTGCTGCATTTCAAACTCAGTGATGGTGTTCGCGCCACGGTTGTTGCCGTGCTGGTTCGCGTCACCGCCAAATGGAGAGTTGAAGTAGTTCAATACATTGAAGGTCGCAATACGCAGGTCACCTTCATCCATGTCTGGTTTGTCAGTACGTGGGTCGTTACGAACGAAGTTTTCAGCCGAGATCTGGTTAGTCGCAATTAAACGGTATTCACCGTAGCTGTAAGTCAACACACCTTCTAGGCCGACAATGGTGTCATCGATACGGATGTAGTCTTCGGTCGAACCATCTTGGTCGATGTCGGTACGGCCAAAATCTGGGTAGAAAGGAACTTGTCCGTCACCCGCTTTTTGATCCGTTTCAACGAAAAGGCGACGATCAGCGTTGTCTTCTGTTTGTTGTTTCGCTTCATCAGAACCGGCAGCAAAAAGCTGGTTCGGCTGCATGTTGATACGCTCATGGGCTAATACCATGTTGTTACGACGACCTGCGTAGTCATAACCGAAGGTACGCGTCACTCGCATATCAAGCGCTTCGGTTGTTTTCAGCAACATGCCTTCGTAGCGTTCAAGCGTTGCAGCGAAGTTCTCATCACTGTCTAGCGCTTCAATCGCCGTCGCTTCAGGGGATTGCTGTTCGCCCTGCTTTAGCCATTGGTTGTTTTCAACTTTAAGCTGAGTGTGGCTGTAGTATTCTTGAACCTTACCTTTCGCACACACCACATCACCCGCAACTAAATCTGAGCTTGACTGGTTAGTGTGAATAAATAGACCTTCAGAGGTACTTGAATTGAAGTCATCCTCAATCGCTTGCAGATAGAAGCCTTTGGTTAGGCCAGTAGTCACTGCGCTAACTACACCTTTTACGAAGTATTCATCGTCGGTGATGTACGGGTAGCCATCGATGAACGGTGATGTTGCACCCTCGCCTTGGATCTCTTGAATGGTGGTAAATACCGGGTCTGAGCCATCTTCTGTACAAGTAAAGGCTTCTGGCAGCTCAACACTGTCTAGTGAACCTAGCCCTTCAATACTGTCTTTTGGTAGCGATACCCATTGTGAAGCATCAAACGTCGCAGAAGGTGTTTGTGTCGCACGAACCAAAGTAACATCTTTGCCCCAGTCCACATCGCCCATCAAACCAACAACATCATGCACCGAACCATCTGCATTCAAGATAGCTAGCGGGTCGTCACCATTATGATTAGCCAATGAAGCATTTAGAATGTCAGCGACCGCCTTAATCTCATCACTAGCACTGGTATGAGCAACAACAAGCACCTCACCGGGCGCTAAAACGTGGCCATCTAAAGGTAAAGTGGCGCCCCATGATCCGTTGCCATTGGCAGACTTCGCCAGTGAGTAACCATCTAAGTTAATGCTGCTATCGCCGTTATTGGCGATCTCAACCGCTTTGTTGTAGCTGCCGCCTTCCACATATTGTGAAATAAACAAATCAGCGTGTGCGCTTGTGGTTAACAAGCTACCAATTGCCACTGCTAGCAATGAAGGTTTGTGTAAAAGAGCCATCCGTTTCACCTGAGTTCATTGATTTATAGTCACTGCCATCTATGGGCAGTCATGTATTTTGTGGTAACTATCAGGTTTATTTATGAAAGGAATAAGTCAGTTGGCAAGAAAATGAGGAACTTATCACTTTGGAATCATCAATTGTTTGGCACGTTATATATTTCCAACATATATAGAAATGAGTATGAATTTATAAAGTTCAGAAGTGCTGAATAAGATCATCTGCACAGCATTAATATGATGGATATGCTAGTCAGATACTGCGTAAATTATCAATTCAAACAAGGGGTTTTCGAGGAAGGTAAATGGAATGGGCATTAAAAAGCCCAAAGTAAACAAAAGCTACTTTGGGCTCAAATTTTCAAGCGAGTCGTGTTAGTTCACCCTATGGGCGAGTAACAAAACCTACTGCTTCGTATGCTTTTTTCAGTGTTACTGCAGCACGCTCAGACGCTTTTTCAGCACCCGCTTTCATTACTGCGTCCATGTAAGCACGATCAGCACGGATACGGTGGTATTCAGCTTGAATCGGCTCAAGCATCTCAACTAATGCTGCGCCTACATCTTTCTTGAATGGACCGTACATCTCAACACCTTGGTATTGCGCTTCGATCTCTTCAAACGTTTTACCTGTCGCTGCTGAGTAAAGACCCATTAGGTTAGAGATACCCGCTTTGTTTTCCCAATCGTGAGCAATACGTGGCGGTGTTTCTGCATCAGTTTGCGCTTTGTTGATCTTCTTGATGATCGACTTAGGCTCTTCTAACAGAGTAATCACGTTCTTACGGTTATCATCCGACTTAGACATCTTCTTAGTCGCATCTTGCAGGCTCATTACACGTGCATTCACTGTTGGAATGTAAGGTTCTGGCACTTGGAAGATTGGCGTTTCAGGACCGTAGATGTTGTTGAAACGAGTTGCGATATCACGCGCTAGCTCTAGGTGTTGTTTCTGGTCACTACCTACTGGCACTTGGTGAGCACCGTAAAGCAGGATGTCTGCAGCCATCAACACTGGGTAGTCGTATAGGCCTACGTTTACGTCGTTTGAGTGACGTGCAGACTTATCTTTAAACTGAGTCATACGGCTCAGTTCACCCATTTGCGTGTAACAGTTAAGAAGCCAACCAAGTTGAGCATGCTCTGGTACGTGTGACTGAACAAATAGCGTGCTCTTCTTTGGATCAACACCGACAGCAAGACAGATTGCGAGTGCGTCTAGAGTCGCTTCATGCAGTGCTTTCGGGTCTTGGCGAACCGTAATTGCGTGAAGGTCTACAACACAGTATTGGCAATCGTAATCATCTTGCATCTGTTGCCATTGACGTAGAGCACCCAAGTAGTTACCGATACTTAGTTCACCAGATGGTTGAACACCACTCAATACGATGGGCTTGCTCATGGTTTTAATTCCTTTGCTTATTCGCTAAGTTTATTGAACGCTTAGCTTCTTAACTTAAATATAGAAAAGCCGCACAGCTCTTTCTGCGCGGCTCATCCAGTGTACTCATTGATAAGTATTTTGCTAGTGGGTTAGCTAACTTTTGTCCGCTTTATGCTGAAACTAGAACGACATCTAGTAATTGAGCAACGTTATCCGCCACATAGTCAGGGTTTGATGCTGAAATTGGCTCACCGTGATTGTAGCCATAAGTCAGACCAAACGAGTGGCAACCCGCATTCTTAGCCGCTTTGATGTCGTTGCTTGAATCACCAACCATCAACATCTCTTCCGCTTTAACGTTGTGCTTTTCTAGCAACCAGTTCAGCGCTACTGGATTCGGTTTTTTCTCTGGGAAAGAGTCGCCGCCTAAAACATCAACAAAGTACTTATCGATACCGTGTTGCGCCAGAACGTCGGGTACAAACTTCGATGGTTTGTTGGTCACAAGCGCCATAGTGAAACCCGCATTATGCAGCTCTGCCAGCGTCTCTTTTACTGATGGGTAAAGGTGGCTCAGCTTGTGGCCGCCCTGCTCGTAGAAATCATCAAACAAGATGCGTGCTTTCTTCAGCAGCTCAGGATCTAGGCTTGGATCAACAGTTAGGTTACGGCTGAGTGAACGCCCGATAAGCACGTCAGCACCATTGCCAACATAGTCGCGAACTTGTTCTTCACTCACTGAAGGGAAACCCAGCTCCTGACAAGCTTGGTCAGCGGCGACAGCTAAATCAGGCACGCTGTCTAACAAGGTTCCATCCAAATCAAAGGCGATCAGTTTTATTGAGCTTAATGACATCTTACTTTCCTATTAATTATATTCGTCTTATGTGTTGAGCGATAAGACGTAAAAAAGGGGCCAATGAGCCCCTTAATATTCAATCTATCTGTAGTTTTACGATTATGCGTTTACTTTTGCAAGCTCTGCACGCATCTCATCAATCACTTCTTTGTAATCCGGTTGGTTGAAGATAGCAGAACCCGCAACGAACATATCTGCACCCGCTTCTGCGATTTCACGGATGTTATCCACCTTCACACCGCCATCAATCTCAAGGCGAATGTCGCGGCCTGACTCATCAATCAGCTTACGAACAGCACGTAGTTTATCTAGCGTGTGAGGAATGAAAGATTGACCGCCGAAGCCAGGGTTCACAGACATTAGTAGAATCATGTCTACTTTGTCCATGATGTAATCTAGGCAAGAAAGCGGTGTTGCAGGGTTAAGAACCACACCCGCTTTACAACCGTGCTCTTTGATGAGCTGTAGAGTGCGATCGATGTGCTCTGAAGCTTCAACGTGGAAGGTAATCATTGATGCGCCCGCTTTTGCAAACTCAGGAACAATACTATCCACAGGCTTAACCATAAGGTGAACATCGATAGGAGCAGTAATACCGTAGTCGCGCAGCGCTTTACAAATAGGCGCGCCAAAAGTCAGGTTAGGTACGTAGTGGTTGTCCATCACATCGAAGTGCACAACATCAGCACCAGCTGCGAGTACTTTTTCTACGTCTTCACCAAGACGAGCAAAATCTGCAGACAAAATCGATGGAGCGATTAGAAAATCTTTCATACCAAACCTCTTAAGAGTGAGTAAATTACGAATGTCACCGTCTTAGTGATATCTCATACACAAATACAAGACTCAAGCCCAAGACTATTTGGTGTGCAATTCTACCTAAGCACCTAAGCAGATCCTAGCAGTTCGAAAGATTAGTTTAAGAAAGTATCCGTTGGTCACTCAATTTAATGAGTTTAGCGGCTGTTCTGACCAGAACTATTCCGCTGATGTGTGTTGCTGGTTTTTCTCTTTATGGAAAAGCGCCAGCAGCTCATCAACTTTATTACGCCCAGCGCCATTACGGCTGATGGTGCGTTTCACCTTGACCACGTTTAACTCAGCACCATGATATAAGCGACGCGTTAGTGTCGTATCGTGGTTTGAAATCAAAACAGGAATACCACGCTCCATTGCTGCTTTTTCAGCAACATCCGCCAATGCAGCTTGGTCATCTAAGCTAAAGCCATTACCTGCGTATGAGGTAAAGTTAGCCGTGTTCGACAACGGTGCGTATGGAGGATCGCAGTAAACCACACAGCCTTTGCGCGCGCGGCTAAAGGTTTCATGGTATCCCTCACAGACGAAGGTGGCCTTTTTCGCTTTCTCGGCAAAAAACTCCAGCTCGGCTTCTGGGAAGTAAGGTTTTTTGTAAGAACCAAATGGGACGTTAAAACCGCCCTTCTTGTTGTAACGACATAGGCCATTAAAGCCAAATCGATTCATATACAAGAAAGCCAACGAACGATACATGACGTTATCTGTACCATTGAACTCAGCGCGAATATCTAAGAAGGCTTCTTTGCGGTTGTTCTCAGGACAGAACCAGCGCTTCGCTTCCGTGATATAAGTTTCAGGATCGGTTTTAAGTAGGTTGTACAGGTTGATAAGATCGGGGTTGATATCTGCAAGCAGGTACTGTTCAAAGTCAGTATTCAGAAATACTGAGCCGGCACCGACAAACGGTTCTACCAATTTACGAGCAGGTGGCAGGTGACGTTGGATGTCTTCAACTAGGCCATATTTACCACCAGCCCATTTTAGAAAGGCACGCTGCTTTTTCATTTACTGCTCTATCTATCAACTCAAAAATAAGGCTGCGGAATGTAACATATTTTGAGGCTAAGCTCAGGGTTATTTCGCACGTTCTATCTCTCGATGCACTTGATTCATCGATTTTGCCCAAGGTTCCAACTGTTGAAGGGGTTTTGATAACGCACTTACCGCGTCTCGCGCCACTTGAATCGTTGGGTAATCTTGATAAGTGATGATAAACCACTTGGTGTCGTTACGAAGTGTTGGGTAAATACGAACCTTGTTCTCAAGGTCATATTCTTCAATGAAGGATTGCACATCCTCCAATGAGGTCATCGCACTCAACTGCAAGGTATACGCGCGCGGCGAGATAGCTTGTAACTCTTCACGAGCAAATGAGAAGGTAATCTTTTTAGTCGGCGGTGTTGAATCAGTTAGATCTGATTCTTCATCAACTGTTGGTTGTGGTTCGGCTTGTGCTGCATCAGGTTGCGCGCTAGCCGCTGCCTCTGTATTTTCCTCAACAGCCGCATCAATCGCGCTGGTATCGGCACTTTCAGGCTTATCATCAAGCAGAGCATCAACCACGTCAGAGGTGATCACAACGCGTTGCTGATCTTGTTCCACTTCCCCAACACTCGCGGTATCTTCAACGACAGTTGGCGGCAAAGATGAGCTATCGTCGTCAGCGCCTTGGTAACTCATGTCAGCTTCGGTTTCAGAATCTACCATTCCGTCGATACCAGCTTGCTCGGTACCACTTTCCACTTCAAAAGTTGGGATAGCTGTCTGTTCAATCGGTGCGATAAGCGACTGCGCTTTATCGTCTGGTGTTGGCTGACTGAACATCCACCAATAGCCGCCACCAATTAAAACCAACAACAAGGCCACCACAATCGCGATATTGATCGGTGAGCCAATAATTGAGCGAATAATAATCCTTTTTTCCACTTTCAATTCTCCTAAAGCCATTAACTCACCGGGCAGAGGTTGCGCTTTACTAAACGCACGTCGCACGCGAGTTTCAGACTCATCATCAACATATCGAATCACCAGTGATTCAAAGAAATGTTCAGCTTCTGGTTGCGAAAGGTCATCGATCTCGAGATCGATAGGCTTGTGTTGTTGACCGTAACTCAAACGCGTTAATAACGTATCTAAGTGGCCAGGTTCCGAGAAGAGAACGATATTGATCGTCCATTGAGGGTTTGATTGAGCTTCTAGTACCAACATCCATAATTCGGATACCAATAGCTCAGAAAGTCGTTGGGCATCATCAACGACGATAACCACATTACACGGCTCTCCATCCAGTAACCTAGTCAGGCTATCTGATAAAGAATCATGTTGATTAAACAGGGGATCAGAAACAATTTGGCTAAGAATAAGCGCGCGGCGTTGTTGATCGTCTTGGCTTGGATGACAAAGCAGTAAACACTGATTTTTTTCAGTCGACCACGCTTCCAGATAACGCTGAGCTAACCAAGAACGGCCCGAGCCAGTTTTACCAGCAACCGTGACTAGGTTTGAACCAAAGTTAGTCAAAAGCTGTAAGCGCTCTAGCAGCTCAACTTGAGATTCTAACTCTAATACTCTTAATTCATGAGCCAAACTCATTGGGGATCCCTACTGATAAGATCGATCAGTAAAACGCTTCAGTTGCCTAGAGTTTAGCTAGGCAACCTCACAACCAAATTTAAAGAGTACGGCAGAAATCGATCGCTTGTTTAATGATGTCTTGAGGCACATCAGCAACCACTTCAGCAGTACCAATACTTGTTGGTAATACCAAACGCAACTGACCAGACAGCACTTTTTTATCGCGCATCATGTGCTTCATAAAGTCTTCAAAAGACATGCTTTCTGGCGTATGGATTGGTAATTTCGCATTCTTGAGTATAGAAATAATTCGCTCAAGTTGCTGCTGAGAGATCAGCCCCTGTAATTGAGCAGTTTTCGCTGCCATTACAGTGCCTGACGACACAGCTTCACCATGTAGCCAATTACCATAGCCTAGTTCTGCTTCAATCGCATGACCAAATGTATGACCTAGGTTCAATAACGCTCTGATTCCTGACTCTTTTTCATCTAAAGCCACCACTTCAGCCTTAATTGCACAACAACGAGCAATCGCGGTGATCAGTGCCTCTTCATCAAGTTGATAAAGTTTCTCTAGATTCTGCTCCAACCAATCAAAGAAGGCTTCATCGTAAATGATGCCGTATTTGATCACCTCAGCAATGCCAGCTGCAAACTCACGCTCTGGAAGCGTTGATAAACAGTTAGTATCGATGATCACAGATTTCGGTTGGTAAAAAGCGCCGATCATATTCTTACCAAGAGGATGGTTTACTGCGGTTTTACCACCAACAGAAGAGTCCACTTGAGAAAGAAGGGTCGTCGGGATTTGAATGAAATCTATACCGCGCTGGTAACAAGAGGCAGCAAAACCGACCAAGTCACCGATTACACCACCACCTAAAGCAATCACCACCACATCGCGGCTGTAATTTCCTTCAAGCATGTAGCTCATCACTGAATTGAACGTTTCAAGGGTTTTGTACTGTTCACCGTCTGGCAGCTCGAGAAGAGATGTCTGACAGCCTACTTGATCCAATAGCGATAAAATTTTATCTGCATAAAGAGGCGCTACTGTCACATTACTGATAACAACAACTTTCTGTTTGCCTGATAAAAAAGAAAGGTACGCCGGGTCTTCAAATAACCCGGCGCCAATAGAGATAGGGTAGCTACGCTCAGCTAGATTGACCGTAATCCGTTCCATGGGTTTGCTCTCCGAAAAAATGAACTTAACGTTCTTCTAGCATTTTTACGATCTGGTTGGCTACCACTTTTGCACTTTGGTCGTCAGTACGAACTGTGTAGTCCGCCACTTCTTCGTATAGTGCGTTGCGAGATACAGCTAGATCTTCTAGCACATCACGCGGGTTGTCTGTTTGAAGTAGAGGGCGTTTCTTGTCGCGGTTAGTGCGAGCAAGTTGCTTTTCAATTGTTGTCTCTAGGTATACAACAATGCCTCGTGCAGATAGACGGTTACGGTTTTCTTTGCTCAACACTGAACCACCACCTGTCGCAAGAACAATACCTTGTTCTTCTGTCAGATCATTGATTACAGATTCTTCGCGCTTACGGAAACCTTCTTCGCCCTCAACATCAAAAACCCATGCGATGTCTGCGCCAGTGCGCTCTTCAATCACAGTGTCAGAGTCTAGAAACTCCATATGAAGTTGGGAAGCTAGGTGTCTACCAATTGTACTTTTGCCGGCGCCCATTGGGCCAACAAGAAAAATATTGCGTTTCTCAGCCATGTTTTTAGCAGTAATTTACAACGTTAATTCAATGACATCGCCACAAGGTAGGTCAGTACAAGTACTGAAATTAAAAGGCCCGTGGCACCGATTCCTCACAGATAATTCGTGATAAGACCCGAAATTATCAAGGTTAGGTGCCACTAATGCAACTTTATTTTTAATCTAATTGTTCATTACTGAATCACAACTTTGGGTGTGACAAAAATAAGTAGTTCACTTTTACCCACATTTTCATAGCTGCGACGGAACAATGCACCCAAAACTGGCAGGTCTCCCAACAGAGGAACTTTATCCACCGTGCTGCTTACGCTGTGTTGAAATATCCCGCCAAGAACGACAGTTTCACCATTATTAACAAGCACTTGCGTACCTATTCTTTGCGTGTCAATTGCTACCGCTTCCCCTGTTCCGGTCTTGACCACTTGCCCAGGTCTATCTTGAGTCACGCTCAAATCCAATACCAAACGATTGTCGGGTGTGATCTGCGGCGTCACCTTGAGGCTCAATACCGCTTTCTTAAATGCGACCGACGTTGCACCACTTGAAGAAGACTCTAAGTAAGGGATTTCAGTACCTTGCTCAATATAAGCGGGCTTTTTATTGGTGGTGATTAAGCGTGGGCTAGAAATAATCTCAGCTTTCGACTCTTGTTGAAGTGCCGACAGTTCAAGGTCGAGCAAAGTATCCGACCCAAGCTTGGCGACTTGAAAAGCAATGCTCGATGCATTCGGCGATGTCGCCCCCAAGTTAACGTTGAGGTAGTCATCAATCGCACTGTTGCCACCATCATCGTCATACGGTGTGATTTGTGATGGATGATTACCTTCTATTGAACCACCAACGGTGAAGCTTCCGTTGGTCGAGGAAACACCCCAGCGCACGCCAAGCTCATCAAGATTACCCTCAGTGACGGTCACGATACGCGCCTCTATCTGCACCTGTTTCACAGGAATATCTAAGGATTCAATGATGCCTCGTATCACGGCAATGTTCTCCTCCAACTCACGAATCAATAAAGAGTTAGTGCGCTCATCAATGGTAATCGAACCGCGATCAGACAACATGCTGACCGCACCTTCACCGCCAATCATGTCGGCAATATCGGTGGCCTTAGCAAAGTTAATCTTGATGATTTCCGACTTAAGCTCCCCAAGCTCCTCTTCTAAACGCGATTTTTCTAACGCTTGTTGCTCTCGAAGATCGAGCTCCGCTTTAGGTGCCACCAAGATAACATTACCATCAACTCGCTTATCCAAGCCTTTAACTTGCAAGATAATGTCGAGAACTTGCTGCCAAGGTACGCCATCTAAACGTAAAGTGAGGTTTCCGGCGACCGAATCAGATACGACTAAGTTAAAATCGTTATAGTCGGCAATCAGCTGCAGGACATTTCGTACTGGGATGTCTTGGAAGTTAATCGATATCAGCTTGCCCTCTTTCTCTAGAACGCTTTTTTCTTTGGTCACTTGATCGATAACTGGTTTGCTGATCACCACCTCAATAAAACGTCCCTTTAGATTGTATTCATACTGATAGTCATTGCTAATCGTCGCTAGAAGCCGAGTGCTTGGTGTCTCTTTATAGACTTCAATACCTTCAACCAAGGTAGCGAAGTCTTTTACATCTAGTAGGTAAAGCTTGTCATCATCAACCTGAGTATTGATCAACTCGATACTTAACCCTTCCTGAGCACGTTGAACATCCACCACAGCGGTGCTGGTCGCCAGCTCAATGATAATGACGGCGTCTTTATCCTTATTAACCCTAAAATCAATATTCTCTAATTTATTTGGTAAGCTCTCTGCGTAACTGAATACGCTAAAAACCAACATCACAGACACCATCAAGCCTTTCAGCCCTTTGTTCATTGACTCACTTATTCCTTTAATCATATTTACATCTCATATCCACATCATGTGACATTGGTTTACTTCAGAGCCAGCCTAACGTTGCGCTTATGCCAACAACCTAAGCCATCTGGAAGAGTTTCATTAATCTGAACGTACTGGCTGGTCACCTTAGTAACTCGGCCATTGTTTAGGCCAATAAACTGGCCTCTTTTCACATTGACGACATTTCCCTTGGGGGTTTGTACAAGCCCAAACACACTCGTTCCACTGCCCATCACACCTTTCAAGCGCAATTTACTCAGTGGGTATTTCTCTAACTTGCCACTGCGAGCACGAGCGCTAGGTTGCCAGCAATCTTTCTTCACCAAAGGCTGGTTTTGCACGATCGCTTCTTTGGGTAGTTCAAAGGGAGGGCGAAAAGCACGTCGTTGATAGGTAGCGGCTGAGAACTCAGTCGCAGGAACAAGCTGCTCAACTTCTTTTCTCGCTTTGAGCTCAACCTGCACCACGAAGTCTTCTAGTGAATCTTGATTGGCTTTGCAGCCCGACAACATCAGCAGTAACAACGTTGAATAGAGCGCGCTATTGGGCCTCATCGTTGACCTCCGATTTAAACTGGTAGGTATAAGCTCGAACCCTAAAGTGAAGTGTGCTGCTTTCTTGGCTCACTCTCTGCCAACTCACATCATCAAAGCTGATGATTCGCGGGAGCTTAGCGATAGCTGCAGAGAAATCACCAATCTCGTGGTAATCACCTGTCAGTTCGATGTTAAGAGGTAAGCGGTATAGGAAAGCTTTGTTCTGTTTTTCGCCCCAGTCGATTCGGGTAAAGGTTAGTGAGTTGTCTAAGCCAAGCTCATTGACTGATGCCAACATGCTCGCCAACTCCTTTTGCACAGGCAGCTGTTCTAACAGGTAATCATAGCGACTGGTTAGTTCATCCAGCTGACTCTGCAATTTAGGCAAGGCTGCAACCTTATTGGCCTTAATTCGCAAGGTCGTCTTTAAGGTTTGTTCTTGTTGCTTCATCTGTTGCAGTTCATCGTCGAGTGGCAACACATAAAGCCAAGTGCCTACACCTTGGATTAACACTATCAACACCAGAATCACGAGAAGCTGAGGCAGCAATGGCCACTCGGTGATCTCATCAACATCGAGATCTTGCAAGCTCATTCTATTTTGAAGGTTAGCCATGATGCGTCTCCTTCTCTTTTCTGCTCGCGGTTGTGTTTTCTAAAGAGACAGGGCTAAACACAAAAGAGACCTTGAAGGTCTGAAATTCTTTATTGAAGCGTTTCCGGTTATGAACGATAGAGTGCATCTCGACCCCTTCCAGGGAATCTGAGCGCTCTAAGTTGTCCAACATAGTCGCAAGACGAGCGGTACTGTCACTGATGCCCGACATCTCAATCTCCTGACCATTCATCTTTATCTTGTCGACATACACGCCCTCAGGAATCAGCTCTGGCATCAGGTTCATGAAGTCGGTGGTTTTATTGCGGCCAAGCTGCAAAGACTCCACCACATCAAGTCGAGTGAGAATGGCTTTGTGCTCTTGTTCGGCGACTTTTAATGACTGAATTTGTCGGTCGAGCTCAGCGATGTATTGATTAAGATAATTGAGGCGCGCTTGCTGCCTGGCTTGTTGGTCATAAAAGTAGTTACCGACCGCCCATTGCCCACCAAGCGCAATGATGACGCCAAGAATAACCAAATGAACAAAACGCTTCTTATGCTGAGCACGAATCTCATCACGCCACGGCAGCAGGTTAATTTGATGCAACATGCTTTTCTCCCTGCCACTTGAGTCCGCTCATCGCCATACCCGCGGCAATACCAAAGTGTTGCCAGTCCATTGGCAGTCGACGTCTCTTGGCGACCTTGTTCTCAAACAGAGACAAAGGATTCAATGACTCACAGCTCAGCTGAAAATGGCGCTCTAACTCTTCGGTTACCATAGGAATACTCGCACCCTCACCCATCAGCCAGATCCCAGAGATAGGTTGCTGCGCATTTCCAGATGAATAGAGCTGTAATTGGCGCTTGAGCTTCTCAATCAAATGAACAATGAATTGATGGGTATCTTCAGCCGTGCCGAACACACCTTCTATATCACTTGGGTTATCCGAGCTGCGAAGATCTTGAGTACCAAAAGCGATGTCTTTATAGAAAGGCGCTGAATTCTGCGGGATAACTCCTAACGACGTTTGGTCGATTCCAACATCCACCAGCAACCAGTTATTCTTATCGGGATACAAGCGCGAAGCCAATTGCCAGATGTTTAGCAGCCCATGGGCCTGTGTATCTACCACCACAGGTTTAAAACCAGCCTTAGTTAATGCATCCGCTCGGCTATCGACGACTTCCTTACGAGTGGCGTACACCTGATAACTGCTTGTCGAACCTTTACCAAATCGTTTGTCTTCCAGCTTTACAAAATCTAAACTCAGCTCCTCGATAGGAAAGGGAGATTGATGGGCGAAGGTTTGATAGATAGAAAACTCTTTTTCTCTGTCTTCTAACTCACTCTCTATTTGTAGTACTTTGCTGATCACAGTGTTATCAGGTACCGAAATGGCGACGTTGCGACAACCAAAAGGCAGTCCTTTCCTAAGTTCTTTAAGTTTCTTAACAGTTTTCTGATACTCCAAAGTATGGTTAGCTGTAAAAATGTCGTCCGAAATCGGCAGCTCTTTGTATCCCACTAGGGCATACAACTCCCCCACGGGTTTTAGTACCACGGCTTTGATGCTGTGATGATTTATATCTATACCTGTAATTAATGATGAACCCATGTGACCTAGCTCCTGAAGTGCCAAGCATTTCGTTGATTATCTAGGGGTTGTGATTATTAGTTAAATAAGCGTTAATAAACGAAAGCTAAGTTTTTAGCCTAGAGTACAAGGGTTTGCTGCTTATCAGCCTTAACTAATCAGGGATTATCCGGTGAAGTTCATAAAGCGATTATTCATATTTACATTGATTTGCATGATTCTTGGAGTCAGTACAATTTTCGGGTTTTATTATTACGTAAAACCAGAGTTGCCTGATGTTGCCACTTTGCGCGACGTAGAACTCCAAACGCCGATGCAAGTCTTCAGTCAAGACGGTAAGTTGATCTCTCAATTTGGCGAAAAGCGTCGTAATCCGGTGACTTATGACGAGATTCCTCGCCACTTAGTTGAGGCTCTGATTGCCACCGAAGATAGCCGTTTCTATGAGCACCCTGGTATTGACCCAATCGGTATCACACGTGCAGCACTCGTGGTTGCAATGTCGGGTTCAGCAAAACAAGGGGCGAGTACCATTACTCAGCAGCTTGCGCGTAACTTCTTCTTATCTAATGAGAAAAAGATTATGCGTAAGATCAAAGAGATCTTCATTGCGATCCACATTGAGCAACTGCTTAGTAAAGAAGAGATCATGGAGCTTTACGTAAACAAGATCTTCCTTGGTCACCGTTCGTATGGTTTTGGCGCTGCAGCACGTGTTTACTTCGGTAAGGATCTTCCTGATCTAACACTGAGTGAAATTGCGACACTTGCGGGTATGCCCAAAGCACCTTCGACAATGAATCCTATTTACTCTGTTGAGCGCGCGACTAACCGTCGTAACGTCGTATTGCGTCGTATGTTAGACGAGCAATACATCACTCAAGCAGAGTTCGATGACGCTCGTAGCGAAGAACTTATCTCGAAATACCACGGTGCAGAGATCGAACTGAGCGCGCCGTATGTTGCAGAAGTTGCACGTGCTTGGATGGTGGAACGCTACGGTGAAGAAGCTTATACATCAGGCATGAAGGTCTACACGACTGTTGATTCGAAACTGCAAAAAGCAGCGAACCAAGCCGCAATTAAGAACCTACTTGGCTACGATGAGCGTCATGGCTACCGTGGCGCTGAAAAAGTATTGTGGCAGACTGCGCAATCAGCGTGGGATCAAGAACAAATCGTTAAACACCTTAAGTCTCAACCAACCTATGGTGACCTAGTCCCTGCTGTTGTTACCGCAGTTAATTCGAAAAGTGCGCAAATTTGGGTTAAGAACCAAGGTAAAGGCACTATCGAATGGCAAGGTATGAACTGGGCACGCAAATTCCTAACGGATAACCGCCAAGGACCAGCGCCTTCTCAAGCAAAAGAGATTCTAGCTGTTGGTGAACAAATCTGGGTTCGCCATGAAGCCGTTACAGGCGATGAAGTCTCTGAAGAGCCGACAGAAGAGTCAGCGACTGCAGAATCAGAAACACCAGTTGTATGGCGACTTAGCCAAGTACCTAATGCGAACACCGCATTTGTTGCAATGAATCCGAACAACGGCGCTGTGTTGTCGATGGTGGGTGGCTTTAACTTCGTACACAACAAGTTCAACCGTGCAACGCAATCTATTCGTCAGGTGGGTTCTGGTATCAAACCATTTATCTACTCAGCAGCGATTGAGAAAGGCTTAACGCTAGCCTCACTGATCAATGATGCCCCGATTAACCAATGGGATAAGAGCCAAGGCACAGCATGGCGACCAAAGAACTCGCCACCGACTTATGTGGGTCCAACTCGTCTACGTATTGGCTTAGCTCAGTCTAAAAACGTAATGGCGGTACGTGTACTACGCGAAGTAGGCCTGGATGATACTCGTAACTACCTTACTCGATTTGGTTTTGATATTGACGAAGTACCGCGCTCTGAAACTATTGCGCTAGGTGCTGGTAGCTTAACGCCAATGAAAGTAGCGCAAGGTTACTCGGTATTCGCTAACGGTGGTTACTACGTTGAACCTTTCTACATCAGCCGCGTTGAGACTCCATTTGGCGAGACTGAGTTTGAAGCGACACCAAAAGTCGTCTGTAAAGAAGATTGCAAACAGACCATCACAGCCGATCCAATGGCGGATGAGTTTGCAGAGCAAGACGTGGATGCGAAAGTTCAATACGCACCTCAAGTTATCTCTGAGCAGAACGCATTCCTAGTTCGTGAAATGATGTACAGCAACATCTGGGGCGGCGGTGATTGGAGTGCGGGTACAGGTTGGAACGGTACAGGTTGGCGTGCACAACCACTGAAACGTCGTGATATTGGCGGCAAAACCGGTACGACTAACGACTCGAAAGATACTTGGTACAGCGGCTACGGCCCTGGCATGGTTGCAACGGTATGGGTTGGTTTTGATAACCACAACCGCAACCTAGGCAGAACCAAAGCGAACTCAAACCTTGGTAAGAACCAAATTACGGGTGCAGAAGCTGGCGCGAAAACAGCAGAACCTGCATGGGTTGATTTCATGGGTACTGCGTTAGCGGGTGTTCCTGCTGAACGTAAAGAGATTCCGGAGAACATCGTTCGTGTTCGTATCGACCGTGAAACTGGCTTATTGACTAATAGGTTCGATAGCTCATCAATGTTCGAGTACTTCGAAAAAGGCACTGAGCCAACCGAGTACATCACAGAACGTTTCAATGACGACATCTACTCAACCTCATCAGGTGAAGCAGTAGAAGAACTGTTCTAGCTAGGGTTTGTTGAACCTAGTAAGTTGAACCAACAAAAAGGGTTGATATGAATTCATATCAACCCTTTTTTTATATCTATACCTTACCAGCTTGGGCTCTGAGATCGAGTGTTAAGCTGTTTTCTCCAGTTGAGTTCGGATAGTCTCAGCCAATTGCTCGAAACGTCCCTTCAATGGAGAACCCGGACGGTAAGCCACGACAATTCTACGTGAAGGCGTTGGATTCACCGCAGGTACGTAACACACACCGTCTTTCTGCTTCTCTTTCGGCACAGATAGCTGAGGAAGCAAGGTAATACCCGCCCCCGCCGCAACCATGTTACGCAGCGTTTCTAAGCTAGTCGCCTTAAAGCGCTCATCATCTTTGGCGCCCGCCGCAAAACAGAAGCCCAAGGCTTGGTCTCTTAAACAGTGACCGTCACCTAGCGCCAGTACGGTCTGTCCATTTAGCTGCAGCATATCGATAGTGTCTTGCTGAGCCCACTCGTGGTCACATGGAACGGCAACACTTAAGGGCTCGTCATACACATCAATCTCTTTGAACACCGCGGTTTCATCAACTGCAGCCAGTACCAAGCAATCAAGCTTGCCATCTTCAAGTTGACTCACTAGCTGATGGGTCTGAGCTTCATGCAAGTAAAGCTCAAGATCTGGGAAGCTCTCTTTAAGATGAGGAACAATCTTAGGCAAGATGTAAGGACCCACGGTTGGAATAAAACCAATGTGCATTGGCCCCGTCATCGCTTCACCGTGGCCACTCGCCATATCTTTAAAAGTTTTCACTTCATTGAGAATACGCTTGGCTTGTTCAACAAGTTGTAACCCTGATTCTGTAAATATCACCTTCCTTGGACTACGCTCGGTTAACTGAAGTCCGATTTCATCTTCTAGTTTGCGTATTTGACCGCTTAGTGTTGGCTGACTGACAAAGCACGCTTCTGCCGCTTTTCGGAAGTGTTTATGCTCTGCGAGCGCTACCAAGTATTCAAAGTCACGAATGTTCATGATCAGTCTCTTACCTCAGGTTTTAATAAGAACAAGGGTTCTAACAAAAACATTTAAAAGAAAAATGCCATTGATAGAATTTACCTATCAAAACCATAACATCAAACGATTAGAGCTATCAAAGGATTTATCTAATAATGGGCTCAACGAAACGAAACAGAGCGAAGAAAAACGTTAAGCTCTGATAGAACAAAATTAAAAATACTATTTAAGGAAATCAATATGTTTGCATCTAAAGAAGGTCAATCAATCCCTCAAGTAACATTCCCAACTCGCCAAGGTGATGCATGGGTTAACGTAACTACTGAAGAGCTATTCAAAGACAAGACAGTTATCGTATTCAGCCTACCAGGTGCGTTTACGCCAACATGTTCGTCAAGCCACCTACCTCGTTACAACGAGCTACACTCTGTATTCAAAGAAAACGGTGTTGATGACATTCTGTGTGTTTCAGTAAACGACACATTCGTAATGAACGCTTGGAAAGCAGACCAAGAAGCGGAAAACATCACATTCATCCCAGATGGTAACGGTGATTTCACAGACGGCATGGGTATGCTAGTTGAGAAAAACGACATCGGCTTCGGCAAACGTTCATGGCGTTACAGCATGCTGGTTAAAAACGGCGTGGTAGAAAAAATGTTCATCGAAGAAGACGTACCAGGCGACCCGTTCAAGGTTTCTGATGCAGATACTATGCTTAACTACCTTGCTCCTGAGCACAAAGAGCAAGAGTCAATCACAGTATTCACTAAGCCAGGCTGTCCTTTCTGTATGAAAGCAAAACAGAACCTAATCGACAAAGGTCTGAACTACGAAGAAGTGGTTCTAGGTAAAGATGCAACAACAGTAAGCCTACGTGCAATCTCTGGTCGCACTACCGTTCCTCAAGTATTCATCGGTGGCAAACACATCGGTGGTAGTGAAGAACTAGAAACTTTCCTAGGCTAATCGCTTCATCGCCGATATAGGCTTAGAAGTATCAGCTAACCCACCCTCTTGTGGGTTAGCTATTCCAAACACTCTTATCTGAGTTTTGGGAAAAAGAATATAGCTGGTGACTCGCCTGTCTTTTACTAACCTATAGTTAGCAATAAAAGCAGAGTCACAAGCTAAACCTAATAAAACAGAATCACAAAACTGACCCGCAATCCTGACTCTCAAAAAATCATCAGAGTTGGAGGGGTTCGTTCAAACCAAATTTAGCCATTGCGAGAAAATTATTATGAAACAAGTCAATGTAGATGTAGCAGTTATCGGGGGCGGTACGGCAGGTTTAGGTTCTTACCGCGCTGCAAAAGCACACACTGACAGTGTCGTGATGATTGAAGGTGGCCCTTACGGTACAACCTGTGCTCGTGTTGGTTGTATGCCATCTAAACTGCTTATTGCAGCTGCGGAAAGCGTACACCAAATCGAGAAAGCTCCGGCTTTTGGCGTTCACCCACAAGGTGATATCGTGATTAACGGCCGTGAAGTGATGGACCGAGTGAAGTTTGAGCGTGACCGTTTTGTTGGTTTTGTTTTAGAAGGCGTTGATGAAATCCCAGAGCAAGACAAGATCTCTGGCTACGCAAAGTTCTTAGATGACAACACACTACAAATTGATGACCACACGGTTGTCACCGCTAAGCGTATTGTTATCGCGACCGGTTCTCGCCCTGCATACCCTGCCGTTTGGAATGAGCTTGGCGATCGCCTGATCATTAACGACGACGTGTTCAGCTGGGATGATTTACCAGAATCGGTTGCGGTATTTGGCCCTGGTGTTATTGGTCTTGAGCTTGGTCAGTCACTGCACCGCTTAGGTGTGAAGACCAAACTGTTCGGTTTGGGTGGTCAAGTTGGCCCAGTAACTGATCCAGAGATCATGGCTTATGCAGATAAAGCTTTCAATGAAGAGTTCTATCTCGATGCCGACGTGAAAATCGAAAGCATGAAGCGCATTACCACTGAATCGGGTGAGCCACGTGTCGAAATCCAGTTCATCAATAAACAAGGTGAATTAGAAACTAACGTCGTTGAATACGTACTAGCAGCAACAGGTCGTCGCCCTAACACTGACAAGCTTGGCTTAGAGAATACCTCTCTAGAGCTTGATGAACGTGGTGTGCCAATCGCAGACCACTACACGCTACAAACATCACTACCATCAATATTTATCGCTGGTGATGCGAGTAACCAACTGCCTCTACTGCATGAAGCAGCAGGCCAAGCTCGTATTGCGGGTGACAATGCAGGTCGCTTCCCAGAGATTCGTGCAGGCCTACGCCGCTCTAAAATCTCGGCAGTATTCTCTGACCCGCAAATCGCGATGGTTGGTGAAACCTACAAAGAGATCACCACACGCTTGGGCACATGTGGCTGTTTCGCAACGGGTGAAGTGTCTTTCGAAAACCAAGGTCGTTCTCGAGTGATGCTGCGCAACAAAGGTATTCTGCACGTATACGGCGAGCAAGGTACAGGCCGCTTCCTTGGTGCTGAGATGATGGGACCAAACGCAGAACACTTGGCTCACTTGTTAGCATGGGCACACCAGAACAAGATGACGGTTTCTGAGATGCTAGACATGCCGTTCTACCACCCAGTAATCGAAGAGGGTGTACGAACTGCCCTACGTGACCTGAATGCGAAACTGCACCTAGGCCCAGAGATGGTGAAACACTGCCTAGATTGTGGCCCGGGCTGTTAATCTCAGACTAGCGCCAGTCAATTAGCAGTTAACAAACGTTAGATACTAAAAAGGAAAGCCATTGGCTTTCCTTTTTGTTTTTGGCAACGAGTAAACTATAGATTCCCGATTACGCTCCTTCGTCGCTCTCGGGAATGACAGCAATTTTCATACACGTCTAGGCGAAGCTAACCAGAATAACGGTGCTTTTCAAAACGCGTCTAAACTGAAGCAAATCAAAGTGACGCATCAGCTAAACCAAAACTAAACTCGTCATTCCAGAACCGAGGGACGAGGTATCTGGAATCTCTTGAAGCCATTGCGTCACTAAAAGCTTTAAGCAATTACTTCTCAGCAGCAATCACAGAGATCTCAACAAGTAGCGCTTCGCGAGCCATGTCGCCAGTCACACATGCGCGAGCTGGAGCGTGACCTTCTGGTACCCATGCATCCCACACTGCATTCATTTCTTGGAAGTCTTTCATGTCTTTCAAGTAAATCGTTGCTGACAGCATGTGCTCTTTGTCGCTGCCTGCTTGCTCAAGTAGCGCTTCTACTTTATCTAACATGGTTTGAGTTTGTTCAGTGATGTCTTTAGTTGCATCAGCACAAACTTGGCCACATAGGTAGATAGTACCGTTGTGTTTAACAATACGGCTCATACGTTGCTTGGTTTCTTGGCGCTCAATCATCGACTTTCTCTCTCTGTGTCACCGTGATCCAATATCTTGTGACGTGTTATTATCAGGGCAACAAGCATAACGCGAATCAAACCCAAGATGACATGCATTCATTGCAATAAAAGTGAAAAAATCCGTAACAAACTCGGTCGCTGCCAGCGTTGCATGAATCAGCTGATGGTGTTGTCGATTTTGAGTTGGGGAGTATGGTGGCTGTTTTTCAGAGAAGACCCAAAAACCATCAATGCCATCGCGTTGATGATGGCCGCTTTCGCGTTCAGTGGCTTGCTGTCGTTGCATTGGATAATGAAGTTTGTGGTGCTGCCTTTAAGGAACAAAAAGCGTTAACAGAGAGACGTTGCTCGATAAGCGATAAAGGCTAGGTGCCCAATTAAATGACCCGACCTAGCAAGCCATCATCATTTCCCGAACAGCAGATAGAAAAAAGCCCCAGAACCAATCGATTCTAGGGCTTTCTTAGAAAATTCTAAGAAAAAGCAGTGGTACTTTAATAGACCGGGCTTTTCTTAGTTTGTTCCCAAAAAAGATCAGATTTTTGATCTTTTTTTTAGGAGCTATAAAATCAATGCCTTATGCAACATTAACCTTAGCAATTATCTGCTCTACCAAGTTCACTTCCAATGCCACTTCATCACACGCATGTTGACGAGGACACTGGTCACAATCTTTCAGTACCTTCTCAGGCAGCAGAGATTTCGATGTTGGTAAGAAATCATGCTTCATAAAGAACTCTGGAGTACGAGTCAGCACAAACACCTTCTTGATGGCCATTTGTCGCGCTTTCTCAACCAAGTGCTGCACAATTGCGGTACCCTGCCCTTGACCTTGCCAGCCAGCTTCGACACCCAGTGAACGGATTTCCGCTAGGCCAGAGTCATACACATAGAGTGATGCACAACCTGTCACCTCACCATGATGCTCTGCGACCGCAAACGAGCCAATATCACGCACCAGTTCATTACGAGAACGAGGTAGGTTTTCACCCATGTTCGCCCAGTAAGCGACCATACCTTCCAACGCTTCAATATCGGTCAGACGAGCAGGACGAACCTTGACGATGGACGTATCACGCTGTGATAAACGTTTCTCAGCTTGGTCAACCGCGTAAGCCACTTGCTGTGGAGATACACCGCCTAGCGCGCTACGTTTTTCAAGACACGATTCAATGGTCAGGATGTCATACACATCTTCCTCAATCACCTCAGAGAACTCTTTCATCTCTGCGATGGTTAATTCTTCTAATGCACAGCCTTTAGCAATCGCCGCCACTACCGTCACACCAACAATATGGTGAGCTTCACGGAAAGGAATCCCTTTCGCTACTAGGTAATCAGCCAATTCAGTTGAGTTCGCGTAGCCTTGTTTCGCGGCTTCAAGTGTACGTTCGCCGTTCACTTTAATGCCGTCAAAACAGAGTGCTGCCATTTCCATACAATCATTCCAAGTATCTAAAGCGTCGAACAGACCTTCTTTATCTTCTTGCATGTCTTTGTTGTACGCCAAAGGCAGAGCTTTTACTGTCATCATCATTGCCGCTAATGAACCGTAAACACGGCCAGTTTTGCCACGGATAAGCTCTAGCGCATCTGGGTTTTTCTTTTGTGGCATCAGAGATGAACCTGACGTCACGGTATCCGCTAACTCGATGAAGTTTGATTCACCTGAGTTGTAGAAAATCATATCTTCTGCAAGACGCGAAAGGTGAAGCATAGAGATAGAAGCAATCGACATTAGCTCCATCACATGGTCGCGGTCAGAAACTGAATCTAGAGAGTTGCGCGTTGCACGACGGAAACCTAAGTTGTGAGCTAACTCTTCACGGTCCATCGGGTAAGCTGTTCCAGCAAGGGCACCAGAACCCAGCGGACATGTGTCTAGACGCTTAATCGCATCATTCAAACGTGAATAATCACGCTCAAGCATTTCAACGTAAGCCAAGCACCAGTGAGCAAAAGTTACCGGCTGAGCACGTTGTAAGTGAGTGTAGCCAGGAAGCACGGTTTCTTGATGCTGAGAAGCAACGTTCACCATTTGGCTTTGTAGGCGATCCAATGCCAGTAGCAGTTGGTTACCTTGCTGACGACACCATAGTTTCAGGTCTGTCGCCACTTGGTCGTTACGAGAACGGCCAGTGTGAAGTTTTTTGCCCAAGTCACCGACTTTGCCGATAAGTTGCTGCTCAACCCAGCTGTGAATATCTTCTGCATCAGAACGTAGAATCTGTTCAGGATCTTCCATCACCTCAAGTTTTAGCTCATTTAGCGCTAACTCAAGCTTCTGTTGCTCTTCTTCTGTTAATACGTTGACCGACAGTAGAGCTTTAGACCAGGCAATTGAGCCCACAATGTCTTGCTCAGCCAATCGGTAATCAAAACGAAGAGAATCGTTAAAATCTTTGAACCGGGTGTCTGCTGCTTGGGTAAATCTACCGCCCCATAATGCCATTGTGTATCTCCTAATTGCACAGTGCTCACTGTTTTTGCAAATGATAATTCTGATTAAGATTCAGTATTTTTCTGATGGTTTAAACTTACGGCAATTCAAAATGAAAATAAAGTATTAATTCATTATTTTCACATATTTATTCACCAACAGTTCAATCCATTGATTATTTTTAGCGTGGAGCGCGAATTATATGCCATCCGATAGGAAAAACCGAAGCTGATTTATTAGGCAAATAGAAAGTAAAAAGCCCACTCACTAATCAATAGTGAATGGGCTTTGCATAATAATGTCTGTTTACTAACCTTCAATCTTTCATCAAAGGCTAGCTCACTAACTCATTGTTAGGATTACTTTTGGCTATTCAAAGCACGGATACGGCTTGATAGCGAGTAAAGGCGGATGAAGCCTTCAGCATGGCTTTGGTCGTAAACTTCATCTTCACCAAAGGTTGCAAACTCTTCTGAGTACAGGCTGTTGTCAGAACGCTTCTGAGTCACCGTTGCATGGCCTTTGTAAAGCTTGATAACCACTTCACCATTCACGTCTTGTGCTAGCTCTTCTGTCGCGGCAAGGATTGACTTACATAGTGGAGTGAACCAACGACCATCGTATACAAGGTGAGAAGCCTTAACACCGAGCTCTTCACGGAATTCGAATGCCGCTTTATCAAGAACCAGTTGCTCTACTGCACGCAGTGCTTCCATCATGATTGTGCCACCCGGAGTTTCGTAACAACCACGAGACTTCATGCCAACAAGACGGTTCTCTACGATATCGATACGACCAACACCGTGCTTAGCACCTTTCTCGTTTAGGTAAACCAGTGCGTTGTATGGCGTCATTGTTTCGCCATCAACCGCAACCACTTCGCCTTTTTCAACTTTAAGCGTCACTGTTTCAGATTCGTTTGGCGCTTGCTCAGGGTCTACAGTCCAAGCCCAGCAATCTTCGTTAGGTGCATTCCATGTGTTTTCTAGAACGCCGCCTTCTGTTGAGATGTGCCATGCGTTTGCATCACGCGAGTAAATCTTAGTAAGAGAAGCCGTACAAGGGATGTTACGCTCAGCCAGGTAATCTAGACACTCTTCACGACTCACTAGATCCCATTCACGCCATGGTGCAATTACGTGTAGATCAGGTGCTAGTGCAGCAAATGCGCCTTCAAAACGAACTTGGTCATTACCTTTACCAGTACAGCCGTGACACAGTGCGTCTGCACCTACTTTACGTGCGACTTCAACCTGTGCTTTCGCGATGATTGGACGCGCCATCGACGTACCTAGTAGGTATTTACCTTCGTAGTAAGCGCCCGTTTTCAGCGTTGGGTAGATGTAGTCAGCAACCATCTCTTCTTTAAGGTCTGCGATGTAACACTCAGATGCACCAGAAGCTTTTGCTTTCTCTTCGATACCAATCAACTCTTCGTCGCCTTGACCAACATCCGCAACAAACGCAACCACTTCACAGTCATAGTTCTCTTTCAACCATGGAATGATTACTGATGTGTCTAGACCGCCAGAGTAGGCTACTACAACTTTCTTTACGTTAACTTTGCTCATTTTCTTTCTCCTAGTTTCCATACTGCACATGGCGGTCAGCGTTGGAAATGACTTCATAATTATATGTTTATTTAATTTGTCTAAATTCTTTAAGTAGTGACTCGTTGTGAGACCTACTGAGGTAAAAACTGTGTTCCTATGCTTTTACCTGAAAACAGTTGTGTTAGCTTTTCTGGGTATCGCCAAGTGGCAACTTCGATTGGTCGTCCAAGGTCGTTAGCGGCTTCTAGTGCAGCTTGAACCTTAACGATCATGCCGTCGGTAATCACTTTGCCGGCAATAAGGTCATCGGCTTGCTGTTGATTAAGACTTGGAATGAGGTGGCCTTTGCCATCCAACACACCACTTACATCAGAAAGCAGTACCAGTTCAGCATCAAGTGCGCCCGCAACGGCAACCGCAGCTTGGTCGGCATTGACGTTCATCAGTTGACCTTGCTCAGTAAGACCAATTGAGCTAATGATTGGCAGTGCGCCCGCATTAAGAATCGCTTGCAGAACGGTTGAGTCGCCCGGCTCCGCTTTTCCTACCGCGCCCAGTTCAGGGTTCAGTTCGCTCACTTTGCATAAACCACCGTCTGCTAGGCTTAAACCAACGGCATTGATACCGTCTTTAATTGCCTGACCTTGAAGTAGTTTGTTGGCCGTGCCCGCTAGTGCACCAGCGATCACAGGGATCTGATCATAAGGAGTAACACGTAGCCCTTCTTTCTTAACGGTTTCTAGATTCAACTTATTCATCAAATCATCAACAAGGTAACCGCCACCGTGAACAATCACGATTGGTCGTTGTGCCTGTTGTTGGTAAGCAGAGATAGCACCAAATAACTTGCTAAGTGTTTCACCACAAGATAGCGCAGCGCCACCTAACTTTATGATTAATGGTTGATTATTAAGGCTCATATCTAGATTTCCTTACACTAACGCAGTTAATGGCGCAAAACCATAACGTAAATTTAAACACTGCATCGCTTGGCTAGATGCACCCTTTAATAAGTTATCAATCGCTGAAACAACGATGATGTGTTGACCTTGAACCTTCCAACCTAAGTCGCAGAAAGGTGTCTGTTCTACATCTTGAATTCTTGGCAGTGTCTCTTCGAGTAGTCTCACTGCTGGTTTACCTTGGTAAGCTTGTTCAAAGGCATCTTGTATCTGTTGTTCTGTCACGCCTTCAGCCAGTTTCATGGTGATGGTCGCTAAAATACCGCGCTTAAAGTTGCCGAGTTGTGGAGTGAAAATCACATCACATCCTAAATGTGCAGCCATTTCAGGTTGATGACGGTGATTGAAGACGCCATAAGCTTGCAGGCTTACTTCGCAGAAGCTGTTAACCATCGTCGCCTTGCGGCCTGCACCAGTCACACCGCTAGTCGCGTTAATCACTGGCCATTGGTTTTCATCCAGTAACTTGGCCTCAACCAAAGGTTTAATCGCCAGTTGTGATGCCG
Source organism: Vibrio sp. 10N.222.55.C7 (assembly GCF_041473335.1). NCBI lineage: Bacteria > Pseudomonadati > Pseudomonadota > Gammaproteobacteria > Vibrionales > Vibrionaceae > Vibrio > Vibrio sp. 10N.222.55.C7. Next base: position 51,903 of record NZ_JBFRSC010000044.1, read on the forward strand.
TTGGGTAACAACCCGCGACAGCGACAAGCTGAGCTTCTTTAATTTCTTGTTCGTTCCATTCCGCTAAACCGTAAGCCGCTTTGTCTAGCCATTGTTCGTGTTGATGTTCAAAACCGTAAAACTCTTGATAGAAGTTTTCGCCTTTAACTCTGAATGCTCCCGATAGGTCGAAGACTTGGCAATCGTTCTCTAGAAAGATTGGCGCTAGGTCGTGACTAACCTCGTGTGCCGTTGCTAAGAAAATCACATCAGATTGTTTAGCTACTTCTTCCGGATTTGTTAAAGGTTGTACTGGCATATCAATCAAACCAGCTAACTTACCGTGCAGTGCCGCAATAGGTTTACCTGCGTCTACACTATTGGCTGAGACATATAAACCTGATAGCGTGAGCTCAGGGTGTCTGTTTATCATTAGAGCCAGTTCTGCTCCTGTGTAGCCGCTTGCGCCAATGATCGTGGTTTTCAACATCTCAACACATCCATTTTTGAGGTAAGTTACATTTCAAATTTGACTATTCATACTTAATTTTTAGCTTTATTTGATTTCTTATGCATTAAATATGATTTAATATGTGTTTTACCGACTTATGGTTTTCCTGTCAATAGTAGAAGTGAAGTTATTATGCAATTACCGAGTTTTCTTGAGGTCTACAAAGGCCTAATTTCCACAGACTCTATTAGCTCGACCGATCCAAGCTGGGATCATGGCAACGAGAAAGTGATCGAAAAAATGGCTCAATGGTTTAAAGACGTAGGCTTTAGCGTTGAAGTCGTGGAAGTCGAACCCGGCAAGCATAATATGGTCGCTAAGATGGGATCGGGCGAAGGTGGCTTGCTACTCGCAGGACACAGCGACACAGTGCCATTTGATGAAGGACGTTGGAACTTCGACCCTCACGCACTAACAGAACACAACAATCGCTTCTATGGATTAGGCACAGCCGATATGAAAGGCTTTTTCGCTTTCGTTTATGAAGCGGCAAAGAAGATGGATTGGAGCAAACAGACCAAGCCGCTATATGTATTGGCAACCTGTGACGAAGAGACCACCATGCTGGGTGCGCGTCATTTCACTGAAAATGCACCGTTTAAACCGGATTACTGCATTATTGGTGAGCCAACCAGCCTTGTGCCGATTCGTGGCCATAAAGGCCATGTTGCTAACGCTGTGCGAGTAACGGGTAAATCAGGTCACTCTTCTGATCCTGCATTAGGTGTCAACGCCATCGAGATCATGCATGAAGTGTTGTTCGCTTTAATGCAACTGCGTGACAAGCTAGTCAAAGAGTATCACCACCCGGGTTTCGCAATTCCAAGCCCCACTCTAAACCTTGGCCATATTCACGGTGGCGACAGCGCGAACCGTATCTGTGGTTGCTGTGAGCTGCACTACGATGTACGTCCTTTACCGGGTATCAGCTTAGATGGTTTGGATAACATGCTGCGCAGCGCACTCAAAGAAGTAGAAGCAAAATGGCCGGGCAGAATTGAGATTACGCCACTGCACGAACCTATCCCAGGTTACGAGTGCCAACATGACCATCCATTTATCGGTGGCATGGAATCAGTTTGCGAAACTGAATCACAAACCGTGAACTACTGTACAGAAGCACCTTTCCTTCAAGAACTTTGCCCAACCTTAGTGCTGGGTCCAGGCTCAATCGACCAAGCTCACCAACCAGATGAGTTCCTAAGCTTCGATTTTATCGATCCAACGATTGATGTTCTGAGTAAGTCGATCCGCAAATATTGTTTCTAGTTATTACTTTTCTTCCAATATTTTCGTATAAAAGCTACCCGAAAAGGTGGCTTTTATTCTGTTATCCCAGACACAGCCTGATCTTGTAATTAAATTTCACTTTAATTCCGAACTATTGGGAAATTTACTTCTCTCGCATTTCGAAAACTAATAATTGCAAACTTAGAATGCTTTATTTGACTAGATACAGCACTTTTCGCTAGATTGTGTACTTAACAAGGAACAATGGATGTAATTTTTTTACGAGGCAGGATGACAATGAACGAGAAATACGCCGCTCTCAAGAGTAACGTAAGCATGCTGGGACGCTTGCTAGGTAACACAATCCAAGATGCACATGGTGACGTTATCTTAGAGAAAGTGGAGACTATCCGTAAACTTTCCAAATCCGCCCGCGCAGGCAACAAAGCTGACCGTGACAGCCTAGTTGAAGAAATCAAAAACCTGCCGAACGAACAACTCACTCCTGTTGCTCGTGCATTTAACCAATTTCTCAACCTCACCAACATGGCAGAGCAGTACCACACCATCTCTCGCCACTGTGAGGAGCATGTTTGTGAACCAGACGTGCTGCAATCTCTATTTTCCAAATTAAACCAGAATGACATCAGCAAGCTAGACGCGGCTCAAGCCGTTCGCGACCTGAACATTGAACTCGTTCTGACTGCACACCCAACAGAAATCACTCGTCGCACCATGATCAACAAGCTAGTTAAGATCAACGAGTGTCTGTCTAAATTAGAATTAAGCGACCTATCACACAAAGAGCGCGTGAAAACCGAACGCCGCCTAGAGCAACTGATCGCTCAAGGTTGGCACTCAGATGTGATTCGTCAGCAACGCCCTACGCCACTTGATGAAGCGAAATGGGGCTTTGCGGTTGTTGAAAACTCACTTTGGGAAGCGGTACCAGATTTCCTACGTGAAATGGACGGCCGACTAAAAGGCTACCTTGGTGAAGGTCTACCAATTGATGCGCGCCCGGTACACTTCTCATCTTGGATGGGCGGTGATCGCGATGGTAACCCATTCGTAACGCACACCATCACCAAAGAAGTACTGCGCCTATCTCGCTGGAAAGCCGCTGACCTTTACCTAGGTGACGTAAACGAGCTGATTACCGAACTATCGATGACTAAGTGTAATGATGCCGTTCGTGAACTAGCGGGTGATGAGCATGAAGCTTACCGAGCAATCCTAAAGAGCCTACGTACTCTGCTGAACAACACGTTAGAAGTGCTCGATGCAAAACTGCATGATGCTGAAGTACCGAAGAAAGAAACACTACAGAACATCGACCAACTTTGGACACCGCTTTACGCATGTTACCAATCGCTGCACGAATGTGGCATGGGCGTAATCGCAGACGGTTCTCTGCTTGATACTCTGCGCCGCCTAAAAGCGTTCGGTGTACACCTAGTTCGTCTCGATGTTCGTCAAGAAAGTACTCGTCACTCAGATGTACTGTCTGAACTGACTCGCTACCTAGGCATTGGCGACTACGACCAATGGAACGAGCAAGACAAGATTGCTTTCTTAACCAATGAATTAAGCTCTAAGCGTCCGCTTCTTCCTCGCGATTGGGAGCCATCTGAACAGGTTAAAGAGGTTTTAGACACCTGCAAGGTTATTGCTGCTCAACCTCGTGAAGCCTTCGGTGCTTACGTAATTTCTATGGCTCGTACTGCATCAGATGTACTGGCTGTTCACTTACTACTGCAAGAATGTGGCTGCCCATACCGCATGGACGTATGTCCGCTGTTCGAAACGCTAGACGACTTGAACAACTCAGAAGCAGTAATGAAACAGCTAATGAGCATCGACTTGTACCGTGGCTTTATCCAGAACCACCAAATGGTGATGATCGGATACTCTGACTCAGCGAAAGATGCGGGCGTAATGTCTGCAGGTTGGGCTCAATATGATGCAATGGACAAACTGGTTAAGGTTTGTGATGAAGAAGGCATTGAACTGACTCTATTCCACGGTCGTGGCGGTACGGTTGGTCGTGGTGGTGCTCCGGCGCACGCTGCTCTTCTTTCTCAGCCACCTAAGAGCTTGAAAGGCGGTTTACGTGTAACAGAGCAAGGCGAAATGATCCGCTTTAAACTTGGCTTACCAGACGTTGCTGTAAACAGCTTCAACCTTTACGCAAGCGCGATTCTAGAGGCGAACCTTCTGCCGCCACCTGAGCCAAAACAAGAGTGGCGCGACCTAATGGAAGTGCTATCTCAAGTATCTTGTGAGGCTTACCGCAACGTGGTTCGTGGCGAAGAGAAATTCGTACCTTACTTCCGTCAAGCGACACCTGAACTGGAGCTAGGTAAACTGCCTCTTGGTTCTCGCCCTGCGAAGCGTAACCCGAATGGCGGCGTAGAAAGCCTACGTGCAATTCCATGGATCTTCTCTTGGAGCCAAAACCGTTTGGTACTGCCTGCATGGTTAGGCGCTGGTGAAGCGATTCAGTACTCTGTAGATCAAGGCCATCAAGCCCTGCTCGAAGAGATGTGTCGCGAGTGGCCGTTCTTCTCTACCCGTCTCGGTATGTTGGAAATGGTATACTCGAAGTGCAACATGGAAATCGCTAAGTACTACGACCAACGCCTTGTTGACGAAGAGCTATTACCACTAGGTGAGTTACTGCGTGAACAGCTGCAAAAAGACATCAAAGCCGTGCTAAATGTTGAGAACAACGAGAACCTAATGCAGAGCGACCCTTGGGGACTTGAGTCAATCCGCCTACGTAACATCTACGTTGAGCCACTAAACATGCTTCAAGCTGAACTGCTTTACCGTACTCGTAAGTGTGAAACACCACCAGCAGAGCTTGAAGAAGCGCTAATGGTGACGATTGCAGGCATTGCAGCAGGCATGCGAAACACTGGTTAATTAGTGATTCCTACCATTCAACAGACAAAAGGTCGCCTAGTGCGACCTTTTTATTTCACAAAATAAGCAATACTGAGTTTTTTGTCAGTTTTTTGGGTTATTTTGTCCATGTATTCTACTTTATGCTTATTATTTAGATATACTACTGCTCCGCTGCGGAAACACTCCAAAAAATAATCTGCAGCATCTTGACCAATAAACTGGTCAACCTAGGTGATAAACGGCTTTGTAAGGTGACATAACCAACCGATGAGTTGGTGCTACTTAGACATAACCAATATAACGTGCCATTAGAAGCACACTTGTTGTTTAAGTATTTGTTTACTGTTTACCATTTGGATTTCAGACATGTCATTACCACACGTAATTCTAACCGTTTTAAGTACACGCGATGCTACTGGTTACGATATCACAAAAGAATTCTCCGCAAGCATTGGTTACTTCTGGAAAGCTAGCCATCAACAAGTTTACCGCGAGCTAAATAAAATGGCTCAGAACGACCAGGTAACTTGCGTGCTTGAGCCTCAAGAAGGCAAACCTGATCGTAAAGTTTACTCTATCACTGATGCTGGCCGTGGCGCGCTAGGTGAATGGTTTGAACAACCAACTGCACACCCAACCGTTCGTGACGAGTTCTCAGCTAAGCTAATGGCTTGTGCTGTACAACCTTCTGACGCTTACCGTGTACAACTTGCTGAGCTAGTAGAAGAGTCTCGCAAACTGGTTTCTCACTACCGTGAAATCGAAGCAGCTTACTACGCAACGCCATCGACACTAGACAAGCAAGCACGCCTTGAGCGTCTAACACTTCGTCGTAACCTACTTATCCGTGAAGCATGGATTGTATGGGCTGAAGAAGTACTGCTTGAACTTGGCGCTCTAGCTTAAGTTAAGCTAGAAAAGCAAAAGGCTTGAACTCTATGAGTCCAAGCCTTTTTTGTATCTATAGGATTTGAAATGTTACTGCCAGAGGCTTTTTACAAGTGCTTAGGCTTTACTTCTTAGACTTTTCTTACAGCGCAGCGACTTGCGGACGAACACCTAGCGTATGGCAAAGTGCATAAGTCATTTCTGCACGGTTTAGCGTGTAGAAGTGGAAATCTTTCACACCTTCACGGCTCAGTGTACGAACCATATCAATTGCTTGGCTAGCACCAACAAGCTGACGAGTCGTTGGATCATCATCCAAACCTTCAAACTGCTTCGCCATCCAGCCCGGTACTTTTACGTTGTTCATCGCAGCAAAGCGAGATGCTTGCTTGAAGTTAGAAACCGGCAGAATGCCCGGTACAATCTCAACATCAACGCCAGCCGCTACACAGCGGTCACGAAAGCGTAGGTAGCTCTCTACATCAAAGAAGAACTGAGTGATGGCACGGTTGGCACCCGCATCCACTTTACGCTTTAGGTTAATAAGATCAGATTGAGCGCTTTTTGCTTCAGGGTGAACCTCAGGGAATGCCGCTACTGAGATATCAAAATCGTGGCGAGATTTAAGTAGCTCGACTAGGTCAGATGCGTACATCTCTGGCGCGCCGCCGCCTGCTGGAATATCACCACGTAGCGCAACAATACTCTCGATACCATTTGCCCAGTAATCGTCGGCAATTTGAATCAGCTCTTCACGGCTTGCATCAATACACGTTAGGTGCGGTGCAGCCACTAGGCCGGTTTGGTTTTTAATTTCTTTAATGATTGAGTGGGTACGGTCACGTTCACCCGAGTTTGCACCGTAAGTTACCGATACAAATTTTGGTTGAAGTGTTTTAAGGCGGTGAACAGAGTTCCACAGGGTCTCTTCCATCTTCTCACTGCTCGGTGGAAAAAACTCAAATGACACATTGATGTTGTCAGAAAGCTCAGCGATATTCTGATTTAAAGCGTCGATATGACTAGCGTGTGTGTATCCCATCTTACTCTCCCTGTGGCAAAAGCAACCACTAAAAACTCAAATCCTTAAACGACGTTTAGACGTCTATATGTCTGTAGAATGTATTGAATACGATTTAATGTCAACAGATCCATTATGAATTTTTCTCAAGTAGATCGTGAGTAAAACTCAAGTCGTTAGATGGGTCGCAAAGCAGAAATAATGTAGAAAAAAGGCTGAAAAACACATCGTGCTTTCAGCCTTATTTATCTTAGTGAATAGTATGCCATTTACGTACTAAAACAATTGATCTGAGTTTCAAACCAACCGATCTGAGTATCAGAACAGGCTAGACATTCTGTTTAAATCAGATTGAATTGCACCTGCCGTTACTTCACGACCGGCACCTGGGCCACGAATAACCAATGGATTATCTTTGTACCATTTGCTCTCAATCGCAAAGATGTTGTCGCAAGGCAACAAGTTCGCCAGAGCATGTTCTTTAGACAGTGCTTCAACGCCTACGGTTGCCTTACCGTTCTTCTCCAAACGCGCTACGTAACGCAGAACTTTCTGTTGAGAGTGCGCTTTCTCTAAACGCTCAGCCAGCTCTTCGCTCAGTACAGAAGCTTTGTCGAAGAAGTCATCCACAGATAGATCTTGCAGCTCTGCAGGTACGAGCGATTCCACTTTTACGTTTTCAGGTTCGATATCCAAACCAGATTCACGCGCCAGAATCACCAGCTTACGCATCACGTCTGAGCCATCTAGGTCAGCACGAGGGTCAGGTTCCGTAAGGCCTTGTTGCCATGCTAAGTCAACCAACTCGCTGAACGGCACGGTGCCATCAAACTGTTGGAACAACCAAGATAAAGTGCCCGAGAAAATGCCAGACAACGCAATGATGTCATCGCCACTTTCACGTAGGTCACGTACCGTGTGGTTAATCGGCAATCCAGCACCCACTGTCGCGTTGTACAACCAATGACGGCTGATCTTAGCGAAAGCATCTTGTACTTGATGGTAATACTCGCTCGATGCAGAACCTGCCACCTTGTTCGCCGAGATTAGGTGAATACCTTGTTGTGCGATTTGCAGATACTTTGCTGCAAGCACTGGGCTCGCAGTCACATCCAGAACCACTGCTTCGTCATAACCTTGAATAGAGCCCAAACGCTCTAACCAGTCGTTACCATTGTTAGCAATAGCTTCGTCGTCAAAGCGCTTACCTACCGAAGTCGCATCAATGCCTTGATCGTCGAACCAATAGGTTTGGCTATCAACCACGGCAACCAATTCAAAGTTCATTCCACGGCGCTTTTCAAGTTCCGCTTTTTGCTCAGCAAACAGGCTTAACCAGCTTGAACCAATATTGCCCTTACCACACAAGGCAATCGCAACACGCTTCTGCGCTTGGAACAGTTGAGAGTGAATGCCTTTCACTAGACTTGATGTTTCACTCTTACGAATCACAGCCACCAAGCTTAAGCCTGAGTTCGCTTCTGAGATGAACTCAACCGGCGAGCTCTTAAGCTGCTGGTAGAAACCGTAGCAATGGTTAGGGTTCTTAGTCACACCCGCACCCACTGCAGCAATCAGAGAGAAACCTTCTTTTAGCTTAATCTCAGCTTCAATCGCATGGTCTTGGAGATATTCTAATGCACCACCAGCGATCTCTTCTGTGTAGGCAAGACGCAAACAGTGTTGATCCGGTTCAAGCTCATAAGCAAGCGGCTCAAGTTGAGCACGCTTAAGCCCTTCAAGCACTTCACTCTCTAGACGGTCGAAATCATGGCCGTGACCAAAGGTCAGTTGCACGATAAGCACTTCATCCAAAGAGGTAATGATTTTTGCGCCACGACCCGATGCCAGTACACGCTCGATCTGTGTAGAGCCCGCCTCCGGCTGATAGCTGCAGCGTAAGCTGAGATCCATAGCACTTTGAGCCACAGGCTGTAGCGTTCGGCTGTGAAGCACTGGAGCGGCAAGACGAGCCAATTCGCTGGCTTCATCAAGGCGAAGTAGAGGCAATAGACACGCATCTGAAACCAGACGAGGGTCAGCGCTGTAAACGCCTGCCACATCACTCCAAATCGTCACGCGTTCAACTTCAGCCAAAGCACCAATCACGGTTGCTGAGTAATCCGAACCGTTACGGCCAAGCAATACCGTTTCACCCTCGCAGTTCTGAGCCATAAAGCCCGTAATCACCACGCGGCAATGTGCATGCTGCGCCAAGGCTTCTTTGATCAGAGGGTAAGAACGTGCGCGGTCGACTTCAGGCTGAGCGCCCACTTCTGCACGTAAAAAAGCACGCGCATCTTGAGCAACGGCTTGTAAATCATGCTGGCACAACAAAGCCGCGAGTAGACGTGAAGACCAAACCTCACCGTGTCCAAGCACTTTTGCTTTTTGTGCTTCGCTCAAGGGAGCCGTTAGCTCACCCAAAGCGGTAAATTCTTGTTGAATGGTTGAAGTAAGTTGTGCGGCTGATTCACCCTCAAGCAGTGCTTCAATCAGATCGAGTTGGAACTGACGAAGTGCTTGTAGGCATTCATGGGCAATACGACCATCTTTGTCGAGCGCTTCAACAAATTCAATCAAACGGTTGGTTGTTTTGCCTGCTGCCGATACCACCACCAAATCAGATGCTGATGAGTATTCTCTAAGAATGTTGACCACGCGTTGGTAACATTCAGGATTCGCTAAACTGCTGCCACCAAATTTATGTAGCTGGCGAAAGGTTGCCATTATTAACCCTCCCCTTCAGCGATAAAGCGCTGTGTTCTTTCAAACGCTTGCTTGAGGTCATCGATTAGGTCTTCTACATCTTCAAGGCCAACAGATAGACGCAGTAGTTGCTGAGAAACACCCGCTTCTGCTAAGGCTTCTTCACCCATCGCGCGGTGAGTCATCGACGCAGGGTGACAAATCAGGCTTTCAACACCGCCCAATGATTCTGCCAAAGAAAACAGCTCTAACTTATCAACAAAGTATTTAAGCGCCTCGAATGAGCCCGCAAACTCAAAACTGAGCATGGAACCAAAGCCCGATTGCTGTTTCTTCGCGATATCATGACCCGGATGTTCAGGAAGGCTTGGGTGGTAAATAGTGCCAACAAGATCTTGTTGCTGCAGAGACGCTAGAATTTCACGTGAGCTTTCTTCGTGAACTCGCATACGCGCACCTAGCGTACGAATACCACGTAAAGTCATGTAGCTATCAAATGGTGTGCCGGTCGCACCAATACAGTTGCCCCACCATGCTAACTCTTCAGCGTGTTCTTCTGTCTTAGTGACCACAACGCCACCAATAACATCTGAGTGTCCATTGATGTACTTAGTGGTTGAGTGGATAACAAAATCAGCACCCAGCTCTAAAGGCTTTTGGAACACAGGTGTCAAAAACGTGTTGTCGACAGCAACCAGAGCACCAACCTCTTTCGCTTTACGGCAAGTTTCTGCAATATCAACCACGCGAACCAGTGGATTCGATGGGGTTTCAATTAAGATCAACTTTGGCTTAAGCGCGAGCGCCGCATCCAGCGCTGCTTGATCCGATTGATCAACGAACAGAACTTTGAAGTCACCTTTTAGCGAGCGAGTGTTAAACAGACGGTAAGTACCGCCGTAGCAATCGTGCGGTGCAATAATAAGATCATCGCCGCCTAAGAAAGCCGAAACCCATAAGTTAAGCGCCGAAGTACCACAGTTAGTCACAACCGCGCCTTTGCCTGATTCAAGCTCAAACAGTGCCGTCTCTAATAAACCGCGGTTTGGGTTACCAGAACGGGTGTAATCGTACTTTGGCACTTCACCAAAAGCGGGAAACCCATAGTTAGTCGAAAGATAAATGGGTGGGACAACGGCATGGTGTTGCGTGTCTGACTCGATACCAGTACGTACTGCGATTGTTGCTGGCTTCCGGCTGCTCATAGGTGCTTCCTTACAAGTTTTGCGTCTGAGAATCACAGCGGCTTGTCGGCATTTTGCGGCTGTGTTAGATATATGTTATTCACTTTACTTTCATAAACGTGAGACGTCAACACTTCTAGACGTCTATATGTCTTTGCTTATGGCAGTAAATCCCGCTAAAATCACCACTATTAATTTATTCTAACAACTAAAGTGATGAAGGTACGCAATGGCCGACTGGAATGGTGAATACATAAGCCCATATGCTGAGCATGGAAAGAAAAGCGAACAAGTAAAGAAAATTACAGTTTCTATCCCTCTAAAAGTGTTAAAGGTTCTTACTGACGAGCGTACTCGCCGCCAGATTAATAACCTACGCCATGCAACAAACAGTGAGCTACTGTGCGAAGCCTTTCTACATGCGTACACAGGCCAACCACTACCAACGGATGAAGACCTTCGTAAAGACCGCCCAGACGATATTCCTGCTGAAGTGAAAAAGCTGATGACAGAGATGGGTATCGAGTTCGAAGCGTTTGACGAAGAATAAAAACAACTCAGTCACTGCCTTCATTATTGATTCGCTCTAGCTGAACCTTATTTATCACATCGCGCATAGCTTTTTATGATTGCGCTGTGAATGATAGACATAAAAAAACCGACTCCAGATGAGTCGGTTTTTTATTATTCTTTTTGGCTCAATAGAGCAACAGCTATTAAGCCATATAGTTAGCAGGCATCTCGATACGAGCTACGCCAGATTCAACAGCCGCTTCCGCAACTGCTCGTGCTACGCGAGGAAGTAGACGTGGGTCCATTGGCTTAGGAATGATGTAACCCTTACCGAACTCCAGTGCAGTCTCGCCCGCAGCTGCTAGTACTTCAGCTGGAACTTCTTCTTTCGCCAGTTCACGAATCGCTTTAACCGCCGCTAGCTTCATTTCGTCATTAATTTCGCTCGCACGCACGTCTAGTGCACCACGGAAAATGAATGGGAAACAAAGTACGTTGTTTACTTGGTTAGGGTAATCACTGCGGCCTGTACCCATGATTAGGTCAGAACGAACTTCGTGTGCAAGCTCAGGCTTGATCTCTGGATCTGGGTTTGAACATGCAAACACAACAGGCTTATCAGCCATCAGCGTTAGTGCTTCAGCAGGCAGTAGATTCGGCCCCGATACACCCAAGAACAGGTCAGCGCCTTCGATAACATCTTCAAGCGTACGCTTATCAGTGTTATTTGCGAACAGCTCTTTGTATTCGTTTAGGTCATCACGACGAGTATGGATCACACCTTTACGGTCAAGCATGTAGATTTTTTCACGCTGAGCGCCACACTTAATCAGTAGTTCCATACAAGCAACCGCCGCTGCGCCAGCACCTAAACAAACGATCTTACACTCTTCAAGTTTCTTACCTTGAAGCTCGATCGCATTCAGCATACCCGCTGCCGTTACAATCGCTGTACCGTGTTGGTCATCGTGGAATACCGGAACATCACAACGTTCAATCAGGCGACGTTCAATCTCAAAACAGTCTGGTGCTTTGATGTCTTCCAGGTTAATACCGCCGAATGTATCTGCGATATTCGCAACTGTATCAACGAACTCATCGATTGTGCGGTGTTTTACTTCAATATCGATAGAATCTAAACCAGCAAAACGCTTAAACAGTAGCGCTTTACCTTCCATAACAGGTTTAGAAGCAATAGGGCCAAGGTTACCTAGGCCAAGAATCGCTGTACCGTTAGAGATAACTGCAACCATGTTGCCTTTACCTGTGTACTTATAAACGTTATCAACGTTCTGTGCGATCTCGCGAACAGGCTCAGCCACGCCTGGGCTGTATGCAAGTGCTAGGTCTTCTGCAGAGTTTGCAGGCTTCGTCAGTTCTACGGCAATTTTGCCTGGAATTGGGAACTCATGGTAATCAAGAGCTTGCTGACGGAATTGTTCTTGAGGCGATAACGCTTGAGAGGATTGATCTTGGCGGCTGTCTTCAGACATAGGTGTAGGTTCCTAGGATATTATTATTTGGGGGATCTTGTTCATGTTAATAGATGTACTTCAAAGTTCCTAGGTGGTTAAAGCCTCTGTCTCATTAAAAAACGAGATTTCACTACTAATAAGACCAGTGAGCAGTTGAAATTACTGTCGCTTGCTGAACTTTCGAGCGGATTTCAAGAATGGAGTGTGGGGTGTAAGTTATGAAACAAAATTCAAGCGGGTTGTCTGTCGTTTTCGAGAAGTTGATGGCTGAATAAGATTCAGCGTTTTCTTAAATTTCAGGCAACAAAAAAGGACACCGAAGTGTCCTTTTTATGTCTAAATAGCGAGAATTACTTCTTGCTAGAAAGAGCACCGAAACGCTTGTTGAAGCGATCAACACGGCCGCCAGTATCTACGATACGTTGCTTACCAGTGTAGAATGGGTGACATTTGTCACATACGTCTAGGTGGATAGATTCTTTTGCAAGCGTTGAGTTGAACTCAAATGTGTTGCCGCAAGAACAAGTTGCAGAAACTGCTTTGTATTCTGGGTGGATACCAGTTTTCATGGGATAACCTCAAGTAGGCCGTGTCGCTATACGATTCTAAGCCGTACACCACACGTAGTTAAAAAATAAAATAAAGACACCGCTGCATCACTAAACTGCGATAAAGCCATACCTTTAAGGCGCAGTATAGTAATGAATCTATAAGGCAGGATCAACTGATTTGATACATTTTTCACCAATAGCCTCTTTTATTTCCTTTGTCGGCCTGAGATTTCGGGCTATCGTTATCTTCCCGCGTTAACTCGATACTCTCATCCAAACTGCTCCTCGAATTTAACGCCCTTATCCATTAGACTGTTCGCTCTCGTCAACTCAGATAAAGCTGTCCCTTTATGCGTCCAATGATTGCCCGCGTGGCACTGCCTGTTCCACTAGACAAGCAGTTCGATTACAAGATTCCTAACCACCTATTCCCGATTATTGGTGGACGAGTCTCTGTGCCTTTTGGACGACAAACCTTAACAGGTATTGTTACAGCTCTGGTTAACGAATCTGAATTCGAGCTAGACAAGCTCAAGCCCATTAAAGCCTTATTAGACAACCAACCCGTTTGGCCGGAATCGGTCTACTCACTCTTGGTATGGTGTAGCCAGTTCTATCAGTATCCACTGGGTGAAACCTTGGCTAATGCTCTACCAAGCGCTTTACGAAAAGGCAAAGCCGCCGACTTCGCGACGCTGGTTGAGTGGCAGTTAACACCATCAGGCAAAGACCAACTGATGCAAGGTTTTGGTCGCGCGGTCAAACAAGCCAAAGTGATGCACATGCTTGAGCACGGTCCGGTTCCTCATCAAGAGTTCATTGATGAAGAAGTTGGCAGTGCCGTACTCAAAACGCTAGAAGAGAAAGGCTGGATTGAATCAATAGAGAAAAAGCCAAAACGTCAGCCATGGCCAGTTGAACTTGAGAATGACCAAGACAAACCTAAGCTCAATGCCGAACAAGCCATCGCGATTGCGACCGTAAATAGCCAAACCGACTTTGGTTGTTTCCTGTTAGAGGGCGTTACTGGCTCAGGTAAGACCGAGGTTTACCTGAATATGATTAAGCCGATTCTCGATCAAGGTAAACAAGCGTTAGTGCTCGTGCCCGAGATTGGTCTCACTCCTCAAACGATTAACCGCTTTAAGCGACGCTTTAATGTGCCTGTTGAGGTTATCCACTCAGGTTTAAACGATTCAGAACGCCTGAATGCGTGGTTATCGGCGCGCGATAAAATAGCAGGCATCGTGATTGGTACCCGTTCAGCTCTGTTCACGCCATTTGCTGACCTAGGTATTATCATTGTCGATGAAGAACACGACGCGTCTTATAAACAGCAAGATAGCCTGCGCTACCACGCTCGAGATGTGGCGATCATGCGTGCTCATAAAGCGCAGATCCCGGTTGTGTTAGGCTCGGCGACTCCAGCCTTTGAGACGCTGCACAACGCTCAGATCGGCAAATACAGTTATCTCACCCTGACTTCACGTGCGGGTGTCGCACTGCCGACCACCAATAAGGTGTTGGATGTTAAAGGTGAATATCTAGAAAGTGGTTTGTCTGCGTCGTTAATTGCAGAGATGCAAAGACACCTCAAAGCTGGCAACCAAGTGATGCTGTTCCTCAATCGTCGAGGGTTTTCTCCGGCATTAATGTGTCACGATTGTGGTTGGACGGCCGAGTGTAAACGTTGCGATGCTTACTACACCTATCACCAATACAGCAATGAGATGCGCTGCCACCACTGTGGTTCTCAGCAGCATATCGTGCACAATTGCCAAGGCTGTGGATCTGCAAACTTAGTGACAGTGGGTGTCGGGACCGAGCAGTTAGAAGCTCAACTTGGTCAACTATTCCCGGAATACAAAACCATTCGTATTGACCGCGACAGCACCCGCCGTAAAGGCAGCTTAGAAAGCGCGCTCGAGTCGATTCGTAAGGGTGAATTCCAAATTCTTATCGGCACGCAGATGCTTGCTAAGGGTCACCATTTCCCTGACGTGACACTTGTGGCGTTATTGGATGTGGATGGCTCTTTATATAGTAGTGACTTCCGTGCCTCTGAACGTCTTGCGCAGCTATTCATCCAAGTAGCGGGACGCGCAGGACGAGCAAGCAAACCCGGTGAAGTGATCTTACAGACTCACCACCCAGAACATGGGTTGTTGCAAGCCTTGCTACACAAAGACTATAACCACTTTGCTCAGACGGCGCTAGCAGAACGTAAGCAGGCAATGTTACCGCCCTATACCTTTATGACGCTGTTTAGAGCAGAAGCCAATGACACTCGCTTGGTGGAAGAGTTCTTGCGTCAGGTTCGTCACACATTGGAATCGCACCCGCTGTTTGACCAATATTGCATGGTGTTAGGGCCAACCCCGGCTCCGTTAGCAAAACGAGCGGGCAAATCGCGCTGGCAGTTAATCTTACAAACTCAGACGCGCTCGTTAATGCAGAAGCTATTGATGAGTGCCAAGCCGGCCATCAATATGTTACCTGCTGCGAAAAAAGTTCGCTGGTCACTCGATATTGAGCCGCAAGATTTGAGTTAAACCCACTTGGGTTAAAACTAATGATAAGTTTGTTCACAAATATTTCATATTTCTCGTGAGCAACTTCACACTAGTCATGTGATTTTTGTTAATCTAGCCGTAACTTTACACGGATTAAACGAATAAAATATTGCAATAAAAAAAGTGTTAGCAACACTTTCATAATATCTATTCGATTACATTTATTATTCACGCCTTAGATGCTTAGGCGACAAAGGAACTTAAAAGAGGGTTTAATTTATGGCGACAATGAAGGATGTTGCCCAGCTAGCAGGCGTCTCAACAGCCACGGTATCACGTGCATTGATGAACCCTGAGAAAGTCTCAGTTTCGACTCGCAAACGAGTGGAAACAGCAGTACTTGAAGCTGGATACTCACCCAATACATTAGCTAGAAACTTACGTCGCAACGAATCAAAAACCATCATCACTATTGTTCCTGATATCTGTGACCCTTATTTCGCCGAGATCATTCGTGGTATCGAAGATGCCGCAGTAGAAAATGATTACCTTGTTCTACTGGGTGATAGCGGCCAGCAAAAGAAGCGCGAGTCTTCGTTTGTTAACTTAGTTTTCACCAAACAAGCCGACGGCATGTTGCTGCTGGGTACTGACCATCCGTTTGATGTCAGCAAACCTGAACAAAAGAATTTACCGCCGATGGTAATGGCGTGTGAGTTTGCCCCTGAGCTTGAACTGCCTACGGTACACATCGATAACCTGACCTCTGCCTTTGAAGCGGTGAACTACCTAGCTCAGTTAGGTCATAAGCGTATTGCTCAAATTTCAGGACCAGTATCGGCAACACTGTGTAAGTTCCGCCAACAAGGCTACCAGCAAGCGCTGCGTCGCGCCGGAGTCTCAATGAATCCAGCCTATAGCACGGTCGGTGACTTCACCTTTGAAGCGGGCGCTCAAGCGGTTCGTCAATTACTGGCACTTCCTGAACAACCTACAGCTATCTTCTGTCACAACGATGCGATGGCGATTGGTGCGATTCAAGAAACGAAGAAGCTGGGCTTGCGCGTTCCTCAAGACCTATCGATTGTCGGCTTCGATGACATCCAATTCGCTCAATACTGCGATCCACCGCTAACCACCATTTCTCAGCCTCGTTATGAGATTGGACGCCAAGCGATGTTGATGATGCTTGATCTATTAAAAGGCAACGATGTGCAAGCAGGTTCGCGTCTGCTTGAAGCTAAATTAGTGGTTCGAGGCAGTACAGCGCCACCTCGAATATAACCCTTAGAAATACCCTTATAAATCTGCGGCACATTTTGATGTGCCGCTTCCATTTCTGCACTATTATCCTCGCGCAATCTGGATTACCATGAGGGCAGAATCAGCAACTATTGAATTGTCTTGTGGCTAATAGAGATTATGTAAAGCGCGGTCGTGGCACGAAAAAACCGACCAAAAAACAAGCCCCTCGCCGTAAACCTTGGCGCAGTGGTCTTTTGGCGATCCTCCTTGCCGGTGGTTTTGGTTACGGACTTTACCTATTGAGTAATGATCCTGAGCCGCCTGCACCAACGCCTGTGGCAACCAAACCAAAACCTAAGCCAAAACCAGCGAAAGTGATTCCGCCGCCTCCTGAAGAGAAGTGGGACTACGTTGAAACGCTGCCAAGCCGCGAGATTGAAGTAAAAGCCAAAGAGCAACAGATCTCTAAGATCCCTTACATCATGCAGTGTGGCGCTTACAAAACCTCGTCGCAGGCAGAAGCACGTAAGTTGGATATTGCCTTCCAAGGTATCTCAAGTGAGATCCGCAAGAAAGATGGCAGTAGCTGGTACCGTGTGGTTTTAGGGCCATACAAGTTGAAGCGTGACGCAGAACGCGATCGCCATAAGCTGCAACGAGCGAAAATTGAACCTTGCGCTATTTGGAAAGACGGGTCTTAATCAACTCAATATATAATAGGGGGAAGAGGATTCCCCCTATTGCTGTTTGAAAGCGTTCAATAGTTCATCGCACAAGCAATACCAGTATGTTAATCAAAAGAGTGCGTTTTAACGAAACTGAGGTACTTGTTCGTAGTACTCAAGCCCAAAGTCAGTCAGGTAGACCTGCTCCTTATTTATCTCGATGTAACCAAAAAAATCCAAGTGCGCTAAAACGTTAGGAAATGGACGTTTAAGAAAAACGTTGACCGAGTTTTTTAGATGTTCTGTTGAACACTCGCCCGCCTCCTGATACATCAGATGATGCAGTATAGACAGCTCATCCAGATCCATATCTCTATTAAAAAAACTGATATTGTCACTATTCATCACACTACTCCTTATGTAGTGAATACCACTGATTAGTGAACATCATTCCTTATAAATCAAACAAAAAGTGTTAACCATTTCACGTTAGAAATTTGTTTTATCTTTTTTTATATTTATCACAAACTATTAACCCACCAACCCTTGCCACACATAGGCTCAACAGGTAATGGATGTTTGAAACAACTGGTAACATTTAGTTTTTTTGATATGACATACCATTAAAAGTAGCACTTGAATTCATGATAGTGGAGCCACATATAAGTAGTAACCATAAATAATAATCAAAAGAGGTCGACTCGTGACTACCATTGTATCTGTACGTCGTAATAATAAAGTCGTCATCGCGGGTGATGGACAAGTATCTCTGGGCAATACAGTAATGAAGGGCAACGCCCGTAAAGTACGTCGCCTATACAACAACAAAGTACTGGCCGGTTTTGCTGGCGGTACGGCTGATGCTTTCACGCTATTCGAAAAATTTGAAAGCAAGCTGCAAATGCACCAAGGCCATCTCACCAAAGCGGCAGTTGAGCTAGCGAAGGATTGGCGTAGCGACCGTGCTCTACGTAAGTTAGAAGCACTGTTAGCAGTAGCGGATGAGACCGCTTCACTGATCATCACAGGTAACGGTGACGTAGTTCAACCTGAGAACGACCTGATTGCGATCGGTTCGGGCGGAAACTTCGCTCAAGCAGCCGCTACTGCACTATTAGAAAATACTGATTTAGATGCGCGTGAAATCGCAGAAAAGTCGCTGAACATTGCAGGCGACATCTGTGTCTTCACCAACCATCACCACACTATTGAAGAACTAGAAAGCACCGTTGAGCTGCCAAAGCCAGAGTAACGACCGCTTCCATCAATAACGTTGTATTCAACAGTGATTAAAGAATTAAGGAAAAACCATGTCTGAGATGACTCCTCGCGAAATTGTTCACGAACTCAATCGCCACATTATCGGCCAAGACAACGCTAAGCGCTCAGTGGCTATCGCTCTTCGTAACCGCTGGCGCCGTATGCAGCTTGAAGAAAGCCTACGTGTTGAAGTATCGCCAAAAAACATCCTGATGATTGGCCCAACGGGTGTAGGTAAAACTGAAATCGCTCGCCGCCTAGCGAAATTAGCAAACGCGCCTTTCATCAAGGTAGAAGCGACTAAGTTCACCGAAGTGGGTTACGTTGGTAAAGAAGTTGAAACCATCATCCGTGATCTAACGGACGTTGCGATCAAGATGACGCACCAACAAGCGATGGAAAAAGTACAATACCGCGCTGAAGAACAAGCTGAAGAACGCATTCTTGATGCCCTTCTACCACCAGCGCGTGATGCTTGGGGTCAGAACGAGCAATCAACTGAAGAGACAACCTCTTCAAACACTCGTCAGATTTTCCGCAAGAAACTGCGTGAAGGTAAGCTAGATGACAAAGAGATTGAAGTTGATGTAGCCGCACCGCAAATGGGCGTTGAAATCATGTCACCTCCAGGCATGGAAGAGATGACAAACCAGCTGCAAGGCATGTTCCAAAACCTAGCGGGCGACACCAAGAAAAAGCGTAAGATGAAAATCAAAGACGCATTCAAAGCACTGACGGAAGAAGAAGCTGCGAAGCTTGTGAACCAAGAAGAGCTGAAAGAGAACGCGATCTTCAACGCTGAAAACAACGGCATCGTATTCATCGATGAGATCGACAAAATCTGTAAGCGTGGCGACAGTTCAGGCCCAGATGTATCTCGCGAAGGTGTTCAGCGTGACCTACTGCCTCTTATCGAAGGCAGCACAGTATCAACCAAGCACGGTATGGTTAAAACTGACCACATCTTGTTTATCACATCAGGCGCATTCCAAGTGGCTAAGCCATCTGACCTGATCCCTGAGCTACAAGGTCGTCTACCAATCCGCGTAGAACTTGAAGCACTATCAGCACATGACTTCAAACGCATCCTAACTGAGCCAAAAGCATCTCTAACAGAGCAATACATTGCCCTAATGAAAACAGAAGATGTCAACATTGAGTTCACTGAAGATGGCATCAACCAGATTGCGGACGCAGCATGGCGCGTAAACGAAACCACTGAGAACATCGGTGCGCGTCGTCTACACACAGTGATGGAGCGTCTAATGGATGAGATTTCATTCGAAGCAACAGACAAAGCTGGCAGCAAGCTAGTGATTGATGAAGCTTACGTAACATCGAAACTTGGCGAATTCGTTGAAGACGAAGACCTAAGCCGCTTCATCCTGTAGCACACCAAACTCTAACTTATTGCTCTATCTCAAAGAAATAGCAGCTAATAAGCGAATTCAAGGCCCACTTTCGAGTGGGCTTTTTATTACCCGAAAAATGGGCGTATACTCAAATCACAGTATGAAACGAAGACTTACAAAGAATTAGACCTACGATGAAACAATCTCTACTGATCTGGCTTGATGCCGCACGACCAAAAACTCTGCCTCTCGCACTTGTCTCTATTCTTACAGGAAGTAGTTTAGCGTTCGCCGGTGGTCAGTTTTCTTTATCGATAGCCCTACTGGCATTTTTAACCGCCACCCTATTACAGATTTTATCGAACCTAGCCAATGACTATGGCGACGCCGTAAAAGGCACAGACAACGAAAATCGTCTGGGGCCAACACGTGCCATGCAATCTGGCGCGGTAACAGCGAAAACCATGAAGCAAGCGATCATCCTCAACATCGTGTTTACTATGGTCGCTGGGCTGATTCTTATTTTTCATGCCTTAACCTCGATTGAAAGTATCTTATCTTTCATTGCGTTAGGCATATTAGCCATTGTTGCTGCCATCGCTTATACCGTCGGTAATAAGCCTTATGGCTATATTGGCCTTGGCGACTTATCGGTATTTATCTTCTTCGGTTTATTAGGTGTTTCAGGGACTTACTTCTTGCACACTGGCCATGTTGAACCAAGCCTATTCCTTCCGGCATTGGGCTGTGGCTTGATGGCGGTTGCGGTACTCAATATCAACAACATGCGTGATATCGAAAACGACAGCGAATGTGGTAAGCGCACCATGGCGGTTCGCCTAGGACAACGCAAAGCCAAACACTATCATTTTGCTCTGCTTGGCCTCGCCCTTGCGTCTTTCGCTATCTACCTGCTTATTCAAGAAAAGCCGGTCTGGATCAGCCTGCCGTTTTTGCTGAGCATTATTATTGTTTACAAGCATGGCAAAGCCGTTTGGGAAACCGAAAAGCCAGCGCAAATTGCACCAATGATGCCCGTGATTGTGAAATGCTCACTGGTCACTAACCTATTGTTTGCAGGGGTTGTCGTAGCTCAAACTCTATTGAGTTAAATGAGACTAATCATTGCAAAGGGATCAAGCGCCGATATACTCAAAGTAAGCTCATTGTTCAAAAGGTATACTAATGGAATACAACACTTCAGCACTGTGCGACATATATTTGGATCAAGTTGATGTCGTGGAGCCAATGTTCAGCAACTTCGGTGGACGTGCATCCTTCGCAGGACAGATCACGACATTAAAGTGTTTTGAAGACAACGCTTTGATTCGCTCTGTACTAGAGCAAGACGGTCTGGGGCGTGTGTTGTTAATCGATGGGGGCGGCTCACTACGTAAAGCGCTGATCGATGCTGAGATAGCCCTACTTGCCGAAGACAATGAGTGGGAAGGGATTGTGGTTTACGGGTGCGTTCGTGAAGTCGATGAGCTTGAAGACATGAACCTAGGTATCCAAGCCTTGGCTTCTATCCCTGTTGGTGCGAGCCAAGAAGGTGTCGGTGAATTAGACGTTCCAGTGAACTTTGGCAGCGTGACCTTCTTACCTGAAGATTACCTCTACGCAGACAACACTGGCATCATTCTTTCTGCCGAACCTCTAGATGTAGAACTCGATTTGGATGTCGAGGAAGAAGAGGTCGAGTAACTCTCACTCAGCTTCAAATAATAAAACAAATCATAAGAACACAAACAAAAACGCCCGCTACTGAGTAGCGGGCGTTTTTTTAAATCTGAAGAGTCGATTACTCTACTTCATCCATTTTACCAAGAAGGTTACGGATGCGATCTTGCCATGCTGAATGCTCTTCCTGCATTTGCTGAGTTTTTTGCTCTAGCTCGTGACGGCTTGCTTTAAGCTCACCAGCTTCTGTTGCTAGTGCTTGTTTCTCTTCTTTAAGCTCTTCCACTTCCATTTGAAGAAGTGCAATTGTATCTACTGCTGTTTGAATTTTTGCTTCTAGCTGCTCTAGTACTTCAAAAGACATTCTGGCCTACCTTTAAGTTATCCGTTTGATGGTGAAGGTTCACTCCACTTATTTCCCCATTCTACTCAGCAGAGCAAGGATAAACACTCAATATATTCGATATTTTGCGCCATTCGATGAAAAAAACAGCGCTTTTTACCGAATATTGACGTGAACGATTACCGCCACAACGGCAAACCGATTATTTTGATGAATAATAACTGTTTTCCACTGCGAATTGATCGAGAGCAATCTCCAAAAAACAAAAAGGCAAACGTTTCCTTTTGGATATGGTAAAATTCGCCGCGAAATTTCTATTCCCCCTTTGAAAATTTTGGAGTCCGCATGAAACGCGATTTAGCAATGTCATTCTCTCGTGTCACAGAAGGTGCAGCACTAGCTGGTTACAAGTGGCTTGGCCGTGGCGATAAAAACGCTGCAGATGGCGCTGCTGTAGAAGTAATGCGTAGCCTATTAAACAAAACCGAAATTAGCGGTGAGATTGTTATCGGCGAAGGTGAAATCGATGATGCACCTATGCTATACATCGGCGAAAACGTAGGTGTGGGCGGCGACGCTGTCGACATCGCAGTTGACCCAATTGAAGGGACACGCATGACAGCAATGGGCCAATCAAATGCATTGGCTGTATTGGCTGCGGGCGAAAAAGGCAGCTTCCTTAAAGCGCCTGATATGTACATGGAAAAGTTGGTTGTTGGCCCTGGCGCTAAAGGCGTGATTGACCTAGAACTGCCACTAACAGAAAACCTAGAAAACATCGCTAAAGCACTAGGTAAAACACTTGATACTCTAGTCGTAACCACGCTTGCTAAGCCTCGTCATGATCAAGTCATCGCCGACATGCAAGCAATGGGCGTTCGTGTATTTGCTGTGCCAGACGGTGATGTTGCGGCTTCTATCTTAACCTGTATGCCAGACAGTGAAGTAGACGTCATGTACTGCATCGGCGGCGCACCTGAAGGTGTGGTCTCGGCGGCGGTAATTCGCGCACTCGACGGCGACATGCACGGTCGTCTTCTACCTCGCCACGAAGTGAAAGGCGACACAGAAGAGAACCGCAAGCACGGTGAACTTGAACTTGAGCGCTGCGCAGAAATGGGCGTAACGGCGGGTATCGTATTGAAGATGGAAGACATGGCACGCAGCGACAACGTTGTATTCTCAGCAACAGGCATCACTAAGGGTGACTTGCTAGAAGGTATTTCTCGTCAAGGTAATATCGCAACCACAGAAACCCTGCTTATCCGTGGCCGCTGCCGTACAATTCGCCGCATCAAATCTATCCACTACCTAGAGCGTAAAGATCCAGAAGTAGTAGGTCATATCCTGTAAGCCTAAATTCGGTGAAACAGAACATTCCAAGGCTGATACCTAGTATCAGCCTTTTGTTTTATTAGCGCACCAGAATCTGACCATGGCAGCCAATAGAGTAAAACGCTATCTATAGAGTAAATTATCATCAATATAGTAAATGGTTTGCTTTATAAACACCTTGCCTCATAATAGTAAGGTTCATTAGGTAGGGATAGTATGAAAACAAGCGACAGAATCTTACAGACCATTAAGCGTCAAGGCGCGGTAACCGCGAAACAACTGTCAGAAGAATTTGGCATGACGACAATGGGGGCAAGGCAACATCTGCAAAGCCTGGAAGATGACGGTATTCTTGCGTTTCATGATGTGAAAGTGAAAGTGGGTCGCCCGACTCGCCACTGGTCCCTGACTCAACAAGGTCATAACCAATTTTCAGACCGACATGGTGAACTCACCATTCAAGTGATTGATGCTGTCGAGAATCTATTTGGTAAAGAAGGGCTGGCTAAGGTTGCTGCCGAGCGTGAACAACACACTCTTAAGCAGTATCAAACTGCGCTGTCTGGCTGTGATTCACTCATCAGCAAGCTTAAAAAACTCACCCAGCTTCGTGAAGACGAAGGCTACATGGCTGAGCTTCAAGAACATGATGATCACTACATCTTGATTGAGAACCACTGCCCTATCTGTAAGGCTGCAACTCGCTGCCCTAGCCTGTGCCAATCTGAGCTCAACGTGTTTACTGAGTTACTAAAAGATGAGTGTCACGTGAGCCGTACAGAGCACATCATTGCTGGCGAACGACGCTGCACTTACACCTTAACACCCGCCCTTTGATTGCAAAGGTAATCGGCTAATACCGTCTCAATATTGAGAAAATACAAATAGATTAAAATTTGTACAGATTTCTTTCTTAAGCTTAGAGCATATGAAACACGCTTAATGCTAAGGAAGGAATGATGGCGCATCCACAACCCGCTCAAAAACTGCCACCCTTTGATGAACTTGTCCAACTCGCGAAAAGCGACCCGAAAGCATTCAATCAATTCAAACACGAGATGTGCGAACAGATGATTTGTTCGGCTTCAGACGTGATGCAAGACCGACTTCGTGCGCAGCAAAGTCACATCGACTTAGTGGTTAGCCGTTGTAAAAACCCACACCACGCCAATGTCGTACTCATGCAAGAGCTGCGCTGTCAGGTCTGTAAGTTCCAAGATGCACTCGAAGGGCGCTGCGGCTTTGAAGAATCTCTGCCTGAAAATGTCGTGCCTTTTAAGCCGAATACCGAACCTAAAATGTACTGAAATTAGCAAAGCACTAAAAAGAAAAAGGGAGCGTAATGCCCCCTTCTTATTGGTTCGCTGTTCAATATTCACATGGGTCTTCGCCGTAGTCATTACGGCCTTCTGTACCTTTCAACAAACCACACTCAATCAGAATCCAGAAACCACACACTAATGCCGCGACGGTTGCCGCCATATGAATTGGCGATACCGACTCTGTCGTCGTTGCAACCATTGGCGAAGCTAAACGACCCAATACTAATGGCACATTCAATAGTAGCCAGTAATTAGACTTATTGCGGTCGTGCCAGCGCTTAGCGGTTACCGCAAGGTCTGGGATCACAAGCATCAATAGGATGATTGGTAGCAGGATATAAGAGTAAGCAGGGAACAACACAGAGATACCTGAAGCAAAACCGGTAATCGCTATGTAGTAGAAAACATTCCAAATCCAGTAAGTCTTACGACCAATTCTCCCCTTGAAAGAGAGCAGTAATTCTTTCATCGACATCTTAAATACTCAAATTTATACGCCGCTAAAAGTCAGCAGCAATGGTTAGTTTATTACTTTTTGAAAGCAACTTTTATCCATATCACGAATATTCACCGTTAAGCTTCTTACATGACTCGCTTGTTCTTGCAGGATCTGCATTAACGATCGTGACAATTCTCGCTTTTGCTCTTCCGTTCGTCCCGAAAGTAACTCAAAGCTGATATGAATAAAGTCTACACTATCTTCCTCATCACCGACCAACCAATTATGGCAACGCAGTGAACGAGATTTCACTGATGGCACATCAAACAAGCCACATGTGAGAGCGACTTGGTGGAGATCTTCCAGTAAGCCTTGGATATTTACTCGCTCATCCACTGAATTGGAGTACTCTAGAACTAGATTCGGCATTGTTACTTCCTGTTGTTAACGCAATCGTTTGTCCCTTAATAACAACTAACGATGAAAAATCCGAGAAGTTAGCTATTATTCTGTCTGCCGGATCACTGATATATGCTCAAAATCTACTCTGACCATTGAGTAAGATCCAAGAAAGTCATGACCACAGTCATGATCTGTTGATATTAATCTGTTATATTATTTCGTAATAAAGTTTACTTTTTTACATTCGATTTATTTAAATACTTTGGAGATATTCCTATGCGTCATCCTGTAGTTATGGGTAACTGGAAACTAAACGGCAGCAAAGAAATGGTTGTTGATCTACTAAACGGTCTTAACGCTGAACTTGAAGGCGTAACAGGCGTAGACGTAGCAGTTGCTCCACCAGCACTTTTCGTTGATCTAGCAGAGCGTACGCTTACTGAAGCGGGCAGCGCGATCATCCTAGGTGCTCAAAACTCTGACCTAAACAACAGCGGTGCATTCACTGGCGACATGTCTCCAGCAATGCTTAAAGAGTTCGGCGCATCTCACATCATCATCGGTCACTCTGAGCGTCGTGAATACCACAACGAATCAGATGAGTTCGTAGCTAAGAAATTCGCATTCCTAAAAGAGAACGGCCTAACTCCAGTTCTTTGTATCGGTGAATCTGAAGCACAAAACGAAGCAGGCGAAACTGTTGCAGTATGTGCTCGTCAACTTGACGCTGTTATCAACACTCAAGGTGTTGAAGCTCTTGAAGGCGCTATCATCGCTTACGAACCAATCTGGGCTATCGGTACTGGTAAAGCAGCTACAGCTGAAGATGCACAACGCATCCACGCTCAAATCCGTGCACACATCGCAGAGAAATCTGAAGAAGTTGCTAAGAAAGTTGTTATCCAATACGGCGGTTCTGTTAAGCCAGAAAACGCAGCAGCTTACTTCGCACAACCAGACATCGACGGTGCTCTAGTTGGCGGCGCAGCTCTAGACGCGAAAAGCTTCGCAGCTATCGCTAAAGCAGCAGCTGAAGCAAAAGCTTAATTTAAACCTCACCGTTTAGATTAGATGAAAGGTCAACTTAGGTTGGCCTTTTTTTATTACCTGTCGTTTCTGAAACCCAAACGGCAGGCACAAAAAAACCGCTGAATAATCAGCGGTTTTTAAATTCTTTAAGAGAACGCTAAGCGTGGCTTAGAACAACTCTTCTGCAACGCGGAACAGCTCAGAACGGTCTGGGTTCTGCATGTTCTCGATACAATCGATGATGTCGTGGTGAACAAGTTCTTCTTTCTCGATACCCACACAACGACCACCGTGACCTTCTTGAAGAAGGTGAACAGCGTAGTTACCCATACGAGAAGCCAATACACGGTCAAATGCAGTAGGACGACCACCACGTTGGATGTGACCAAGAACCGTTGCACGAGTTTCACGACCTGTGGAAGATTCGATCTCTTTAGCCAGTTCGTTAGCATCCATCATTAGCTCAGTTAGAGCGATGATTGCGTGCTTCTTACCTTTCGCAATACCATCTTGGATGTTGCTGATAAGCTGTTCTTTATCTAGGCCAGTCTCTGGAGTAATGATGTACTCACAACCACCCGCGATTGCTGACATAAGCGTAAGGTCACCACAGTGACGGCCCATGATTTCAACAATAGAAATACGTTGGTGAGAAGAAGACGTGTCACGTAGACGGTCAATTGAATCAATAACAGTGTTAAGCGCTGTTAGGTAACCGATTGTGTAGTCAGTACCCGCGATATCGTTATCGATTGTGCCTGGAAGACCAATACATGGGTAACCCATTTCAGTCAGCTTCTTAGCCCCCATGTAAGAACCGTCACCACCGATAACAACAAGTGCTTCGATACCGTGTTTCTTAAGGTTCTCAATGCCTTTCTCACGAACAGCAACGTCTTTAAATTCAGGGAAACGTGCAGAACCTAAGAAAGTACCACCACGGTTGATCACGTCAGATACGCTTGAACGGTCAAGCTTTTCGATACGGTCTTCAACAAGGCCTTGGTAGCCATCGTAAATACCGTAAACTTCAATGCCAACTGATAACGCAGTACGAACAACGCCGCGAACTGCTGCGTTCATACCTGGAGCGTCACCACCACTGGTCAAAACACCGATCTTCTTAATCATGCTCACCCTCGATTTTTGGGAATCTATTATTCAATTCTTGTTCTTGCTGATTGTATATCAACAAGATTTTAAATCTATATTTGTGCGTTATGTTACATTTCCTCAACAGGAATAGCACTCAAATCGCGTAAAATTATGTAACATTTCTACTTCTGTAAGAGTATTACAGTTTTACTCAATAACTTTGTTGATTCACATCAGAATCAACATTAATTGTTACTAAGGTGGTTTTTGAATCACCTAACAGTTAGTAATTTTTACTCACTTTAGTTCAAAAGCCACTCACTTACCATTTGCCCGCTGATTTTTAGCACGCATTACCACGAGTGGAATTTCTGCTGCTTCTCTGGTCCAAATACGACCGAATACGGGTCTTGGTGAATTAATACATCAGCATCAGGGAACACGGAGATAAGCTTAGCCTCTACTTCGTCAGAAATGCGATGCGCTTCAATTAGTGGGATATTATCTTCCAATTCTAGATGCAGTTGGATGAAGCGTATTGGCCCCGAGCGACGCGTTCGTAATTGATGCACACCCAGCACGCCTTCCACGCTCAATGATGTCTCTTTAATCTGTTTTAGCTCATCATCTGGCAGCTTATGATCAAGCAGAGACTGAACCGCTTCCATCGCCATTTGATAAGCGCTGTACAGAATGTAGATACCGATACCCACCGCGAATACTGAGTCCGCCTGACCAATCCCAAACCAGCTCAATGCCAGTGCCAGCATGATCGCAGCGTTCATATAAAGGTCTGATTGATAGTGCAATGAATCGGCTGCAATTGCTTGGCTGCCCGTTTTGTTGACCACATGTTTTTGGAAACGAACCAGACCAAACGTCATCACTATCGCGAACAGGCTGACGTAGATACCAATTTCTGGAGAGTTCAGTTCATGAGGTCGGAAGAAGCGTTCAATACCATTGAGAATAAGGAAACATGCAGAGCCTGAAATAAACATTGCCTGCGCTAATGCAGCGAGAGATTCAGCCTTACCATGACCAAAGGTGTGCTCTTTGTCGGCAGGCTGCAGAGAGTAACGAACCACGATAAGGTTAACGACAGAGGCCGCGATATCCAGCATTGAATCCACGACGGAAGCCAACAGACTCACGGAACCTGTCACCCACCAAGCTGCGACTTTCACTATCAATAAAATAGTGGCGATGGTGGTGGCTGCCCAAGCGGCGAGCGTAACTAAACGTGCGTATTCTTGTTTCATAACTTGGCTATAAAGTGACTGATAGCACAAAGTATAACCTGCAAACCACCAATTGAATATGACAGCCATGATGTAAAACATTCATTTTTAAGGATCAAAAAAAGCGACACTCGGCCGCTTCTTTCTAAACACTTTCATTCAACGCTGATTTTTCAAGCAATGAATTACTTGTCTTTGTTCATGCGTTTTCCCATTTTGTCAGCACACTTAGTCATGCGCTCTTGTTGGATTTCTTTCAGTTGAGTCTTTTGCTCAGCCGTTAGTACGCTCATCATTTGGTGTTGCTTCTTAAGCATTGCTACGCGACGCTCAGTTTGCTTCTCAACCATTTGGCTTGCTAGGTCGTTTGCTGCTGCTTCGTCAAAGTTGTCAGCAAGTACCAATGCTTGAACCTTTTCGTGATGCGCTTTCATTTGCGCCATTTTTGCCGTTTTGTTTGCACCGCGCTTTGCTTTCATCTCAGCACGGTCTGCTTCACGCATCTCTTTTAACTGTTCTTTTTGAGCGTCGGTTAGGTCTAGTTGGCGCATTACTTTTTTATCGAAACCGCCACACTTGTCGTGCATACCTTTGTGGTCACCTTTATCACCACCACCGTAAGCATACGCGCTTGCTGTACCTAACATTAGTGGAAGTGCCGCAGCTGCTAGTACAAGTTTCTTAGTCATTTTCATAATTGTTGCCTCAATTCGGTATAATAAGTCATGTGTTGCGTCTGTTTCTCAGCGCTTAGATATAGATTAGTCTTTCCCTCGTAAAGTGACGTTTAGAAAGCGTAAAGAATCGTAAAGAGTGAAAGTTGACGAATAATTAGCAGTATTATTAACCTGTAAATAGTAGATAACCGATTAAGGCTTCCCAATGGCGAACATTCTTCTTATTGATGACGACACCGAGTTAACCAGCTTACTCAAAGACATTCTGAGCTTTGAGGGCTTCACTGTTTCCGAAGCCAATGATGGCTATGCAGGGCTGGAAGCTATCAATGATGAGATTGACCTGATTCTTTTGGATGTGATGATGCCGCGTCTTAATGGCATGGAAACACTAAAGAAACTGAGAGAAAATTGGGAAACACCAGTGCTGATGCTGACCGCAAAAGGCGAAGAGATCGACCGTGTGATTGGTCTTGAACTTGGCGCGGATGATTACCTGCCTAAACCTTTCAGTGACCGAGAGTTGTTAGCTCGTATTCGAGCTATCTTGCGTCGTACTCAAACCAACACCGCACCTAAGGCGGCCAGTGATAGAGTTCAATATCAAGACATCGAAGTCTTCCCTGGCAAACAAGAAGCCTACTGCAATGGGGAGCTCATCGACCTCACCACAACCGAGTTCGCCCTACTGAGTCACCTTATCCAAAACCCAGGGCAAGTGATCACCAAAGAAGCATTGAGTTTGGATGTGCTGGGTAAAAGGCTCGCAGCGTTTGACCGCGCGATAGACATGCACATCTCTAATCTACGTAAGAAGATTCCTGAGCGCACTGACGGCAAATCACGCATCAAAACCTTACGAGGCCGTGGCTACTTATTGGTAGAGGAAGATTAATGCGTATACCTAAAATCACCAGCTTATATGGACGTATCTTTGCTATCTTTTGGTTCACCATGTTACTGGTGCTTTTGTCGGTGCTGTCACTTCCCCATTTAGACCCTCGAGTCGCGCGAGATGTGCCCGCAGATCACCTCGATAAACTCGAGCGTATCGCTAAAATCACAGAGAAACGCTACGCCAAAGAACCTAATCTGGGCAAGATTGTCTTCCAACTGGAGGCGCCACGCAGCCGCAAGGATTCTAGAGCTCGCATCTACCTGACCGATCTTGAGGGCGCAGTCCTTACCTCGAAAAGGCATTCAGACTATAAGCTAAAGGCGATTCGTAACTTTGTTACCTCGATTGATAACCCTGAGATACCGAAGCAAAAACTCTACGGACACTACATGGTCGCAGGGCCAGTGCCAATTACTCTCGCTGGTGAAGAGTTGCTGATGTATGCCGGAGTGAAGTGGAACCAACCACCGCCATTCTTACTGCGCCTGTTTGATAGACCTCTGCAGCTATTGCTTGCCGTGATGTTGGCGAGTACCCCGCTATTACTTTGGTTAGCTTGGGCACTGAGTCAACCCGCTCGCAGGCTAGAACGCGCGGCACAACGCGTGGCGAAAGGTCAATTCGAGGTCGATCCAACACTCGAAAAAGGTACTTCAGAGTTCAGACAAGCTGGTGAAAGCTTTAACCAGATGGTAGAAGCGGTAAACCAGATGATTTCGGGGCAACAACGCCTGCTCTCTGATATCTCACACGAGCTCCGCTCGCCACTGACACGTCTTCGCATGGCCAATGCACTGGCGATTCGTAAACAAGGCGAGAGCCAAGAGTTAGAACGCATTGATACCGAAGCACAGCGTTTGGAACAGATGATCAGTGAGCTGCTAACGCTATCTCGTATGCAGGTCGACAGCCATATTACTCGTGAGGTTCAGCCTATCTCGAGCCTATGGGAAGAGATCTTAAAAGACGCAGAGTTTGAAGCCGAACAGATGGGCAAACAACTGACGTTCTCGGAGATCCCAGAACGCTCTATTTCGGGGAACCCTAAACTGCTGATGAGTGCGCTAGACAACATTACACGCAATGCCATCTACTACGGTAAAGACCAAGTGGATGTACAGTTCCATGTGGTTCAAGATCAGCTAACAATTTGCGTCAATGATAATGGTGATGGTGTTCCAGAGGATGAACTCGATTCTATCTTCAGACCTTTCTACCGTGTCTCAACAGCGCGTGACAGAAACTCTGGCGGCACAGGGCTTGGATTAACCATTACTGAAAGTGCGATTCGCCAACACAGCGGAACCATCACCGCAACCCGCAGCCAGCTCGGTGGATTACAACTCGAAATCACGCTGCCTATCTTACCGGTGTAATACCCCCACAAAGATCACAGTTGATAATGATTGTTATTATCATTATGGTAAATCCTCTAATTAAGGAGGATTTACCATGTCGCACACTTTCCCTGCTTTACCCTACGCTTACGATGCCCTAGAGCCTTACATTGACGCTAAGACAATGGAAGTGCATTACAGCAAGCACCATAGAACCTACTACGATAAGTTTGTTGCGGCAGTGTCTGGCAGCGAGCTAGAACAGCAATCTCTGACCGAGATCTTTGCCAACATATCTCAGCACAGCCCTGCCGTGCGTAACAATGGCGGCGGCTACTACAATCACATCTTGTATTGGAATTGCATGTCGCAAGACGGTGGTGGTGAACCTACGGGCGAGCTTGGTGAGGCTATCAAGAGTACCTTCGGTGATTTCGAGACATTCCAAGATCAGTTCGCCCAAGCGGCGATCAATACCTTTGGCTCCGGCTTTGCTTGGCTAGTGGTAGAGCAAGGGCAACTGAAGATCATCTCAACCTCGAACCAAGATAATCCGTGGATGGATACCGTGGCGAGTGATGGCGAACCGATTCTCGCGCTCGATGTTTGGGAACACGCCTACTACATCAGCTACCAAAACCGTCGTCCTGATTACATCAACGCATGGTGGAATGTGGTGAATTGGAAGGCGGTTGCTGAAAACTACGCACAAGCACTCGCGAATAAAGCGTAAGCGAATGGTGGTGAACTGTACTCACTCAGCTTGCCACCGTATACTCGGGCTATCTTTGATTACTCTTGTGAACCAACATGTTTGATATCGCTCTATACGAACCAGAAATTGCACCCAATACGGGTAACATCATCCGCCTATGTGCTAACTGCGGCGCAAACCTGCACCTGATTGAACCGCTTGGCTTTGATTTTGAAGAGAAGAAGGTTCGTCGTGCTGGCTTGGATTACCACGACCTTGCGCGAGTTAAGCGTCACAAGAACCTAGAAGCTTTCCTTGAGTATCTTGAGAATGAACGCGAGGGTGACTTCCGCATCTTTGCCTGCACCACTAAAACGACAGGTCACCACGTTGATGCAAAATTCCAACAAGGTGATGTGTTGATGTTTGGCCCAGAGACTCGCGGGCTGCCTGCTGAATTCATCGAAAGTATGCCAATGGAACAACGCATTCGTATTCCAATGATGCCAGACGCGCGCAGCCTGAACCTGTCTAACGCAGTGGCAATCATTGCTTTTGAAGCATGGCGACAAATGGGTTTTGAAGGCGCGGTATAACCGAACACTCAAACTAATCTGTTATCAATAGACAATAAGCAACAACAGACGACAGACAATAAAAAAGGCTCTTACCATTATCACTTTCTTGCGAAGGATAAAGGTAAGAGCCTTTTCTGTTTTCCCTCTATCTAAAGAGAAAAAAGATTAATTAGTTTAAGCGATTACGATCGTTGTCGTCGTCTTTCTTCTCAAACTCACCCTCAAAGGTGTTGCCGTCTTTTGATTGATCAGATGGATCGCGATTGAATGGGTCTTGTCCAAATGGGCTCTGGCCAAAACCAGCTTGCCCACCCGCATGGAAACCGCCAGACATATTAGTCACCACCATTTTTTCCATCATTTTCTTGGCAATCATCGCTCTTGGTGCTGGCAATAATACCAACATACCGAGTGCGTCCGTCATAAAACCCGGAGTCAGCAGCAATACACCGGCAACTGCAAGCATCACGCCTTCAAGAATCTGTTGTGCTGGCATTTCGCCTTGTTGCAAACGACCTTGCACAGACATAAGTGTCTGAATGCCTTGGCTACGAACCAGCGATGCACCCACAAATGCAGTGATCAAAACCAACGCAATAGTTGGCCACAATCCTAAGAAGCCACCAACTTGAATAAATAGCCCAATCTCAATGATGGGTACGAAGATAAATAGTAATAATAAGATAGGAAACACACGCCCTCCTTTGTTACTTGCAGTTTACGCTGAAAGCCCTAACAATCTCAAATTTATCCTGTAAATAAGCGTGTTTATTGACCAAGAATAACTTTGCAAAATATTGACGAAACAAAACCGAAAAAGGTGATCCACTTAATATTTTTATGCGCTAAGTACAGTATCATGTGCCACATAAGTCAGGACGGATTTATCAGCCCAATATTCTAGCGAACGGAGTATTTGCACACAGAATAGGCTAATAACTAACTATATAATCAGAATAATTCTCTAAGGATCCTGTTATGGCTACTCAATCAGAAGCTCAAGTTGAAGCTCCTCAAGCTACTCGTCTCGAAGAAGATCTATTAGGTCAACGTCATGTTCCGGCTGATGCTTACTACGGCATCCACACTCTACGCGCAGTTGAAAACTTCAACATCTCAAATGTAACGATCTCAGATGTACCTGAATTCGTTCGCGGTATGGTGATGACTAAGAAAGCGGCGGCTTTAGCAAACAAAGAGTTAGGTGTAATTCCAAGCGAAGTGGCTAAATACATCATCCAAGCTTGTGACCTAATTCTAGACACGGGTAAGTGCATGGATCAGTTCCCATCGGACGTTTTCCAAGGTGGTGCTGGTACTTCTGTAAACATGAACGCAAACGAAGTTGTTGCGAACGTGGCTCTTGAACTTATGGGCAAAGAAAAAGGCCAATACGAGTTCATCAACCCGAACGACCATGTAAACCGCAGCCAATCTACAAACTGTGCTTACCCAACTGGCTTCCGTATCTCTGTTTACAACAGCGTTCGTAAACTGATTGATGCGATCGAATACCTAAAAGGTGCATTCGAGCTTAAGAGCCAAGAATTCAACACGATTTTGAAGATGGGTCGTACTCAGCTTCAAGACGCAGTTCCAATGACGGTTGGCCAAGAGTTCCACGCTTGGGCTGTAACCATCAATGAAGAAATCAAAAACCTAGAATACACTTCAAAACTACTGCTTGAAGTAAACCTAGGCGCAACGGCTATCGGTACAGGTCTGAACGCAGCACCGGGTTACCAAGGCCTAGCAGTGAAACACCTCGCAGAAGTAACAGGCCTAGAGTGTGTAGCGGCTGAAG
The DNA here is from genome assembly GCF_041473335.1 of Vibrio sp. 10N.222.55.C7. Lineage (NCBI taxonomy): Bacteria > Pseudomonadati > Pseudomonadota > Gammaproteobacteria > Vibrionales > Vibrionaceae > Vibrio > Vibrio sp. 10N.222.55.C7. The sequence continues at coordinate 86,783 of NZ_JBFRSC010000044.1, forward strand.
ATTTAATCGAAGCAACGTCTGACTGTGGCGCATACGTAATGACGCACGGCGCACTTAAGCGTCTAGCAGTTAAGCTATCTAAGATCTGTAACGACTTGCGTCTACTTTCTTCAGGTCCACGTACTGGTTTGAACGAGCTAAACCTACCTGAACTGCAAGCAGGTTCTTCAATCATGCCTGCTAAAGTAAACCCAGTTGTACCTGAAGTAGTAAACCAAGTTTGCTTCAAAGTTCTAGGTAACGACAACACGGTTTCTTTCGCTGCGGAAGGTGGTCAACTTCAACTGAACGTAATGGAACCTGTTATTGCACAAAGCATGTTTGAGTCTCTAGACATTCTGACAAACGCTTGTGTGAACCTGCGCGACAAGTGTGTAGACGGCATTACGGTAAACAAAGAAGTATGTGAAGCGCACGTATTTAACTCTATCGGTATCGTCACTTACCTAAACCCATACATTGGCCACCACGAGGGTGACATTGTTGGTAAGATCTGTGCTGAGACAGGTAAGAGCGTTCGTGATGTGGTTCTAGAGCGCGGTTTATTAACCGAAGAAGAACTTGATGACATTTTCTCTGTTGAAAATTTGATGCATCCTCAGTATAAAGCGAAGCGCTACGAATAAAGTTAGCGAGAAAGGGTTCCAAACGGAGCCCTTTTTTAGGCTCCAATACGGTTAACCATGATTATTTTGTGGATTTCCGTTGGTTGCGCTTTTGCCAAATTGAATCTAAACCATAGAACTATTATGTGAACATTCCAGCGGCGAATGTTCACATAATAAAATCTAAATGAGGTGTTACTTATGATTGCAGTAGAACTGTTTGTCGTCCTGCTCTTTATCTTTTTGGGGGCCAGAATTGGCGGTATCGGTATTGGTTTTGCCGGTGGTGCTGGTGTTATTGCCCTTTCACTTATTCTTGGCGTTCCAACAAGCCAATCTTTCATCCCGATCGACGTAATCTTGATCATCATGTCAGTTATCACCGCAATTGCTGCAATGCAAGTTGCTGGCGGTATGGACTGGTTGGTACAAATTGCCGAAAACTTTTTGCGTAAACACCCTGAACGCATCACCTTTTACGCGCCGATTGTGACCTTTGTAATGACATTAATGGCGGGTACTGGTCACACAGCATTCTCTACGCTTCCTGTTATTGCAGAAGTAGCGAAAGGCCAAGGTGTTCGTCCTTCTCGTCCACTGTCTATCGCAGTTGTCGCTTCTCAAATTGCTATCACAGCTTCGCCAATCTCGGCTGCAGTTGTGGCTTTCGCAGCAATGTTGGCACCATTTGGTGTTGATTACCTAACGCTATTGATGGTTTGTATCCCAACAACCTTCATCGCTTGTATGGTTGGTGCGGTTGTTGCTAACTACATGGGTAGCGAATTGAAAGACGATCCTGTTTATCAAGAACGTCTAGAGAAAGGTCTAATCAAGCTAGCAACAGAAGAGAAACGCGAAATTCTACCTACAGCGAAGAAAGCAACGTACATCTTCCTAGCTGCAATTGGTTTCGTGGTTTGTTACGCAGCGGCTATCTCTAGCTCTGTTGGCCTAATTGAAAACCCGGCGCTAGGTCGTAACGAAGCGATCATGTCTGTAATGCTGGCAGCAGCAGCGGCTATCGTGATGTTCACTAAGATTGATGCAGCGAAGATTTCTTCAGCACCAACGTTCCGTTCTGGTATGACGGCATGTGTATGTGTACTTGGTGTGGCTTGGTTAGGTTCAACGTTTGTAAACGCACACGTTGCTGAAATCAAAGACGTAGCAGGCGCTCTACTGGCTGACTACCCATGGATGCTGGCTCTTGTTCTGTTCTTCGCTTCTATGCTGCTTTACTCTCAAGGTGCAACAACAGTTGCACTGATGCCTGCAGCACTAGCGATTGGCGTAGCACCACTAACAGCCGTTGCTTCTTTTGCTGCGGTAAGTGCGCTGTTCGTACTTCCAACTTACCCTACGCTACTAGCAGCGGTTGAGATGGATGACACAGGCTCAACGCGTATCGGTAACTACGTATTCAACCACCCATTCTTCATTCCAGGTGTGGTAACAATCAGTACTGCGGTAGCACTCGGCTTCGCATTCGGCGGTCTGTTTATCTAACATTCGCTGGTGATTGAACATTTAAAAGGAAGCTTCGGCTTCCTTTTTTTTGTTTTCTGCTCAATGTGTTATTTGATACGCATCAAATAACCATTATAAACTTTAAAAACCGCCTAAAAATAAAGTTTGAATAAAATTCCAAGATTATTCTGTCTAATCATAAACAACACCTACCAAATCAATCTCCTTCCACTTCCAGTTAATCCACAACGAATATTAATCCAAGCTAACTAACCAAAAAACCTTGACGATTTTCTGCCATTTTTTAGCCCTTTTATTAGCCATTATTTTTGTGAACAGCACCAAACTTAAATACCGGAGTAAGGAATAAAATAACCGCAGCTAAATTAAATCTAACTTCATTTGGATTAGTAAATATAAAAACAACCTTAATTTAAAGTCAGCAACTTTATATCGTTGAGTGCTTTATAAGTGTCCGTGTATTTACAATCTATAAATCATTAGTCGCTAATTCACATCACTTCTATTTAAGATGATGTAAGGAGATAGCCATGACAACTCAAACGATACCAAGCGAGAAAAAAAAGGGCGGCTTCTTTGCCAACTTTAAATTCCCTTCTGCCTACACCATTCTATTTATTCTGATTGCGTTCGTCGCACTGCTTACCTGGATTGTTCCAGCAGGCCAATACGACCGTGCAATGAATGAAGAGCTAGGCCGAGAAGTACCCGTAACCGGAACCTATCAAGCGGTAGAAGGTAACCCTCAAGGCGTGATTGATGTACTGCTCGCGCCTATTGACGGCTTCTATGACCACAATAGCTATGAAGCGGCGGCTATCGACGTTTCGCTGTTCATCTTAATCATTGGTGGCTTCTTAGGGCTAGTAACCAAAACGGGTGCCATTGATGCCGGTATCGAGCGCGTCACCGCCCGCTTAGAAGGGCGAGAAGAGTTGATGATACCAATACTGATGGCGCTATTTGCCGCAGGTGGTACCGTCTACGGCATGGCGGAAGAATCACTGCCCTTCTATACATTGCTAGTGCCGGTAATGATGGCAGCTCGCTTTGACCCTCTTGTTGCCGCTGCGACCGTACTGCTTGGTGCAGGTATTGGGGTGCTGGGTTCAACGATTAACCCATTCGCAACCGTGATCGCTGCCAACGCCTCTGGTATTCCATTTACAGACGGTATCGTGTTGCGCATTGCGATGTTGATTATTGGTTGGGGTATTTGTGTTGTCTACGTAATGCGTTACGCAAGAATGGTTCAAGCCGATCCAACAACATCAATTGTCTACGACAAATACGAAGAGAACAAAGCGCACTTCTTAGGTAATGCGAGCGGCGAAAAACTTGAATTCACCGCGACTCGCAAACTGATTCTGACCATTTTTGGTGGCTCGTTCGCTGTAATGATTTATGGTGTATCCGTTGCTGGATGGTGGATGGCTGAGATCTCAGCGATGTTCTTAGCAGCAACCATCATCGTTGGTATTGTGGCTCGCATGAGCGAAGAAGAGTTTACCACCAGCTTCATTGATGGTGCCCGCGACCTACTTGGCGTTGCGCTCATCATAGGTATTGCACGTGGTATCGTAGTGGTGATGGACCGCGGTATGATCACCGATACCATTCTCTTCTCAGCAGAACAGATGGTAACGGGGCTTTCTTCGGTTATCTTCATTAACGTGATGTTCTTCTTAGAGATTCTACTGTCGTTCTTAGTGCCATCGACCTCTGGCTTAGCGGTACTGACCATGCCAATCATGGCACCACTGGCCGACTTTGCTGGCGTAGGTCGTGACTTGGTTATCACTGCGTACCAATCTGCATCTGGCTTGGTGAACCTAATCACCCCAACCTCCGCGGTGGTGATGGGTGGTTTGGCGATTGCTCGTGTCCCTTACGTGCGCTGGGTTAAATGGGTGATGCCACTAGTCGGTATATTGATGGTGTTCTGCATTGTTGTACTGAGTATTGGTGCGCTGATCTAACTAACAGCACTTCACTCCTTTCTCATCCAAAGCCGCTTCTCACAGCGGCTTTTTATTGTTCCCTCTCAATGTAACCCTCTGCCACTGAAACAGCTCCTCAAAGCCATACACGCGATATTCAAGGTTCTTCTGTTCGTAGCCAAGCTCAACTAAACTCAAAGCACTCGCAATAGAAGAATCAATCCTACTTTTAAACATCTAATTTTATTGATGAAATAACACTCTATTTTCAACCATGATGTTTAAACAAATAGTTAGTCACTTATTAGCGTTAATTATATTTAAAGTAATTAATAGCCTAATAAACAGACGAGGATTAATGCCCTTTTCTATCAAAAAACACACTTAAACAGCCGATTTTAAAATGTGACCGCAACAGCTTTATTCGCATTTACTTTGTTAATAAACAATTAATTCCACATCCAAAATTAAATATCTAAATAAAAACACTGCATACTTCCAAGCTAAGTACACTCTTATCAATAAAACTATTCTGCATATAATCCCTCGTAAATTAGATTCTAGTAAGTTTCGTCAAAAAAGCGTGCATAAAGTTCCCTAACTGCTAACTATTTAGAATGTATTATTCATAACTGAAAGTGCATAAAGTTTGTTAAAACCCTTAATTTTAAAGGGCTGCGGGATAAAAAACGATTTGTGATAGATCTCTAAGAATACCTGACTAGCAGGCGTAATATTAATTCCAGACAAGAGATATGAATAAATAATTCATTCTTCTCAACTGAAAATAAATAATTACTCTTAGCGATAAAAGTAATTCAAATATATAAGAGAGAGACGATCATGAGTAAGTTCTATGTAGGTTCTGAAATAGGTCAATTACGTCGCGTTCTAGTTCACCGTCCAAGACGCGCACTGACTCACCTAACACCCTCTAACTGTCACGATTTACTATTTGATGACGTACTGGCTGTTGAACGTGCTGGTAAAGAGCATGACGCATTTACTCAAACGCTGCGTGATCAAGGTGTTGAAGTTCTTCTTCTTACTGACCTACTAGCAGACACGCTAGCAGTGCCAGAAGCGAAAGATTGGCTTTTGAATCATCAAGTTTCTGATTACCGCTTAGGCAAAACCTTTGCTAACGATGTGCGCTGCTACTTGGGCGACTTACCAAACCTAGAACTAGCAAAAATCCTAACGGGCGGTCTGTCTTACGCTGAGATGCCAATGAAATCATCTTCAATGATGCAAGGCATGCACGCACCAACCGACTTCATTATCGAACCTCTACCAAACCACCTATTTACTCGTGACACATCTTGCTGGGTATACGGTGGTGTATCCATCAACCCGATGGCAAAACCTGCTCGTCAACGTGAAACCAACCACGTTCGCGCTATTTACCGCTGGCACCCGACATTCGCTGGCCAAGACTTCATTAAATACTTTGGCGATGAAGAAAACATCAGCTACGACAACTCAACGATTGAAGGCGGTGACGTACTTGTAATCGGTCGCGGCACGGTGCTTATCGGTATGTCTGAGCGCACAACAGCACAAGGTGTTGAGCACTTAGCATCTAGCCTATTCAAACACGGTCAAGCGAAACAAGTTATCGCAATGCAACTACCAAAACACCGCTCTTGCATGCACTTAGACACCGTGATGACGCACATGAACGAAGATACGTTCTCTGTTTACCCTGAAGTGGTGAGTAAAGACGTGCAGTGCTGGAACTTAACTGGCGATGAGTCTGGCGCAGTGAAAGTGAAAGAAGAGGGCTACTTCGTAACGGCTATCGAAAAGGCACTTGGTGTAGACAAGCTAAACCTAATCACGACCGGTGGTGACAACTTCCATGCAGAACGTGAGCAGTGGAACGATGCAAACAACGTTCTAACGGTTAAACCTGGCGTCGTGATTGGCTACGAAGGCAACACCTACACCAATGAAAAATACGACAAAGCAGGCATCACCGTTCTTCCTATCCCTGGAGATGAACTTGGCCGCGGTCGCGGTGGCGCACGCTGCATGAGCTGCCCAATTGAGCGTGATGGTATCTAATCACTAAGACGAAACGGCCAAGTTGAATGATCTTAAATAATCTCAGCTTGGCCAAAATGAGAGAACACAATTATGACTAAGCAAACTGTTGTTGTTGCACTCGGCGGTAACGCCCTACTTCGTCGCGGTGAGCCGTTAGAAGCCGATGTTCAACGCCGTAATATTGAAACAGCGGTTAAAACCATCTCTGAAATCGCGAAAGTGTACAACGTGGTTCTAGTGCACGGTAATGGCCCACAAGTTGGTCTACTGGCTCTGCAAGGTTTGGAATACAAAAAAGTAAATCCATATCCGCTAGATGTATTGGGCAGTGAGACTCAAGGCATGATCGGCTACATGCTGATGCAAGAGTTCAAGAACTATCTGCCTAACCGCAACATCTCATGCATGTTGACGCAAATGACCGTTGATCCTAACGATCCTGCATTCGCAGATCCAACCAAGCCGATTGGCCCGATCTACGAAGAAGCAGAAGCGCGTGAGTTGGCGGAGAAATTCCACTGGATCGTCAAACCAGACGGCCAACACTTCCGTCGCGTTGTGCCAAGCCCACGCCCTACTGGCATTGTTGAGCACGAAGCGATCACCCAACTTATCGATGCAGGCCACCTCGTAATTTGTACTGGCGGCGGCGGCATCCCAGTGAAAAAAGAGAACGGCAAATTAGTCGGTGTTGAAGCGGTTATCGACAAAGACATGTCAGCGGCTTTCTTAGCGAAACAACTGGATGCTGATGCACTGCTTATTTTAACCGACGCGGACGCTGTTTACCTTGATTGGGGCAAACCGACTCAACACGCACTGCGCAGCACCACACCAAGTGAACTGGCGCAATTCGAATTTGATGCAGGCTCTATGGGACCAAAAATTGAAGCATCGTGCGAGTTCATTCAGCAAGGCGGCAAAGTCGTCGGTATTGGCGCACTCGAAGATGGTTTGCAAATCCTGCAAGGCTTGGCGGGCACCAACATCACCAAAGATTAATCTACTCGCGAGCTTTTCAAACCTTGCGAGAAAACTGAATCACCGTTTGAACTGAAATTAATACACAAAAATTGAATCGCGCTTTCTTGAATTTTCTTTCCCTGTAACAGGAAAGCGCCTAAATCTAAGAAGGAATACATCATGGCTTTTAACCTACGCAATCGTAACTTCCTAAAACTACTAGATTTCACTCCACGCGAAATTCAACACTTGTTAGATCTTTCTATGGAGCTAAAAAAAGCGAAGTACAACGGTTACGAACAGCCAACACTGACTGGCAAAAACATTGCGCTTATCTTTGAGAAAACCTCAACTCGTACTCGCTGCGCATTTGAAGTTGCCGCATTCGACCAAGGCGCTCGCGTGTCTTACTTAGGCCCATCTGGCTCTCAAATTGGCCACAAAGAATCAATGAAAGATACCGCTCGCGTTCTAGGCCGTATGTACGATGGCATTGAATACCGCGGCTTCGGTCAAGAAATCGTTGAAGAGCTAGGCGCTTACGCTGGAGTTCCAGTATGGAATGGTCTGACTGACGAATTCCACCCAACACAAATCCTAGCTGACTTCCTAACCATGACGGAATACGGCCGTGGTAAACAACTGCATGAAATCAGCTTTGCTTACCTAGGTGATGCTCGCAACAACATGGGTAACTCTCTAATGGTTGGCGCTGCGAAAATGGGTATGGACATTCGCCTTGTTGCTCCAAAACAATTCTGGCCACAAGAAGAGCTACTGGCTCAATGTCGTGAAATCGCAGAACACACTGGCGGCAAAATCACGCTAACAGAAGATGTTCAAGAAGGTGTGCAAGGTTGTGACTTCCTATACACCGACGTTTGGGTATCTATGGGCGAAGCAAAAGAAGCATGGGCTGAGCGTATCAACCTAATGATGCCTTACCAAGTGAACATGGAAATGATCAAAGCAACAGGCAACCCACATGTGAAATTCATGCACTGCCTACCGGCTTTCCACGGCGAAGATACAACAGTCGGCAAACAACTTGCTGCTGAATATCCGCAGCTTAAAGATGGCGTAGAAGTGACGGATGAAGTGGTCGAGTCTGAATACTCAATCGTGTTCGATGAAGCAGAAAACCGCATGCACACCATCAAAGCAGTAATGGTTGCGACACTAGGCAGCTAAGAAATTAAAAAGTTAAGCACTCACTTGTTCGCAAGATATTGACAAGCTAAGTGCAATAACAGGGAAATGCGGGTGGCGTTCTTGGGATTTTGACCTTGGATAAAACCCGCATTTTTTTTCATGTACTAGATAAGATTATTACCTGAAAAAGCCTGAGATTCTCAGTTCCAACAAAGGCTTAAATAGAAGCTAGAAATCGATACTATTTCGCATAAAAATCCATTAAATGAATACTTTACAGAAAGTATTGCATGGCCTTTTTATCTGAGTATAATCCTCCGCAATTTGTCTAAAGAGAGCAAAAAATGAACCGCAATTCTGTCGCACATAATTGTCAAACTACACGCCAAAGAGTGGCGGTGGTGTCATTTTTATTTTGCTCTATTGATCGTTTCGAAGCCTCCTATTTTTAGGGGGCTTTTTTTTGTCCGCAATTTGACTGCATGCATAGAAAAAGGAAGACCCGTTATGGCGCATTCGTTATTTAACAAGCACATCATCTCTATTCCAGAGCTCTCTCGTGATGAACTGGAGCTTATCGTCGATACTGCCGCAAGACTTAAAGCAGAGCCAAATCCAGAACTGCTGAAAAATAAGGTAGTGGCGAGCTGCTTCTTTGAGCCGTCAACTCGAACTCGCCTTTCATTTGAAACCGCAGTTCAACGCCTAGGTGGCACGGTCATCGGTTTTGATAATGGCGGTAACACATCGCTGGCGAAAAAAGGCGAAACACTTGCCGATTCAGTGCAGGTTATTTCTTCTTACGTTGACGCCTTTGTGATGCGCCACCCACAAGAAGGCGCAGCACGTTTAGCCTCTGAGTTCTCTAACGGTGTGCCAATTGTGAATGGTGGCGACGGTGCCAATCAGCACCCAACGCAAACCTTGTTGGATCTGTTCTCGATTTACGAGACGCAAGGCACGCTCGACAACCTCAATGTGGCATTTGTTGGCGACCTAAAATATGGCCGTACCGTACACTCATTGACGCAAGCACTATCAAAATTCAATAACGTGCGTTTCTTCTTTATCGCACCAGAAGTGCTAGCCATGCCGGATTACATTTGTGAAGAACTGGAAGAGATGGGCATCCAATACAGCACACATAGCAGCATTGAAGAAGTGGTGCCTGAGCTTGATGTTCTGTACATGACTCGCGTACAGAAAGAGCGCTTTGATGCGTCAGAATACGCGCACATGAAATCGGCTTACATTCTAACGGCCGATACGCTGAAAGACGCTCGCCAAAACATGAAGGTGCTCCACCCACTACCACGTGTCGATGAAATCACAACCGACGTAGATAAAACGCCACACGCTTACTACTTCGAGCAAGCTGAAAACGGTGTGTATGCTCGCGAAGCCCTATTAGCCCTAGTTCTAAACGACACTTTATAAGCAGGAGAAACAGTCATGGTTAAACAAACTCAGCTACAAGTAGAAGCCATTCGTAACGGCAGCGTCATTGACCACATCCCTGCTCACCTTGGGATCAAAATCCTCAAGTTGTTTAAATTGCACAAGACCGAGCAGCGCATCACCATGGGATTAAATTTGCCATCATCAGCGCTTGGCCATAAAGATCTTATCAAGATTGAGAACATTTTTCTGACCAAAGAACAAGCTAACCAATTGGCCCTGTACGCCCCGCAAGCGACGGTCAATCAGATTGAAGAGTACAAGGTGGTGAACAAGCTAACATTAGTGCTGCCAGACCAAATCAACAGTGTCTACTCTTGCCCGAATAGCAACTGTATTTCACACGGAGAGCCAGTAGAAAGCAGCTTTAAAGTGCAGCTAAAACAGGAAAACGTGCAGCTAAAATGTCACTACTGTGAAAAAGTATTCTCTCGCGAGATCATGAGTGAAATTCGCTAACCCTTAGCGCCATTATCACGGTCTCCAAAGCACCCTAATACCGATGGATATTTATGCCAAACTTGGAATAAATATCCATTTGATAAAAGAATAAAACTCCAAAATAAAAGCAATTAACTAGAATTTTATTTGGTGATCGCCTTCAAAAAGATAACTATCCTTTAGTGATAGACTCAATGGATAGACGATCATGCATCACGCATACCTTCCCTCTTTATTTCGGGATTCATCGGTAAGCCCTATTTAACAATCGTACTCTACGGCTTTGGGAGTACGCTCGGCGCTATGGACAAGCGATAACCACATGTTGACCTTAAGGAGTTGTTCATGAACCCAATCACTGAGCACGGTTGCTTGTATTCAGCTGAAGATAAAACACTGACTGCAGCGTGCAAACGCTTACTACAACAACAAAGCTTCTCGACCCAAAATCAACTGCGAGAGAAACTTGTCGATATTGGCTATACAGGTATCAGCCAATCGACCGTATCTCGTATTTTGTCACAGCTTGGCGTTGTCAAAATTCAGAATGCTTGCGGTAAAAAGGTTTACTGCATCACGGTTGAAAGTGCACCGGTTCGTGTCGATGCATCCATCTCATCGCAAATCGAATTCATCACTCATAACCAAGCGATGGTCATCGTAAAAACTCATCCAGGTTGTGCGCAATTAGTCGCAAGATTAGTTGATATCGACCCACATACTGAGATTATCGGCACCGTTGGCGGCAATGATACTGTGCTTATTATTCCAAAAGATACGATGAATATTGATGCTTGCGAACAAGTCGTAAAAGCACGCTTGGGTGTTGCCTAAATGTCTATTTTACAAGGGCAAGTGACTCAAGTTGAACTACAGATCCCCTCTCGATTACCCAGTAAAGTCGCTATCCCGCCTTAGGGGATATTTGTTTGCCGATGAAACTAATAGCAAACTATTACGGTCTGATTGAGTTAAGATACCTTCAACTCCATTTTGATGACTAAATAGTATGCGACGACTTGCCACATTACTTTTTGTTTGTGTTTCCCTATTCACCCAGCCTGCGTGGGCGCTATTTGGAAACGACAACGCCGAGCCAAGCTTCGGAGGCAATAACAATGGTTTTGTCCCTGTAGACCAAGCTTTCCCTTTCAATTACTACCAGCAAGACGACAAAGTCCTTCTCGACTGGCAAGTAAAAGAGGGCTACTACCTCTATCAACATAGCCTCTCGTTCACCGGGCAAAATCTCGCTATCGGTAATGTTGAATTAGAAGATGGTAAGCCGCACCAAGATGAATTCTTCGGTGAGGTGAGCATTTATACTCAACCGTTATTCGTGCAAGTTCCTCTGCAGAGTTACCAAGATGGCTCACAGCTGATCGTTAAGTATCAAGGCTGTGCGGACGCAGGTTTCTGCTACCCACCAGAGATTCGTGTCATCGACATTGAACCTTTCACAGCAACAGGTTCTGCTAATTCGCAAGGTAGTGACTCACAAGCTTCCTCTTCTGCTAGCAACGAAACCGATGTTTCTACGCAACCAACATCTCCGAAAGCAGACGTTGTAAGCAACACGACTCAACAGCCAAATGCCCCAGTTTCAAAAGAAGCAGGCTTAGCCGATAAGCTCGGTGACAGTTGGTGGACCCCTCTATTATTCTTAGCACTCGGTGTTGGTTTAGCCTTTACGCCGTGTGTACTGCCTATGTATCCGATTCTAACGGGTATCGTTTTAGGTGGTGGCAAGCTCAGCCAAGGTCGCGCGCTGATGCTGTCCTTTATTTACGTGCAAGGCATGGCGTTAACCTACACCTTATTAGGTTTAGTGGTTGCTTCAGCAGGCATGCAGTTCCAAGCCGCGATGCAGCACCCTTACGTGCTGATCGCGCTGAGTGTTCTGTTCGTGGCGTTAGCAATGTCGATGTTTGGCGTTTATAACCTGCAACTGCCAAGCAGCATTCAAACTTGGCTCAACAATCAAAGCAATAAGCAGCAAGGTGGCAATACCTTGGGCGTATTCGCAATGGGCGCTATCTCTGGCTTGGTGTGTTCACCTTGTACCACGGCGCCATTGTCAGGCGCGCTGCTGTATGTGGCTCAGAGTGGCGACCTATTTACCGGTGCGATTGCTCTGTATGCATTAGCCATGGGTATGGGTATTCCGCTGATTTTAGTTGCGGTATTTGGTAATAAGCTATTGCCTAAAGCGGGCAGCTGGATGGACAAGGTGAAGATCGTATTCGGCTTTATCTTGCTGGCAGCACCTATCTTCCTGCTAGAGCGCATCATTCCTGAATTGTGGGCAACCGTGCTTTGGTCTGGCCTTGGCTTCATCGCCTTTGGTTGGCTGTACCATAGCAAGAATGCACTGCCATTCGGCGGCTGGAAGCAGAGTGCGGTAGGCATCATCGCGATGCTTGGCTTGTTTGCTTCGGCACAGCCTGCATTGAACTATTGGTTTGCGGAGAAGAGCGTAACGGTAGAACAACAGCACATCCAATTTGCACGCATCAACACGGTTGAAGAGCTAGAAATCCAGCTCATCGAAGCGAAGAAACTCGGTAAGCCTGTGATGCTCGACTTCTACGCCGATTGGTGTGTGGCGTGTAAAGAGTTCGAGAAGTACACCTTCCATCAAGCTGATGTGGAAAACAAGCTTTCTGACTTTGTACTGCTACAAGCCGATGTAACGAGAAACATGCCTCAAGACATTGAACTGCTTAAACAATTACAGGTACTTGGCTTACCGACGATTGAGTTCTGGGATGGCGAGGGTAACCATGTTCCAAATGCTCGTGTAACCGGTTTTATGCCTGCCGATGTATTCTTAAAACACATGCAAAACCACCAGCTATAACGGCAATATTCACTAAAATATAAGCCGAATCGAAAGCCGCACCGCCCCTCCGTAACGAGATGGCAGTGCGGCTTTTTTGCTATTCAGAGTAACGCTTTCTTATTCCGGGGATAAAAGTCGATATGGTTCAGACTTTTAATGCATAGATATTGTCCACATACTCAATCAGGATGATAATAAATATTAACTAAATTGTTAAAAGTATGAACGTCATGGACTCGACCTATACCATCATCATTGCTGATGACCACCCTCTCTTTCGCAACGCCCTGTTTCAGTCAGTTCATATGGCGATCAGTGGTGCGAACCTGCTTGAGGCCGATTCTCTCGATGCCTTACTGACTCTGCTAAAGAAAGAAGGCGAGCCGGATCTATTACTGCTCGATCTGAAAATGCCGGGCGCCAATGGCATGTCAGGCTTAATTCAACTGCGCGCTGAATACCCAGATCTACCGATTGTGGTGGTTTCTGCCAGTGAAGATGCCAGCGTGGTCACTCAGGTGAAGAGCCACGGTGCGTTTGGCTTTATTCCTAAGTCGAGTGATATGCGTGAGTTGGTGAGTGCACTGAATCAAGTGCTGAATGGCGACCCGTTCTTCCCTGAAGGGCTTATCACCAATAATGCAGCGTGTAGCGACCTTGCAGAAAAGATTTCCACACTGACGCCTCAGCAATACAAGGTATTAGGGATGCTTTCTGACGGCTTGCTTAACAAGCAAATCGCGTATGAATTGAATGTTTCGGAAGCGACCATCAAAGCACATATGACGGCCATCTTCCGTAAACTGGATGTGAAAAATCGTACTCAAGCGGTTATCTTGCTACAAGAAGTCCACAATTAAGCTTCACTGATATCCTCTTCTAAAGTCGTCTTAGGTAAACATAAACCCAACCTGACGACTTTATGATCATCTATCTCTGCAACCACCCAAGTGATGTCATGCCACTCAAAGCTATCACCCAATACAGAGTGTGCGCCAAGCTCTTGAGCAACCAATTGTTTTAGCGTCATTTCTCGCTCTTCTTCCGAGCCAAGTTCAATACCATAACAATCACTCACTGCCGCAACTGATAGCTCAACATCCAAGAAGAAGTCACCAAAGAATCGTGCCGCCTCTTCTGCTAGAGGCGCCTCACTGAACAACGAACTTAAGCTGTCCAAATCTTTGTCTTGACCAAGCACACATAAGATATCGTTCGCCTCTAACACGGTGCTGCCTGATGGGTGAAGCAAGGCATCCTTTCTAAACAGTGCAGTAATTCGCGTCCCTTCTGGCATAGATAAGCGTTTAAGCGGCTCGCCGACACACCACTTCTCGTCTTTCAATTTGTAAACAAACATCTCCCACTCACTGGTCGGATAAATCTCCATACCGGTACGAGAAATCGGTGTTGGCGTCGGTGGTAGCGTCACTTGAGCGAGTCTTGCAACTTTCATCAAGCTACCGCCTTGAACAATCAGCGAAACCATAACCACGAAGAAGGCGATATTGAAATACAGCTGAGCATTGGGCAGGCCTGCCATCATCGGGAATACCGCTAAGATGATTGGTACTGCACCACGCAAACCTACCCAAGAAACAAACCAGCGTTCTTTGGTGGAAAAGCTTCTGAACGGCAGTAAACCCAACCAAACCGACAGCGGACGAGCAAACAAAATCATACCGAAGGCCAGTGCCAGCGCAGGCAGAGCAATGTCCATCAACGTTGATGGCGTCACCAATAAACCCAATACCAAGAACATCACGATCTGGCTTAGCCACGTCATGCCATCAAGAACATTAAGAATCGAGTGTCGAGAGCGCGTCGGACGATTACCAATGAACAAGCCCACTAGGTAAATCGATAAGATGCCGCTGCCGCCAAGCATGTTAGAGAACGCAAACAGCGCCACGCCCCCACTGAGTACCAGAATGGAATAAAGGCCATCAGCCAATTGTACTCGATTGATTAAGCTCCATAGAACCCAGCCGCCGCCAATACCAACAAGAGTACCGATACCAAACTGCATCGCAAAACTTTGCAATAGGAAGTTCATTCCCATCTCAGCGTCAGGGTTACCTAACAGCGCAATTAAGGTCACCGTCAGGAAGACCGCCATTGGGTCGTTAGTGCCCGATTCGATCTCTAGGGTTGAGCCAACACGCTCATTGAGACTCTGTCCTTTCAGCAAAGAGAATACCGCTGCCGCATCGGTTGAACCAACAATCGCCCCGACCAAGATGCCCTGCATTAATGACAAGTCAAACAGCCAAGCCGCCATTAATCCGGTTAAGGTTGCTGTACATGCGACACCTATCGTCGCCAGCGAGAGCGAAGGCCAGAAAGCGACCTTGAAGCTCGCCACCTTGGTTCGCATACCGCCATCCAACAGAATCACGGCAAGCGCAAGGTTACTCACCAAGTAGGTCAGTGAGTAATCATCGAAATGAATATTACCGGGTCCATCTTCACCCGCTAACATACCAACGAACAAAAAGATCAAAAGAATAGGAACGCCCAATCGAGAGGACACTTGTGAGAAAAGCACGCTGATGGCGATGAGTACGGCACCAGTCAAGAATAAGTGGTTAATGGTTATTGCGTCCAATTCGTTCCCCCAAAGAATAAAATCCGAGCTTTAAGCCTGTTGATCTTTTGCCACTAGCTTGTTGATCTTCTGCCGTTTAGCAAGGCACGGTCGGTGAAAGTGCCGTTGTTACTATAACAAACTTATGTTTCGCTTCGTGTCATAAGCAGGGCTAAATACCGTTTCTCGGTCATTTAGTTGTTAAATTTTATGACTCGCAGTCTAATTCATCACTTTTTGTTAGACCTTTGGCTAATTTAACAACATTGTAACATCACATTTTTCTATGGTTATGTCTCCTAGCTCCCATATTTCAGTACATTAGCGCTAATACCATCCCGACTAAAGTTGCACAGATCCCTTGACTTATCCTTGCTACATTCTAAATCGTAACATTACGTTAACACGCTATTTTACAAAACGGTTTCACAAAAACAGTTTCTACGAAAACGGAATAAAGGAGAAGGCAATGGCGTTCGAATCTACGGAACATGCTCAAGCCTACTGGAAGGAAAACTTGGGAATTATGGGAACACTGCTCGCGGTCTGGTTTGCGGTGTCTTACGGCGCTGGCATCTTATTTGTGGATGCCCTCAATACCGTTCAGTTTGGCGGGTTCAAGCTAGGATTTTGGTTCGCTCAGCAAGGTTCGATATACACCTTCGTGGCGCTGATATTTATTTACGTTGTCCGCATGAATGCGCTCGACAAAAAATACAACGTACAGGAAGACTAGAGGCTAGAACATGGATATTCAAACTTGGACGTTTATTCTCGTCGGTATTACTTTCGCGGTATATATCGGCATCGCAATCTGGGCTCGTGCAGGGTCTACTAGTGAGTTCTACGTTGCTGGCGGTGGTGTACACCCAGTAGCAAACGGCATGGCGACCGCCGCTGACTGGATGTCGGCAGCATCATTCATCTCAATGGCAGGTATCATCTCATTCGTTGGTTACGACGGTGCGGTTTACCTAATGGGTTGGACAGGTGGTTATGTACTACTTGCGCTATGTTTAGCACCTTACCTACGTAAGTTCGGTCAGTTTACGGTTCCTGATTTCATCGGTGAGCGTTACTACTCGAAAACGGCACGTATGGTAGCGGTATTCTGTGCAATCTTCGTATCGTTTACGTACGTTGCAGGCCAGATGCGTGGTGTGGGCGTTGTATTCTCTCGTTTCCTAGAAGTTGATATTAACCTAGGCATCATCATTGGTATGGGTATTGTGTTCTTCTACGCAGTACTAGGTGGCATGAAAGGCATCACTTATACGCAGGTAGCTCAATTCTGTGTCCTCATTTTCGCCTTCCTTGTTCCAGCAATCTTTACCTCAATCATGATGACAGGTAACCCACTTCCACAAGTTGGTATGGGCTCTACGCTATCAGGCACAGATGTTTACCTTCTTGATAAACTGGATGGACTGACCGAAGAACTCGGATTTACCGCCTATACCGAAGGTAACAAGAGCATGGTAGATGTATTCTTCATCTGTGCGGCTCTAATGGTCGGTACTGCGGGTCTTCCACACGTAATCATTCGTTTCTTCACGGTACCAAAAGTACGTGATGCTCGTATCTCAGCGGGTTGGGCACTACTGTTCATCTCATTGCTATACACAACAGCACCAGGCGTTGCAGCATTCGCTCGTGTAAACATGATCGAAACAATCAACGGCCCTGACATGCAAGGTGTCGCTGCAGCGGACGCACCAAGCTGGTACAAAAACTGGGAAAGCACTGGCCTAGTAGGTTGGGAAGATAAGAACGGCGATGGCAAAATGTTCTACTCGGGCGATGAGCGCAACGAGATGAAGATTAACCGTGACATCATCGTACTGGCTTCTCCAGAGCTAGCGAAACTACCAAACTGGGTTGTAGCACTGCTTGCAGCCGGTGGCCTAGCAGCCGCACTATCAACAGCCGCGGGTCTACTATTGGTCATCTCAACGTCGATTTCACATGACTTGTTGAAGAAAGGCTTCAGACCAAACATGACCGACAAGCAGGAGCTGTTAGCCGCTCGTCTGGCAGCCATGGTCGCGATTGTCGGTGCCGGTTACTTAGGTATTAACCCACCAGGCTTTGTAGCACAGGTAGTAGCGTTTGCCTTCGGCTTAGCCGCAGCATCCTTCTTCCCAGCGATTATCCTAGGTATCTTCTACAAGAAGATGAACAAGGAAGGCGCAATTGCAGGTATGTTGTCAGGTATTGCCTTCACAGCAAGCTACATCATCTACTTCAAGTTCATTAACCCAGCAGCAAGCACACCTGAAAACTGGTGGTTTGGTATCAGCCCAGAAGGCATCGGTACGCTAGGTATGTGTCTAAACTTCGTAGTATCGATTGCTGTAAACAAAGTAACTGCTGAAGTACCACAAGATGTACAAGATATGGTTGAGAACATCCGTTACCCGAAAGGTGCAGGTGAAGCTCACGACCACTAAGCACGACCACTAAACAAAGATGTTTAGCAAAAAATGAATCAGTACTTACATTGTAGGGATTAGGTACTGACTCCAGAAAGCCGATACTTCGTGTATCGGCTTTTTCTTTTTCTGCTCACTTTATAAAAAGATAAACAAAGGGTTGTTTTTAAAACTTTATTTGATAATAATTATCATTAACATCCAATAAAGAGATGCAGATGATGATGAAAGAGCAGCAGGTTCTCTATTCGAGATTTTACAAAGCACAGGATCGCTTTGCTTCATTAGAACAAGTTCAAGGCCATGAGCCGTTTGTAATTCGAGAGTATATCGAGTGTGCACTGACGCTTTCGGCTTACTATGAAAAGCATGCCGCTCAAGAAAACATCTTGTTGTGCGAGCTGTATCTACGCCAAGTTTTCTTTCATTTGATTGAAGCGATTGAGTCTCCTCAGCGCAGTTTCGCCTTTCGTCATATCTGCCTAGACTCTATTCACTCACCACTATTTTATTTGAAGCGCCACTACTGCCAGCAACCTCAAGGCCAAGCGCGTTTTTTGAATCTCAGCCAAACACTACAACAAGTCCAAGCCCCACTTGGCTAACAAGGATAGAACATGACCCTACAATTTCGGATTGAAAAAGACAGCATGGGCGAAGTGAAAGTCCCTGCCGATGCGCTATACCAAGCACAAACTCAGCGTGCAGCGGATAACTTCGCGTTTAGCTCTCACAAGATGCCGACCAGTTTTATTCAAGCACTGGCGTTAATTAAACAGGCAGCGGCAGATACCAATGCTCAGTTAGGTCTACTGGAAGGTGATATTGCCAACGCGATAGCCGAAGCCAGCCAAGAGATCATTGAGGGTAAACACCTCGATCAATTCCCTATCGATGTCTACCAAACCGGTTCAGGTACCAGTTCCAACATGAATGCCAATGAAGTGATTGCTACGCTTGCCTCAAGAAGCTTGCAAGGCGACGTGAACCCCAATGATCACGTCAACATGGGCCAAAGCAGTAACGATGTGGTGCCAACCGCAATTCAAGTGAGCGTTGCTTTGATGGCTGAAAATAAGCTATTACCTGCATTAACTCACCTTTCTGAAGCACTCACTATCAAGCAACAGGAACTTGCAGAGGTCGTGAAGACCGGCCGCACTCATCTAATGGATGCGATGCCAATGACCTTTGCTCAAGAGCTAGGTGGTTGGAAATTTCAGATAGAACACGCTAAGCAAGCAATAGAGAACACCCTGCCCGCTATCAAGGCTTTAGCACAAGGTGGTACTGCGGTTGGAACAGGGATCAATGCTGACCCACGCTTTGCCGATAAGTTTGCGAGTAACCTGTCTCAATCGACAAAGATCAGTTTTAGCTCGAGTGAAAACTTCTTTTTTAGCCTCAGCAGTCAAGACGCGATCGTTGCGCTGTCAGGTCAGCTCAAAACGGCAGTAGTTGCGATCATGAAGATCTCAAACGATCTTCGCTGGATGAACTCTGGGCCGTTGGCTGGCTTAGGGGAAATTGAATTACAGGCTCTACAACCAGGCTCATCGATCATGCCTGGCAAGGTAAACCCTGTGATTCCAGAAGCAGCGGCTATGGCGGCGGCGCAAGTCATTGGCAACGACACCACCATTACCGTAGCTGGACAATCAGGTAACTTCCAACTGAATGTGATGCTGCCAGTGATTGCTCATAACGTTTTAGAAAGCATTGAGTTGTTGGCAAACAGCTCAGTCGCTTTAGCGGACAAAGCCATCGCGACCTTCACTGTGCGCCAAGATAACCTCGATTTAGCCTTGTCAAAGAACCCAATCCTAGTGACCGCACTTAACCCTGTGATTGGCTACTTGAAGGCGGCTGATATTGCCAAGAAAGCCTATAAAGAAGGCTTACCAATTCTGGATGTAGCAGAAAGAGAAACCGATCTTAGCCGAGAAGAGCTCAGCAAGCTGCTTGATCCAACCACACTGACACAAGGTGGTATTGCTGGTTAGTTATTGAATTAAAAAACGAATAGTACTTCGTAAAATAACAGAGACAAAAAAGGCCTCATCTGAGGCCTTTTCACTATCTGCTCACAAATCCGAACGTGTTAATCCGAACCTATTAATCCAAACTAGCTAACTCGATTCAAGACCGCTCTTAACTTGAGTGGCTTCACTGGCTTGGCAATAAAGCTAAAGCTGTTGGCCTTTATCGCTGCCAACATGTCATCGGTTCTATCGGCACTGATGATGACCCCTTCAAAAGAATCCCCAAGGCGCAAGCGACACTGTTGTAGGACTTCGAGACCCGTTCTGCCATTATCTAAACGGTAATCAGAGAAAATTACATCAGGCAGCCAACCCTCATCTAGGCACTGCAAGCTTTCGACCAAATCAACCGCCGTCTTAACCTCACAGCCCCAACGTCCGATCAGGTTTTCCATACCGACTAAGATTTCTCGTTCATTATCGACACACAATATCTTGAGATGTTCGATGTCGCTGGTCGCCATTGGCGTCGAAGCTTGCACAACCGGAGCCACTTTTTCCGCTCGAGCCAAGGTGATGGAAAAGACACTGCCTTGGCCCGGCCATGAGCGCATCGAAATTTGATGGCCAAGCACATGAGCAATACCTTTCGAAATAGCCAGCCCTAACCCCAATCCTTGATCGGCTCGTACTTGGCTACCACGAGTAAACTCCTCAAAGATCTCTTGTTGCTTGTCTTCATCGATACCGGTTCCGTTATCCCACACATCAATTCGAACCTGTCCATTGACTCTTCTCGCACCCAGTACCACTTTCCCTTCCGGGTTGTAGCGGAACGCATTGGTCAAAAAGTTCTGAATCACACGCCTCAACAGCTTAGGGTCTGAATGAATGAACAATGACGACGGAATCATCTTAAACTCAATTTTCTGTTGTCTCGCTAGAGCGCTAAATTCCGCGTTCAAATTGGTTAATACGTCATGCACGGCAATCGCGTGAATGTTGGTTTCTAACTTTCCGGACTCCAATCGAGAGATATCCAGCAAGTCACCAATCAAATCTTCTGCGGCGCCAAGTGCACTCTCGATGTGAGATGACAATTGCTTCACCTCTTGCTCTTTTGCCACCTCAGACAGTGACGAAGCAAATAGACGTGCGGCATTGAGCGGCTGCATCAAATCGTGGCTTACCGCGGCTAGAAAACGACTCTTAGATTGTGATTCTTGATCCGAAATCTGCGTGGCTTTTACCAAGCGATGGTTAAGCTTTTCGAGCTCTTGAGTTCGCTCATGCACTCTCGATTCCAAGCTTTCATTGGCATCTTTTAGCGCTTGCTCTGCTTGTCGGAATACCGTGATGTCGGTAAAGCTCATCACAAAACCACCACTTGGCATTGGGTTACCTTGCACCTCAATCACTCGACCATCAGGACGAATACGAGAAGAGGTGTGTCGTGTTCCTTGCTCAAGGTGATAAACACGGCGGCGAACGTGATCTTCCGGGTCACCCGGGCCACACAAACCTTGTTCAGCATTATGACGAATCACATCTGAAATGGGTCGACCAACCTGAATCAAGCCAGCAGGGAACTCAAACAGTTCTAAGTAACGTTGATTCCACGCCACCAGCCTCATTTGTTTGTCGATTACTGCAATACCTTGGCCAATATGTTCAATCGCGCCTTGCAGTAAACCACGGCTGAAGTCGTACAGTTCCGAAGCTTCATCCACGATGGTCGCGACTTCTTCAAGCTGCATGTTTCTTCCCTGTAAAGCGGAAGTAAGTACTAACTTAGCAGACGAAGCACCGAATACTCCGGCGAGCACGCGCTCTGCGTGTCGAATCAGACTTGCAGGCGCTTGTTGATTAGGAAGCAGCGGCTGACCGTGTTGTTGCCAATAGCTGTGTAAGGCACTTTTCGCACGTTTGCGACCCACAAAACGCGACGCCAGCATCTCTAATTCAGCGACCGTCACTCGGTTCTGGTAAAGGCTGATATTCTCGTTTTCAGGCAGCGGCGTGCCAACAAATGCTGCTGATTGTAAGCGCTCACTTAGGCTTGGGCGAGTCGTCATCGAAACCACGGCATAGCACAAGGTATTAAGTACAATACTCAGCACAATGCCCCAGTTTGAACTGCTGATATTCCAGCTACTGAGCAGTTCTGGCGGCGTGATAATCCACAGTAAAAGGTTACTGTCACTGTCGCCAGCCAACATGCTGGTTTGGCTCATCAAGGTAATCAGCCAAATCAACGAGCCCACCATTAAGCCGACATACACGCCCTTGCGGTTACCCGGGCGCCAGTACAAACCACCAATAAGTGCTGGCGCGAATTGAGCAATCGCAGCAAAGGAAAGAAAGCCAATCGCTGACAGTGAATGGATGGTATCGAGCGCCTGATAAAACAGCCAAGCACCCAGTAACAGCAGTAAAATTAGCCCGCGGCGAATCACCAATAGCAGGCCAGAAAAGTGTCGATGGGTTCTTTGAGTTAGGCGCATACGGCGCAGTAACAATGGCATCACTAAATCATTCGACACCATGATCGCCAAGGCGATGGTCGACACTATCACCATGCCACTTGCCGCAGACGTACCACCAAGGAAAGCCAGCAAGGCAATGTGATTAGCGCCTTCTGACATTGGCACACTGATCACATAGGTATCCGCTGGCATACCAGTAAGTAGTCCTTGTCCTGCCCAAGCAATTGGCAGCACGAACAGTCCCATCAAAATCAGGTAAAGCGGAAACAACCAACGAGCGGTATGCAGGTCTTGAGGACGTTCGTTCTCTACCACCATGGTATGGAACTGGCGTGGCAGACAGACAATCGCCAACATGGTTAAAACGGTATGAATAATTAAGGTCGGAATATTGGGTGATTCGTAGGTGGAAGCCGCCACATCAAGCAAGTCGATCTTGTCGCTGCTCATCGCCAGATACATGATGAATAGGCCAACGATCAGGAATGCCGCGAGCTTAACGATGGATTCAAACGCCACCGCCATCATCATGCCACGGTGATGCTCTGTGTTATCAATGTGTCTTGTACCAAACAGCATGGTGAAAATAGCCAAAGCACCGACCACAAACCAAGACACATGATAGTCCTGATAACCGAAGTCAGCCGCTAGGTTGGGTGCAACAATATCCAACCCCATGGTAATACCACGCAGTTGCAGAGCAATATAAGGAAGGATACCAACCACGGCGATAACCGTCACCGCCACCGCTAAGCCCTGAGATTTTCCATAACGAGCCGCGATAAAGTCGGCAATGGAGGTGATATGTTCCCGCTTCGCAATCAGGATCAGCCGCGCCAAGATCCGCCAGCCTAGTGTAAAGACTAGAATCGGGGCGAGGTAAATGGGTAAAAAAGACCAAGGGTTGTTACTCGCCTGCCCGACCGTTCCATAGAAGGTCCAAGAGGTACAATACACGGCAATCGAAAGGCTATAGATCCACGGGCGCCAACGCGATAGCCAACGAACCTGCCTGTCTCCATACCAAGCGATCAGAAATAACACGCCCAAGTAGGCTAAAGAGACTGGAATTACTATCCATCCTTGCATTGAAAACCCTTTTTTCATCCATAAAAAAACCTCTCCATAAGGGAGAGGTTTCATTTAACTAAGGATGGGTGATTAACTCAATCGCATCGCTTAAATTCTGTGCTTTAGACTCTAATTATCAGCATTTGCTGTGAGATTCTGACTGTTCCGAATCTGATTGATTAATCTCAACCACTGAACTTCTTTCATCCAACTTAATGAACAGAGCAAGTGCACCCATTGCAGCCATGCCCCAGAAGATATTTGCGCCCCAAAGCTCATAACCCCAACCACTTAAGGTGGTCATCAGTGCAATAAAGGCACCTAATGGAATCGCGTTATACAGGGCTTGTAGCGCAACCATCTTGTTTTGTTCTTCAGATTGGATGTATTGAATCGCGGCGATGTGTGCCATGGCAAATGTCACACCGTGCAGCAACTGCACCATCACCAGTGCAAAAATCGCCGTGGTTGATGCGGTTATACCCCAACGCGCCATCACCCCAATAGCCGCGACGACAAACAAAGTACGCAGTGACCAGCCTGAGAATAATCGCTTACTCAGAGCAAATACGGCCACTTCAGCAACAACACCTAAACTCCACAAATAACCGATGATAGCTTCTGAGTGACCCGCTTCTTTCCAATAAATCGCACTAAAACTGTAGTAAGCCGCATGACTACCTTGCAGCAGCGCCATCAAGGCTAAAAACTTTACCACTGACGACTCACGCAGCAGTTCACCTAGTTTTGGTCGCGCCGCTTGTTGCTCAGATTGTGTTACTGGCATCACATTGGGGTTTCTCATCGCAAGAATCAATGACAGCAACACACCGGCAAGCGCAGTATACAAAATCATGTCAGTGCCGAATTGTGCCACCAAATAGCCAACAACCGTTGAACCTGCGATAAAGGCAATTGATCCCCAAAGACGAGTTCGGCCGTAGTCGAGCATTTTCAAACGACTGTAATGGTTAGCCATCGCATCAGAAAGAGGAATGATCGGCCCACAACAGAGGTTAAACAGTACCGTTGCCAACAACATCAGTATAAAGCTGCCACCGGTGAAGAAGTGGAAACCGACAAACAGCAGCGCAGCGAAACTCAAACAGCGTAGCGCTGGCATCAAGTGTTCCACTTTATGGATACGCGGCGTAATCACTAAGTTGGCCACACAACGAGTCGCAAAGCCGATACCAATCAATACGCCAATATCACCAGCAGACACGCCTTGGTCTTCAAACCACAACGCCCAAAATGGCAAATACACGCCATACGCAAAAAAGAAACCAAGAAAATACTGAGAGATCCAGCCATAGGGTGAAGGGCTAAACATAAATGACCTATAAAGTGTGCGGAAAAAGGCAGCACCAATTATGCCTATCTCGCATACGATGAAAAAGGGAATTATTACTGGGATAGTATTCCCATATTCAATGGGTCTGGATATCGCATTTCAACAAGAGATTTCACGCTCATCAATACTCATACTCGCATTTAGACTAAAGTCGTCTGGAGCTTCGCTGGTATTTTGTCAGACTGATTAAAGACTCCCATTTCTTCTTGTGATGCTTATGCCTGACAAATTTAATATGCAGCACCCGCCCTTCGATAGCCTGTCCGACGCCGAACAGTTGAAGCTTCGCTCTTCATTAGACGTGGTGTATTACCGCTCTCAAGAAGTGATACTGGAAGCTGAAAGGCCGAGCCGACACCTGCATATTTTGATCAAAGGAGCTGTTGAAGAGCGCGCGAGCAGTGATGGTGAGATTTACGCACACTATGCCAATGACGATATTTTTGATGTCCGCAGCCAGTTTGAACCCCACACCAAACACCAATATATCGCACTCGAAGATACATTAAGTTATCTGCTGCCCACCGATATTTTTCTTGAGCTTTACCACGCCAATGGCCAATTCGCTGCCTACTTTGATAGCAACCTATCAACACGAAAAGCTTTGATAGAAGCCGCCCAGCAGCAACAGAATCTTGCCGAGTTTATATTAACCAAAGTGGATGACTCTATCTATCACCCACCACTGATACTTGAACCAAACCAACCGATCAACCAAGTCACTCAAACCCTTAAAGAACAAGGGTTAGACTCGGCCCTAGTCCATTTGGAACATAATGATCCAAAAGCTTTTGGATCATCATGTTCCTTACCGTATGGAATCGTCACTCGAACCAATTTATTGCATGCTGTGATGCTCGATAATTTCACACTGGATGCGCCTGTCGGTGAGATCGCAACGTTTCCGGTGATGCACGTGAACCAAGGCGATTTCTTATTTAACGCCATGATTACCATGACCAGAAATCGAGTAAAAAGGTTGATGGTTTGTGATGGTAAAAATGCGGTCGGCATGGTGGATATGACACAGATTCTCAGTGCATTCTCCACACACTCCCACGTTCTTACTTTGCGTATTGCGCGCGCCACCAGCGTTGAAGAATTGGCAATGGCATCCAACAAACAACGTCAACTGGTCGAGAGCTTGCTCAGTAATGGGATTCGCACACGCTTTATCATGGAGCTGATTTCTGCGGTCAACGAACAGATCATAGAGAAGGCTTTTGAGTTGGTGATCCCACCTGCACTGCATAATCATTGCTGCCTAATCGTGTTGGGTTCCGAAGGCCGTGGGGAACAAATTCTCAAAACCGATCAAGACAACGCGCTCATAATTCAAGATGGCTTGGAGTGGCATCAATGCCAAAGTGCCATGAACGACCTCACTCATACCCTTCAACAATTGGGTTACCCACTGTGCCCGGGCAACGTGATGGTCAACAATCCGAAATGGGTGCATTCAGAGCAAGAGTGGAAACAAACCCTTACCCATTGGGTAAAAAAAGCCACGCCAGACACCGTGATGGATATCGCGATCATGGCAGATGCACACGCAGTAGCGGGGAATAGAGAGTTATTAAAACCTGTAAAGCAGCACCTCAGTGATTTAATGCTCGGACAAGAATTGATTCTGACGGAGTTCTGCCGCCCGGCGCTGAACTTCTCAGTTCCCCTGACCCTGTTTGGTAATGTGAAGCAATCCAAGTCCGGACTCGATATCAAACAAGGCGGTATTTTCCCTATCGTGCATGGTGTGAGAGCGCTTTGCCTAGAACATGGTGTCACGGTCAACAACACTTTCGAACGCATTGAGCAGCTGGTCAGCAAGAAAGTATTAGAGCAAAGTACTGCCGATAATCTCAGTGAAGCACTCAAGCAATTCTTTAAGTGGCGCTTAGCCCAAAGGCTTTCTCAGCAGCACAGCAGCAACAAGATTAACGTCAAACTGATGGAACGAGCAGACAGGGATCTGCTTCGTCATAGCCTGCACGTGGTGAAGAAATTCAAGCAATGGCTCGGCTACCACTATCAGATACGGGATTAGGCATTGAACGATGAATAGGTTGGTTCGCTATTACTGGCATCACAAGCTCAAAGGCTCCCTCTATCAGCCTCTGTTTACTGCGCCTATTGATCATGAATATGTATCGCTCGATTGTGAGACCACCAGCCTAGATCCCAATCAGGCAGAATTAGTTACCATTGCCGCGACCAAGATCATCGGTAACCGAATCATTACCAGCCAACCTTTTGAAGTCCGGTTGCGCGCCCCCCAATCGCTCGATTGCAATTCAATAAAAATCCACCGTATCCGTCATCAAGATCTAAAGCACGGCATCGAAGAAAAACAGGCTTTAATCGAGCTACTGAACTTCATTGGAAATCGTCCTTTAGTCGGCTATCACATCCGCTATGATAAAAAAATTCTCGACCGCGCCTGTTTAAAACAGCTTGGATTTCCACTGCCTAACCGATTAGTCGAAGTGAGCCAACTCTATCAAGACAAACTCGAAAGACAGCTGCCCAATGCCTATTTTGATCTCAGTATGGACGCCATCTGTCGCCAACTCGATTTACCTATCCCGGTCAATAAACATGATGCATTACAAGACGCTATCTCCGCTGCGCTGATCTTTGTGCGCCTGAAACATGGTGACCTTCCCCGTTTCAACTCTTCTTATTCTTAATTCAACCACTGGCGCTTCACATAGAGAGCAACATCTCAAAATTGAACTTAACTCGCTATTTTGTAAGTGAAAAGCAGCGTCTCATCCTAAAGTCTAATTGTGGAAATCGCCGTCCTAGCCGAGAGTGATAACACAAAGACGGTTCTGTAATAGACCTAGAAACTGAACACAAAGGAAGTTGCCAGTTCATTAGGAATGTAGGCACAAGGAGAGATGCAATGAGTGAAGCCCACGTTTATCCGGTAAAAGAAAATATTAAATCAACCACACACGCGGATAATGACACTTACCTAGCCATGTACCAGCAATCTGTTTCTGACCCTGAAGGCTTTTGGGGTGAACACGGAAAAATCGTTGATTGGATCAAACCTTTCACACAAGTAAAAAACACTTCTTTCGACCCTGGCCACATTGATATTCGCTGGTTTGAAGATGGCACGCTTAACGTTTCGGCTAACTGTATCGACCGCCACCTTGCTGAGCGCGGTGATGAAGTCGCTATCATCTGGGAAGGCGATGACCCGGCAGATGATAAAACTCTAACTTTTAATGAACTGCATAAAGAAGTGTGCCTGTTTTCGAATGCTCTAAAAGAGCAAGGCGTGCGCAAAGGTGATGTGGTTTGTTTATACATGCCAATGGTGCCAGAAGCGGCAGTAGCCATGCTGGCGTGTACCCGTATCGGTGCGGTTCACACAGTCGTATTTGGTGGTTTCTCACCAGAAGCACTGTCTGGTCGTATTATCGATTCAAATTCTAAAGTCGTTATCACTGCCGATGAAGGCGTGCGTGGCGGCCGTGCTGTTCCACTGAAAAAGAATGTCGATGAAGCACTGACGAACCCTGAAGTGAAAAACATCGAGAAGGTTGTTGTATTCAAACGCACTGGCGGTGATGTGGCATGGCACGAACATCGCGATGTGTGGTGGCACGATGCTATTGCTAATGTATCTGCAGATTGCCCACCAGAAGAGATGAACGCAGAAGATCCACTATTCATCCTTTATACGTCAGGCTCAACAGGTAAACCTAAAGGCGTTATGCACACCACAGGTGGCTACCTTGTTTATGCTGCGATGACCTTCAAATACGTATTCGATTACCAAGAAGGCGAGACTTTCTGGTGTACAGCCGATGTGGGTTGGATTACCGGTCACACATATCTTGTTTACGGACCGCTTGCTAATGGCGCAAAAACGATTCTGTTTGAAGGCGTGCCAAATTACCCGAACACCAGCCGCATGAGCGAAGTGGTCGATAAGCACCAAGTTAATATTCTTTATACGGCGCCAACGGCTATTCGTGCATTGATGGCGAAAGGCAATGAAGCCGTTGAAGGTACTTCTCGTGACAGCCTAAGAATCATGGGCTCAGTGGGTGAACCTATCAACCCAGAGGCGTGGGAGTGGTACTACAAAACAATCGGTAATGAGCAATCTCCAATTGTTGATACATGGTGGCAAACAGAAACGGGCGGTATCTTGATTGCACCGCTACCAGGCGCAACAGACCTGAAACCGGGCTCTGCAACTCGTCCATTCTTCGGTGTGCAACCGGCACTGGTTGATAACATGGGTAACATCATTGAGGGTGCAACAGACGGCAACCTAGTGATTCTTGACTCTTGGCCAGGCCAAATGCGTACCGTTCATGGCGATCATGACCGCTTCGAACAGACTTACTTCTCGACCTTTAAAGGCATGTACTTCACCAGTGACGGCGCTCGTCGTGATGAAGACGGTTACTACTGGATTACGGGGCGTGTCGATGATGTACTTAACGTATCAGGTCACCGTATGGGTACTGCTGAGATTGAATCGGCTCTAGTCGCGTTCGATAAGATTGCAGAAGCCGCGATTGTGGGCATCCCTCATGATATTAAAGGCCAAGCGATTTACGCTTACATCACGCTGAATGATGGTGAGTTCCCAACCGCAGAGCTTCATAAAGAAGTAAAAGACTGGGTACGTAAAGAGATTGGCCCAATTGCAACGCCAGATGTACTGCACTGGACCGACTCTCTACCAAAAACTCGTTCGGGTAAAATCATGCGTCGTATCCTGCGTAAAATCGCGACTGGCGATACAGGTAACCTAGGTGATACCTCGACACTGGCCGACCCAAGTGTGGTTGATAAGCTGATTGCCGAGAAAGCAGAACTGGCATAAGCAACCAGTCACAGCAGCTAATCACTGTTTAAAACAGCACTTTCTAAACCGTCACCTATGTGGCGGTTTTTTTATGGCTGATCTTGATCTCAAATATCCCGCCCCAAATTAAGGCTAAGACGCTTTTTTGTTAAGTTGGTAACAATTCCAAGCTGTATCAATAGGAGATTAGACCAGTAAATTGCTGCGATTTGCGCTGAATTAGCTATAATCTGGTTCTAATTTTTAAATTTGGGTTTTTCTCACTGGAAATTAACCGCAAATTTTCAATAAAATGGCAACATTCACGTTCGTAAACACGATAAAGGAAGATAGCCCCACGATGTCTACAAAGTTTCGCATTCTAGTTTTAAATGGCCCAAACCTTAACCTGTTAGGCCTTAGAGAGCCTGCACACTACGGTTCTCAAACACTTGACCAGATTATTAGCTCACTGACCGAGCAAGCGAAAGCACACGATGTTGAGCTATCTCACTTACAGTCAAATCGTGAGTATGAACTGATTGAAGCGATCCATAGTGCTTATCAAAATGTTGATTTTATTATTATCAACCCAGCAGCCTTTACACATACCAGTGTGGCTCTGCGTGATGCACTACTTGGCGTTGCAATCCCATTTATTGAGGTTCATCTATCGAATGTTCACGCGCGTGAACCATTCCGTCACCACTCTTACCTATCTGATAAAGCAGAAGGTGTGATTTGTGGCTTAGGTGCCCAAGGTTATCAATTTGCTTTGACCGCTGCGCTCAGCAAGCTCAACTCAAAGTAAATATAAACAACGAACTATTACTAACCTACTCAGTCATAGAGTAAGTTCAATTAACAGATAAAGAGAAAGAAACAATGGATATTCGCAAAATCAAAAAGCTAATCGAATTGGTTGAAGAGTCTGGTATTTCTGAGCTAGAAATCTCTGAAGGTGAAGAGTCAGTACGAATCAGTCGTAACAGCACTGCACCTGTAGCACCTGTTCAATATGCAGCTGCTCCAGCACCTATAGCGGCAGCAGCTCCTGCGGCGGTACCTGTAGCAGCAGAAGCAGCGGCTCCTGCAGTTCCAGCTGGTCACCAAGTTCTTTCTCCAATGGTTGGTACTTTCTACGGCGCTCCAAGCCCAGACGCAAAACCATTCGTTAAAGTTGGTCAATCTGTAACGGCTGGCGAAACGCTATGTATCGTTGAAGCAATGAAAATGATGAACCAAATCGAAGCTGATAAATCTGGTGTTGTAACAGCTATCCTAGTTGAAGACGGTCAACCAGTAGAATTCGACCAAGCTCTAGTAATTATCGAATAATAGAGAGCACTCATTATGTTAGATAAATTAGTAATCGCGAACCGTGGTGAGATTGCACTACGTATTCTGCGTGCATGTAAAGAGCTTGGCATTAAAACGGTAGCGGTTCACTCAACTGCTGACCGTGACCTTAAGCACGTACTGCTTGCAGACGAAACCATTTGTATCGGTCCAGCTCGTGGTATCGATAGCTACCTAAACATCCCTCGTATCATCAGCGCAGCTGAAGTTACAGGTGCAGTAGCTGTTCACCCTGGCTACGGCTTCCTATCTGAAAATGCAGACTTCGCAGAACAGGTAGAGCGCAGTGGCTTTATCTTTGTTGGTCCTAAAGCTGAAACTATTCGCATGATGGGTGACAAAGTGTCAGCTATCACGTCAATGAAAAAAGCTGGCGTACCTTGTGTACCAGGTTCTGACGGCCCTCTTGACGACGACGAAGCAAAAAACAAAGCGCACGCTAAGCGCATTGGCTTCCCAGTTATCATCAAGGCATCTGGCGGCGGCGGCGGTCGTGGTATGCGTGTTGTTCGTTCTGAAGCAGAATTAACAGAAGCTATCGCGATGACTCGTGCTGAAGCAAAAGCATGTTTCAACAACGACATGGTTTACATGGAGAAATTCCTAGAAAACCCACGTCACATTGAAGTACAAGTGCTTGCAGATGGCCAAGGTAATGCTATCCACCTAGGTGAGCGTGACTGTTCAATGCAACGTCGTCACCAGAAAGTTGTGGAAGAAGCGCCAGCTCCAGGTATCACTGAAGAGATGCGTAAGTACATTGGCGAACGTTGTACTCGTGCATGTATTGAGATCGGTTACCGCGGTGCAGGTACATTTGAATTCCTATACGAGAACGGTGAATTCTACTTCATCGAAATGAACACTCGTATCCAGGTTGAACACACGATTACTGAAATGGTAACGGGTATCGACCTAGTGAAAGAACAGCTACGTATTGCAGCTGGTCAGCCTCTATCATTCACTCAGGATGACATTAAGCTGCGTGGCCACTCAATCGAATGTCGTATCAATGCTGAAGATCCAGTTCGTTTCCTACCTTCACCAGGTAAGATTGAACGTTTCCACGCACCAGGCGGCATGGGCGTACGTTGGGAATCTCACATCTACACGGGTTACACAGTGCCACCACACTACGATTCAATGATTGGTAAGCTGATCACTTACGGTGAGAACCGTGATGTTGCTATCGCTCGTATGAAGAACGCATTGGGTGAAATGATTGTTGAAGGTATTAACGTTAATACTGAGCTTCAACTGTCTATTATGAACGACGAAAACTTCCAACACGGTGGTGCAAACATCCACTACCTTGAGAAGAAACTTGGTTTGTCATAATCCGTTCGTTTAAGAACAGTCAAAATGCTCACTTCGGTGAGCATTTTTGTTTTTGAACCGCCGAAAAAATCAATCTTTAATCCCCATTATATTCCGTGGGGTTTTGGTGAATTTGCTCATATTTTCTGCTAGACTCGCCATCCAATTTTTCTCATATAGAAGATGCAGCCATGCCTTGGATTCAAATCAAGCTTAATGCTACCAATGAAAATGCCGAACAAATCGGCGACATGTTAATGGAAGAGACTGGTGCTCTTTCTGTAACTTTCCTGGATGCACAAGATACCCCTGTATTTGAGCCTCTGCCAGGCGAAACTCGCCTTTGGGGTGATACTGACATTCTCGCGCTTTACGACGCTGAGACTGATACTGGTGTCGTTCTAGCGCAGATTAAAGCAAGTAACATGTTCCCTGCAGACTTTGCTCATAAAGTAGAGCAAATTGAAGACAAGGATTGGGAGCGTGAATGGATGGACAACTTCCACCCAATGAAGTTTGGTGAGCGTTTATGGATCTGCCCTAGCTGGCGCGATATCCCTGAACCTGACGCTGTTAACGTAATGCTAGACCCTGGCCTTGCATTTGGTACAGGTACTCACCCGACAACGGCATTGTGTCTTGAGTGGCTTGAAGGCTTAGACCTTGCAGGCAAAACCGTGATCGACTTCGGTTGTGGCTCAGGCATCCTAGCGATCGCTGCGATCAAACTAGGCGCAGCAAAAGTTATCGGGATCGACATTGATCCTCAAGCTCTGCTTGCATCAAAAGACAACGCACAACGCAATGGCGTTGCTGAGCAACTAGAGGTGTTCTTGCCACAAGATCAACCGGAAGGTTTGCTAGCAGACGTTGTTGTTGCCAACATTCTTGCGGGTCCATTACGCGACCTTTCTGGCATCATCAAGGGCCTAGTTAAGCCAAATGGTGTACTTGCGATGTCGGGTGTTTTAGATACACAAGCAGAAGATGTTGCCACTTATTATCGTGATGAGCTTCACATTGATCCGATCATCGAACAACAAGAATGGTGTCGAATCTCAGGTCGCAAGCAAGGCTAGACAAGACTTTGGGCGCTAATTGACTGAAATTTAAACAAATTACAAAAACAAATTGTAAATGCTCAAATATTAGTCTTTTCACGCAGCGAAAAAATGCGTAAAATGCGCGCCCTTGCTGGTACAGAACTGTGATGACATTTTTGAAAATCGGAAATTATCAACTTAAGAACAATCTAATCGTCGCTCCTATGGCTGGCGTAACGGATAGACCATTCCGTGAGTTGTGTCTTCGCTACGGTGCGGGGATGGCAGTCAGTGAAATGATGTCCTCCAATCCGAAAGTTTGGAAAACGTCAAAGTCTCAGCAGCGTATGGTACATGAAGGCGAATCGGGCATTCGTTCAGTACAAATCGCTGGTGCAGATCCACAGCTTATGGCCGAGGCTGCTCAATTTAATGTCGATAACGGTGCGCAAATCATCGATATCAACATGGGTTGTCCAGCCAAAAAAGTGAATAAGAAGCTTGCGGGCTCAGCCTTACTGCAGCATCCAGAACTCATTGAAGACATTCTGAAAGCGGTGGTAAATGCTGTCGACGTTCCAGTAACGTTGAAAACGCGCACAGGCTGGGATACAGACAATAGAAACTGTGTCCAAATCGCGAAAATAGCCGAAGACTGCGGCATACAAGCTCTTGCGCTCCATGGAAGAACTCGCGCTTGTATGTACAAAGGTGAGGCAGAATACAAACACATTAAAGCAGCGAAACAAGCAGTATCTATTCCGGTTATCGCTAACGGTGATATCGATAGTCCGGAAAAAGCGAAGTTTGTGCTGGAGTACACCGGCGCTGATGCTTTAATGATAGGTCGACCTGCCCAAGGACGTCCTTGGATTTTTAACGAAATCCTACACTATTTGGAAAACGGCACCACGATGGACCCACTCCCGATTTCGGAAGTGAAAGACATCATGCTTGGTCATGTGCACGCTCTACATGAATTTTATGGAGAGTTTTTAGGCCCTCGCATCGCTCGTAAGCATGTGGGTTGGTATCTAAAAGAACATGAACAAGCGAGTGAGTTTCGCCGTACCTTCAACGCATTCGAAGCAGGTGATCTGCAGCTTGAAGCGCTAGAAGGTTTTTTTGATAACGTTGCACCATAATTACGAGAAGAGCTAGACCGAATATGTTCGAACAAAATCTGACTTCAGAAGCATTGACAGTAACTACAGTTACATCACAAGACCAAATCACGCAGAAGCCACTACGTGACTCAGTTAAAGCATCATTGAAAAATTACCTTGCTCAATTAAACGGTCAAGAAGTCAGCGAGTTATACGAATTAGTATTAGCTGAAGTTGAACAGCCACTACTAGACACTATCATGCAGTACACTCGCGGTAACCAAACTCGCGCAGCAACCATGATGGGTATTAACCGCGGTACTCTTCGCAAGAAACTTAAAAAATACGGCATGAACTAATCGTTCTTTCGTAATTTATTGAATTGAAAGCCAAGCTCATTGTTGAGTTTGGCTTTTTTTTGGCTTGTCGATCCGTGATAGTGGCTGATTACTCTCCAGTGCGACAACAGCGCCCTTTGTCGACGTTTGCGGAATCCAAGGCTGCCAGAATCGAACAATGGCTTGCATCGTCGTCTACGTGGCCGCAACACGCATCATTAATCTTCTTAAGTGCGGTGCGAATCTTAGTTAACTCGGTAATCTTCTCATCAATCATCTCTAGCTTTGCTGAGGTAATCGACTTCACTTCAGCGCAACTGTGCTGTGTGGCCTCGAGGCGAATCTCAAGCAATTCTTTAATCTCGTCCAAACTCAGCCCCAACGCTTTAGATTTGAGAATAAACGTCACCTGTTTCTGGTTATTTTCATCATATAGGCGATAACCCGAGTCACTGCGACTGGCTGGCGCGATCAGGTTATTCTTCTCATAAAATCGCAAGGTATCGGCTGTCACACCGCATCGCTTCGCTAATTCACCGATCTGAAACATGTTTTTTCCTACTGTTTCGTCCATTCCACAATTAACCTTATCGTTACTTTTCAGGCTGAAATGGCACTTTTCATAATTAATTTTGAGATGCCAAACGATTGCGCGAGCTTTTTTGTAATAAATTAGTTAGAATCTGCGCCATCAAATTTGGAGTTGGTTATCTTATAGCTTAATCATAAGACTAACCCAAAAGGTCTTTACCAAAACTGGCCAATATTTTATCTCTTACTGGTATCTAAGATAATCCACGCTAAGAAGATAGAAACAAGTTCTTTTTTGGCAAATATCTTTATTTTAACCCCATGAATTTGAGGAAGATGGAAGCATGAATAACGCTCGTCCAATTCGCCGCGCTCTAATCAGCGTATCAGACAAAACTGGTATCGTTGAATTTGCACAAGCTCTTGCTAACCGTGGTGTAGATATCCTATCTACCGGTGGCACTGCTCGCCTGCTTGCTGAAAAAGGCATCTCTGTTACAGAAGTATCTGACTACACTGGTTTCCCAGAAATGATGGATGGCCGTGTTAAGACTCTGCACCCAAAAGTTCATGGTGGTGTTCTAGGCCGTCGTGGCCAAGATGATGACGTGATGGAAACTCACGGTATCAACCCTATCGATATGGTTGTTGTAAACCTATACCCATTCGCAGAAACCGTTGCTAAAGAAGGTTGTACCCTTGCTGATGCTGTTGAGAACATCGACATCGGCGGCCCTACAATGGTTCGCTCTGCAGCGAAAAACCACAAAGACGTAACGATCGTTGTTAACGCACACGACTACGAGCGCGTTGTGGCTGAAATGGACGCGAACGAGCAATCTCTAACCCTAGAGACTCGCTTCGACCTCGCTATCGCGGCATTTGAGCACACGGCCTCTTACGACGGCATGATCGCTAACTACTTCGGCACTATGGTTCCTAGCTACGGCGCGAACAAGGAAGGCGATGAAGAGAGCAAATTCCCTCGCACGTTCAACCAACAGTTCGAGAAAAAGCAAGACATGCGCTACGGTGAGAACAGCCACCAGGCAGCCGCATTCTACGTTGAAGCAAACCCTGAAGAAGCATCAGTTTCTACAGCTCGCCAGATTCAAGGTAAAGCCCTTTCTTACAACAACATCGCTGACACCGACGCAGCACTTGAGTGTGTGAAAGAGTTCGACCAGCCAGCATGTGTGATCGTTAAGCACGCTAACCCATGTGGTGTTGCACTAGGTGAAGACATCCTAGAAGCTTACGACCGTGCATTCAAAACAGACCCAACTTCTGCATTTGGCGGCATCATCGCTTTCAACCGTGAGCTAGACGCTGCAACAGCAACGGCTATCACTGAGCGTCAATTCGTTGAAGTTATCATTGCACCATCAGTTTCTGCTGAAGCAGTAGCAATCGTAGCGGCTAAGAAAAACCTTCGCCTACTTGAGTGTGGTGAGTGGACAACGAAGACAACTGGCTTTGACGTTAAACGCGTTAACGGTGGTTTGCTAGTTCAAGACCGCGACCAAGGCATGGTGTCTGAAGATGACCTTAAAGTGGTTTCTAAGCGCCAACCTACAGCTGAAGAATTGAAAGATGCTCTATTCTGCTGGAAAGTAGCGAAATACGTTAAATCTAACGCTATCGTTTACTCGAAAGGCGACATGACAATTGGTGTTGGCGCTGGCCAAATGAGCCGCGTTTACTCTGCGAAAATCGCAGGCATCAAAGCTGCAGACGAAGGTCTACAGGTTGAAGGCTGTGTGATGGCATCAGATGCATTCTTCCCATTCCGTGACGGTATCGACGCGGCTGCAGAGGCTGGCATCAAGTGTGTTATCCAACCGGGCGGCTCTATGCGTGATGACGAAGTTATCGCAGCAGCAGACGAACACGGCATGGCGATGATCTTTACGGGCATGCGTCACTTCCGCCACTAATCAGAATAGGCTCTAGGTTTTCCTAGAGCCTTTTTTATTCGTTTAACCGTTCATTAATGTTGGCGTTTTACTCATCAACGTTAATAGAAATTTTAATTTTTAGAGCAAAATCAGATTGCCTAGTTCAAGGAAAACACGCGGAGCTTATGACTATAAGTGAGCATGTTTGACGCCGAAATAGGTAATCTGATGAAGCTATCAAAGGTAAAATAAAATGAATGTATTAATTATTGGTGCTGGCGGTCGTGAGCATGCACTAGGTTGGAAAGCAGCACAAAACCCAAACGTTGAAACAGTATTCATCGCTCCAGGTAACGCAGGTACTGCACTTGAGCCAAAACTAGAGAACGTAAACATCGGCGTTGAAGACATCGCTGGTTTAGTCGCGTTTGCTCAAGATAAAAAAATCGAACTGACTATCGTGGGCCCTGAAGCACCATTGGTTATCGGTGTGGTTGATGCATTCCGCGAAGTAGGTTTGCCAATCTTCGGCCCTACTCAAGCTGCAGCACAGCTTGAAGGCTCTAAAGCATTCACTAAAGACTTCCTAGCTCGTCATGATATCCCAACAGGTTACTACTCAAACTTCACTGAGATTGAGCCAGCTATCGCTTACGTTCGCGAGCAAGGCGCTCCTATCGTAGTGAAAGCTGACGGTCTTGCGGCAGGTAAAGGCGTTATCGTTGCGATGACCCTTGAAGAAGCAGAAGACGCAATCAAAGACATGCTAGCGGGCAACGCCTTTGGCGAAGCAGGCAGCCGCGTTGTTATCGAAGAGTTCCTCGAAGGCGAAGAAGCAAGCTTCATCGTAATGGTTGACGGCTCTAGCGTGCTTCCTATGGCCACCAGCCAAGATCACAAACGTGTTGGCGACAAAGACACTGGGCCAAACACGGGCGGCATGGGTGCTTACTCTCCTGCGCCGGTTGTAACTCCAGAAATCCACAACCGTATCCTTGAGGAAGTTATCTACCCAACGGTACGTGGTATGGACGCAGAAGGCGCACCTTACACAGGTTTCCTTTACGCTGGCCTAATGATCGATGCTGACGGCACACCTAAAGTTATCGAATACAACTGCCGCTTTGGCGACCCTGAAACGCAACCTATCATGATGCGTATGGAGTCAGACCTTGTTGAACTTTGCCTAATGGCTATCGACGAGAAGCTCGACGAAGCAGAATCGAAGTGGGATCCACGCGCTTCTATCGGTGTTGTTCTTGCGGCTGGCGGTTACCCTGCTGACTACGCAAAAGGTGACGTTATTTCACTACCAACAAGCGAAGTTGAAGGCCAAAAGGTTTTCCACGCGGGTACGACAAATAATGAAGCTGGCGACGTTGTGACAAACGGCGGTCGTGTACTTTGTGCAACAGCACTGGGCAATACGGTTTCTGAGGCTCAAGAGCGCGCTTACGCGTTGACGAAGCAAGTTAGCTGGAATGGTATGTTCCACCGCAATGATATTGGTTACCGTGCGATTGCGCGCGAACAAGAGCAGTAAACAATCTTGTTGCTCGCTTACTTTCCAATAACAGTAAGCAAATGACAGCAAGTGAATAACAGAAAAAGGCGCCTCAATAGGCGCCTTTTATTATCTCATTTACACAAGAATCTGTATTTGTACAGACAAATAGGCACTTGGCCTACAGTAGGCCAAATACTCTCAATCCTTTGATTACTCGCTATTCTTTCAACAATGATGGCCTAACGACACAATCATGGCTGTCTTCAGCCAGCATCAGTAACTCTTCCACGCTCATCTTACCCAGTGAATCACTGCCAAGAAACGCCGCATAGCTTTCCACAGACGCCAATCGGTCAATCACGAAGCCTGGCAAGGTCTGGTTAAATTCAATGCGATCAAACTCACCACCAGCGCACGTTTTAAAAGAGCTGCCATTCCAGTAACCCTGAATCAGCCTAAGCCCTTCATCATGCTGCTTCGTTGTGGTCTCTAGAACCGACGTCGCTTCTTTCTGATAGTTTTCAAGCTGCTTGGCTTGGATAGGTAAGATTTTGCTATCAATACGATACTGTTGATACACAGCTTCGCCTGACTTATTGAAACGCACATGGACTCGATAGGGAACCAGCTCATTAGAAGAGTTACGCTGCTCGCCTTCACGAATGAATTCACGAAGCACGCCTTCTGACCAAGCATAATCAGTTTGGTACCAGCCGTAATCGCCGACAGTGACGTAGTCAGCTGAAGTATGAGGTTGTGTTAGCTTGTTTGTAACCCAGTAGAAACTCGTCGCGTCGCCCATGACTTGGCCGCCAGTGTGAGTTTCAAATTGCTCTAGGTTTTTGCGAGGGCTTGTTGAAGAACAGCCAATAAGAAATGTAGATAATAGTGAAACGAGAAGAAATGCTTTTTTCATAAAAACCTGTACCGAGGTGGAATACGACTACCTCGGTACAGTTTAGATTATTTCACTGAATCTTTCAGCGCTTTACCTGCAACAAATGCTGGAACATTTGCAGCAGCGATTTGGATCTCATCACCAGTTTTTGGGTTACGACCAGTGCGAGCTGCACGGTGGTTTACTTTAAAAGT
This sequence comes from Vibrio sp. 10N.222.55.C7, assembly GCF_041473335.1. Taxonomy (NCBI): domain Bacteria; kingdom Pseudomonadati; phylum Pseudomonadota; class Gammaproteobacteria; order Vibrionales; family Vibrionaceae; genus Vibrio; species Vibrio sp. 10N.222.55.C7. The sequence goes on from NZ_JBFRSC010000044.1 coordinate 126,643, forward strand.
ACCAAAACCAATTAGCTGAACTTGATCGCCATCTTTAAGAGCATCTGTAACACCGCCAAGAGTCGCTTCTAGAGCAGCTTTAGCTTGTGCTTTAGAAAGGTCCGCTTTTTCAGCAATAAAGTCGATTAATTGAGTCTTGTTCATTTTAGGTTTCCCTTCTTTGTATTTTTGAATTCAATTCACTCTAAAACATAAATGCCCCATCTGGCAAAGGTTTGTCGTCGATCTTTAGCTCTAATGCCGTAGTTTTAGCCATAATATGAGTAATAACTCACAATTTGTTACTGATTTTATTAAGCAAGCCCTTGTTTAAAAGGGGCTGAGAGCAAAATTAATGATGACCTAGCCACTACTTTTTCACTATAATCCACGCTGAATCGCTGCTAAAGCGTACAATTTAATTTAAGGGCAAACATGCTGCTGCTATCTATTTACGTCTCCATTGCTATTGGAGTTTCTTTCATTTGTTCTGTTTTGGAAGCTGTACTTTTGAGTATTAGTCCGAGCTACATTGCTCAACTAAAACAAAATGGGCACCCTGCAGCAGAGTCTTTAGACAAACTGAAAACAGATATTGACCGCCCGCTTGCGTCAATTTTAACGCTCAACACCATCGCCCATACTATCGGTGCTGCGACAGCAGGTGCACAAGCGGCTGTCGTTTTTGGTAGCCAATGGTTAGGTGTCTTCTCTGCCGTGCTAACGCTAGGTATCTTGGTATTATCTGAGATTGTTCCAAAAACCATTGGTGCAACCTACTGGCGTCAACTTGCTCCTGCTTCGGCAAGCGTGCTTCGTTGGATGGTGTTCTTCCTAACACCGTTTGTATGGTTCTCAGAACAGATCACCAAACGTCTTGCTCGTGGCCACCAAGCACCAAAAATGCGTGATGAGTTATCTGCAATGGCGATTTTGGCAAAAGAGAGCGGTGAATTTGCAGAAGGCGAGTCAAAAATCCTGAGCAACCTACTGGGTATTCAAGATGTACCCGTGACTCAGGTAATGACGCCGCGCCCAGTGGTATTCCGTGTTGATGCGGAAATGAGTGTGAATACGTTCCTAGAACAACATAAAGACACGCCATTCTCACGTCCGCTGGTTTACAGCGAGCAGAGTGACAACATCATCGGTTTTGTTCACCGCTTAGAGCTGTTTAGATTGCAGCAAGCCGGTTGTGGTGAGAAAGCTTTGGGTGAAGTAATGCGCCCTATCCACGTGTTGCTGAACAACATGGGCTTGGCTAAGGCCTTTGACCAGATGATGGCAAACCGCCTGCAACTGTCTTTAGTTGTGGACGAATACGGCACTATTCAGGGCATCATCACCCTAGAAGACATCTTTGAGCACCTAGTGGGCGAAGAGATTGTCGACGAAGCGGATAAGACGACTGACATGCAAGAACTGGCGTTCCAACGCTGGGAGAAGTGGAAAGAGACACACGGTGTTATCGAAAACCGCGATGACGAGGACGAGGAAGAAACTCCAGCAGACAACGACTCTTCAGATGCAAAATCAACGAATGACGACGACGCATCAAAAGACAAAGTGTAGAACGAAGACAAAAAAGACGCTTAATCTAAATTTGATACCGTCAGATACCACAAAGGCTCCCTAGGGAGCCTTTGTTTTTATTCGTACCTTGGTGCAATTGCGAATTATAGCGCAACACCAATGTTACTGACTGGGTCTTCACGCAGTTCGTGGCGTAGGTCTTTGATCAGCTCTAAGTCACGCTCAGTCGTTTCACGTAGAGGTCGGAAAATGGCCCACTGAACGTCCCACTCTTCACACACCGCTTCGTTTTCTTTCTGGTTTTCGTTCGTCACTTCTTCAGCGCCTTGAGCAAACTCAAGCTCAGCAACCGTCTTCACCGATTGTTGACTCACTTTAATTACCGCTTCCAACATATGTTCACGGTCAAGCAGACCATGAATTAGCGTTGCTAGGCCTTGGCATGCGTCCATTGCTGGGTAAACACCATAAAAATCAAAATCATCACCGCTAGGGAATAGCTCTTCAACCTTCTCAAGTTGACGCTCAAAGTTCACCTTTGCTGTTTTAACCGTCAGGATTTCCCAAATGCTATCCAAAACATCACGATAGATTCGAGCTTCCGCAAATTCTGTATTCTCACAAAACATGGCATAGTTAGGGTACATACGCTCACATAGACACGCCATAAAGGTAATTTGTTGCCAAGGTTCTAACTTTTCAAGACGAACCTGCAGTGGATTCTGAAGCATAGTCACTCAATAATTGCAGAAAAAGACAGCGAAAGTGTACTTGATAAACCCTGGGGGGAAAAGGTAAGCCGATGAACAATTTTACGAATAAGCTCTATATTCTTACTGAGCATGACGATACCTATACGCAACTGATTCTAAACCAGGATTTACCCGACCTAGAAATCACTCAAAACCCCAAATCAGCACAGATTGTCTTGGCGTCACCACCTCTAATCGCAGAGCGCCTCGGCGAGTTTAAAGAGCTAGACTGGGTACAGAGTACCTATGCCGGAATCAATAAACTCACTCAGCCAGATCTGCGTCAGGACTATACGCTAACCAACGTCAAAGGCATCTTTGGTCCGGCTATCGCAGAATACGTATTGGGTTACACAATCAGTCACTGTAGACACTTCCCTCATTACCACCAGCATCAACAACAACGAAACTGGCAGCCACAGCTTTATACTAGCCTAACTGACAAAACTATGGTGATTTTAGGAACAGGTTCAATCGGCAGTCATTTGGCAAAAACCGCGGCGGCTTTTGGTATTCATACCATAGGTGTCAACCGTACGGGTATCCCATCCAAACAAGAAACCTTTAAAGAGACTTTCCACATCAATGAGATAGAGGCTGCCCTTAAGCAGGCCGATATTGTGGTCAACACCTTGCCATCAACCGCTGAAACCTATCAGCTGTTGAACCAAACCACGTTAGGTTACTGCTCTAATGTGTTGCTGTTTAATGTCGGTCGAGGGGAAAGTATCGACAATAAAGCCTTGTTGCTCGCCATAAAAAACAGATGGGTAGAACACGCATTTTTAGATGTGTTTGAAAGTGAACCCCTCTCTCAGGAACACCCTTTCTGGAAACTACCGCAAGTCACCATCACTCCACACATCGCTGCACTCAGTGAGCCAAGACAAGTAGTCGAGATCTTCGCAGAGAATTACAAACAGTGGCGAGATGGCTTTACACTTAATCATGTCATCGATTTTGATAAAGGTTACTGATGTCCTCTTCGTTACTTAAAGAGATTCGACAATGCCGAGCTTGTGAGCCTCACCTATCACACGGTGCTAACCCGGTGATTCAAGCACATCCAAACGCGCGCTTGCTGATCATAGGTCAAGCGCCGGGTATCAAGGTGCATGAGTCGTCGATCCCTTGGAATGACGCGAGTGGCGAACGATTAAGAGGATGGTTAGGGATAGATAGCGATACTTTTTACGACGAGCAAAAAGTCGCGATTGTGCCTATGGGGTTTTGTTATCCGGGGAAAGGGAAAAGTGGTGATCTCCCACCACGCAAAGAGTGCGCGGAGCTTTGGCACAACAAAGTGCTGCAATCTCTACCCAATGTTCAAATGACACTGCTGATTGGCCAGTACGCACAAAACCATTACCTAACAAACAAAACCACCAGCACATTGACCGAAACCGTGCGTGATTGGCAAAGGTGGGCGCCTGAGTTTTTGCCATTACCCCACCCTTCGCCACGCAATAATATCTGGCTCAAGAAGAACCCTTGGTTTGAAAGTGAAGTCATTCCTTATATCAGGAAACACATCTCTGAGCATTTGGCCTACCATGATCCAAATACCTAATTAACTGCACACAACAAGATTAAACCGCCATCAAATGCCAATTTCAGGCAATAAAAAAGCGCTGTTGGTTTCCCAACAGCGCTTTCAATAATCTTACTCAGAATTACTTGTGGTAAGGCTTAGACAATTCGTGAACAGCGTCAACGAATACACCAGCGTTCTCTGGCGGTACATCTAAGTGGATACCGTGGCCTAGGTTAAATACATGACCTGTACCACCGTCGCCGAAGCCTTCAAGGATGCTGCCCACTTCTTCGCGAATACGTTCAGGCTGAGCGTAAAGCATTGAAGGATCCATGTTACCTTGCAGAGTAACTTTGTCGCCGATGCGAGCTTTTGCATCTGCGATGTTGATTGTCCAGTCTAGACCAACCGCATCACAACCTGTTGCTGCGATAGACTCAAGCCACATGCCACCGTTCTTAGTGAACAGAGTAACCGGTACTCGACGACCTTCGTTTTCACGGATTAGGCCATCAACGATTTTGTGCATGTATTGCAGTGAGAATAGGTTGTAGTCACGAGGAGTCAGTACACCACCCCATGTATCAAATACCATTACCGATTGAGCACCCGCTTTAATTTGCGCGTTCAAGTATTCGATAACACTGTCAGCCAGCTTGTCTAGAAGCAGGTGCAGCGTTTGTGGTTCTGCGTACATCATCTTCTTGATCTTAGTGAATGCTTTAGAGCTTCCACCTTCAACCATGTATGTCGCTAGAGTCCATGGGCTACCAGAGAAACCAATCAGTGGCACTTCGCCTTTCAGGTCTTTACGGATCTGACGAACGGCATTCATTACGTATTGAAGCTCGCCTTCTGGATCAGGTAGGCCAATCTTCTCTACGTCAGCTTTACACGTGATAGGACGCTCAAACTTAGGACCTTCACCTGTTTCAAAGTACAAACCTAAGCCCATTGCATCAGGGATAGTTAGGATGTCTGAGAACAAGATTGCCGCATCAAGCGGGAAACGACGTAAAGGTTGAAGTGTTACTTCTGATGCCAGTTCCGCGTTTTTGCACAAAGACATGAAATCGCCCGCTTCAGCGCGCGTTGCTTTGTATTCAGGAAGATAGCGGCCAGCTTGGCGCATCATCCATACCGGTGTGTAATCAACAGGCTGTTTTAAAAGTGCGCGTAAATAGCGATCGTTTTTTAATTCGGTCATTCCGTTAAATTCCAATTCAATCTTGTCTAGTTTTGATGGCAAGTATTCTAACACTGATTGAAGGGTAAAAGCTTTGTGCTTTGCAACCTAGATCAAGTTATTAACTTTTAAATCAATGCTTAATTTGCACCCAATTACGGGAGCATGTTAAAAATTTGTTCGCTAGCGAAAATTACAATTATAACATCTGAGTAGTCACTACTCAGCATCTCATAACGACATCTTACTTACCCCCTCCACTTGTGGAGGGTTTTTTTTAGCTTTTGATCACCCATAGGCCAAATACTATCACAGGCAAATTAGTGCTCTAGTATCTGCTCAGTCACACCATCTTTCATCACGTCATCAACGGTTTTCTCAATCAACTGTCTCGCAATGGTTCCAACAGGAGCAACATCAGGCAGGCTTGTTACGTCAAACCATTGAGCATCCGATAGCTCGCTGTAGTCAGGCTTGAGCGTACCACCAGCATAATCTGCGAGAAAGCCCATCATCATACTCGATGGAAACGCCCATGGCTGGCTGCCAAAATAACGAATATTATCGACATCGATACCCGTTTCTTCTTTGACTTCTCTTGCCACACACTGCTCTAAGGTCTCTCCGACCTCTAGGAAGCCCGCTATCACGGTATACATACCTGTCTTATGTCTTGGGTGCTGCGCAAGCAATATCTTGTTGTCGTTTCGTACAGCGACAATGATGCACGGGAAGATACGAGGATAATGAAGTGTGCGGCAATCTCCACACTGCATCGCCACCTGGTTATGGTTGAGATGATTTCGACCACCGCACTGAGGGCAAAAACGCATACTTTGAGTCATATGCCCATATTGGATGGCTTTGCTTGCAGTCAAGAAACTCCCTTCAGGCCAGTGCAGTAACTCTCTTAGGCTGACCATGCTCAGCTCATTCTCCACATCACAATCGTTGAGCCAATACACCTTGCGACCTTGATGCTGACCAATACAGATTGCATGCTCCACACTCAGCCCAAGCTCTTCAGCAGAGCCAAACGGAAACTGATCATTATTAACCCAAATATCACTACCAGAAACGACGCACCAATAAGCTTGCTCTGTCATTTTGTTATCACTTTTTTTTAACATCCCTATGCCTCATTGCTTGCAGTTCGTTCATTTTACTGGCAATCTAATTTCATACTAGAGTTGTAGCAGAGAATATTTCAAGCTATTACTTTTAGTAGCTACCAATAAAACGGACCCTGCTTAGGCAATTACTTGATCACAAGGTTGTGATCAGATCATGAGGACATGGTCATGCTAAATAAATTCAAACAAATACAAGAACAATGGGGTGGCTCTAATGAGGTCATCGATCATTGGCTCGAAACTCGACAGTCTCTAATCGTTGAGTATTGTAAGCTAGGTGCCTTGCAGCCAGCTAGCAACGGGCAATCAAACGTTGTTGAACTCCCTTCCCCTAAAGAAATAAGCTCATTCTGTGATCATGTTGTCGATTATATCTCAGAGGGTCATTTTAAGATCTACGATATGGTCATGAAAAAATGGCAAGCAACAGGCTTTAAAACCAATGACGAGATTGATACAACTTACGCGAAGATCGTACTTACAACCGAGCCGCTTCTAGAATTCAATGATAAGTACGTTAAAGTAAATGCAGACGATGAGTTGCCTAACTTCGAAGGAGATATGTCCAAAGTAGGTGAACTACTCGAACTACGTTTTGAAGTAGAAGATAATCTTATCCAGCTTATTGCAGACAGTTTAGCGATTCCACCAGGCGCTTAGTTAGCCGAATCCTTAATAAGCTTGCCTCTGTGCAAGCTTTTTGTTTTGTCTGTAAGGTTATCCAAACTACCCAGAACCTTTCAGACAGAGCTTACTCGCTCACCCTGACCTTTAGCCATAAGCATATGGTTACAGCCCTAATCAGCCTAGTCATCTCTACCCTTTATCTTACTGGCCTCAAAGAGCACTCTTCAGGACATAAATCCAACCTCACCAGCTAGATAAGCACACCTATCACTTTATAAGTCATAGCTAAATACCAATACGCCAGATACAAAAAAGGCACCCGAAGGTGCCTTTTTCTTATCTCTTAGAGACTACTCGTAGAGCTTACTCTTCTGAAGAGAAACCAGCGTTTAGAAGTGCTGCTAGATTGTCAGTAGCTTGTTCAGCTGAAGGACCTTCTTGCTCTTCTTCACGTTGTTTTTGACGCTCTTGGTGGTATGCGAAACCAGTACCAGCTGGGATCAGACGACCAACAATTACGTTCTCTTTCAGACCGCGAAGGTCATCACGCTTACCAGAAACCGCAGCTTCTGTTAGTACGCGAGTCGTTTCTTGGAACGATGCAGCTGAGATGAATGACTCAGTTGCAAGAGATGCTTTAGTAATACCTAGTAGATCACGTTCGAAACGTACTAGTTCTTTACCTTCAGCTTCTAGCTTACGGTTAGCAATCTTAACATTGTGGTACTCAACTTGTTCGCCAGGTAGGAACGGAGAGTCACCAGAATGAGTGATTGTACACTTACGTAGCATTTGACGAACGATAGTCTCGATGTGCTTATCGTTAATCTTTACGCCTTGTAAGCGGTAAACTTCTTGAACTTCGTTCGCGATGTACTGAGTTACTGCGTGGATACCACGTAGACGCAGGATATCGTGTGGAGTTTCAGGACCGTCGGCGATTACATCACCACGTTCAATCTTCTCACCTTCGAACACGTTCAATTGACGATGCTTAGGAATCATCTCTTCGTAAGCGTCACCGCCTTCACGAGTGATTACTAGACGACGCTTACCTTTCGTTTCTTTACCGAAAGACACAGTACCTGTGTGCTCAGCAAGGATCGCAGGCTCTTTAGGCTTACGAGCTTCGAATAGGTCAGCTACGCGTGGTAGACCACCGGTGATATCTTTGTTTCCGCTCGATTTTTGAGGGATACGAGATAGTGTGTCACCGATGCCAACTTCAGCGCCATCTTCGATGTTTACAATCGCTTTGCCAGGTAGGAAGTAGTGAGCTGGCATATCAGTACCAGGGATCATTACGTCGTTACCTTGCTCATCAACAAGTTTGATAGCTGGACGCATATCTTTACCTGCTGCTGGGCGAGCTGCTGCGTCTGTAACTTCACTTGAAGAAAGACCCGTTAGATCGTCAGTTTGACGAGAAACTGTAATACCATCGATCATATCTACGAATTGGATGCGACCTGCCACTTCAGTGATGATTGGCATGGTATGCGCTTCCCAGTTAGCTACAACTTCACCAGCAGTAACTGCTGCGTTGTCGCCTTTGGTTAGCATCGAACCGTAAGGAAGTTTGTGCTTCTCTTTAGTACGGCCGAATTCATCAATAATCGTCATCTCAGATGCACGAGAAGTGATAACCAGTTTCTTATCTTTGTTAACTACGAACTTAGCATTGTGAAGTTTCACAGTACCAGTTGTCTTAGCTTGGATGCTGTTCTCTGCTGCTGCAGTAGATGCCGCACCACCGATGTGGAACGTACGCATCGTTAGCTGTGTACCCGGTTCACCGATAGATTGTGCAGCGATAACACCAACTGCTTCACCTTGGTTCACTAGGTGACCACGTGCTAGGTCACGACCGTAACACTGTGCACAACAACCGAAGTCTGCATCACAGGTAACAACAGAGCGCACTTTCATGCTATCTACTGAGTTGTCTTCCATGATTTGACACCACTTCTCATCAATCAGAGTATTACGTGGAATCAGTACATCTTCAGTACCAGGCTTAAGAACGTCTTCAGCTACTACACGACCTAGAGCAAGCTCAGAAAGTGCAACTTTAACGTCACCACCTTCGATGTGAGGCATCATGTCGATACCTTCATGCGTGCCACAGTCATGTTCGTGTACTACAACGTCTTGAGCAACGTCTACTAGACGACGAGTTAGGTAACCCGAGTTTGCTGTTTTCAGTGCTGTATCCGCAAGACCCTTACGAGCACCGTGCGTTGAGATAAAGTACTGAAGGACGTTTAGACCTTCTTTAAAGTTCGCTGTGATCGGCGTTTCGATGATTGAACCATCTGGACGCGCCATCAGACCACGCATACCTGCTAGCTGACGAATCTGAGCTGCAGAACCACGTGCGCCCGAGTCGGCCATCATGTAGATGCTGTTGAACGATTCTTGCTGTTCTTCTTCGCCGTCACGGTTGATAACTGTTTCAGAAGATAGGTTATCCATCATTGCTTTCGCAACGCGGTCATTCGTAGATGCCCAGATATCGATAACTTTGTTGTAACGCTCACCCGCAGTAACAAGACCAGATTGGAATTGCTCTTGGATTTCGCGAACTTCTTCTTCAGCAGATTCAATTTCATCGTATTTCGCTTGAGGTACAACCATATCGTCGATACCTACAGAAACACCAGAAAGTGCAGCGTATGCAAAACCTGCGTACATGATTTGGTCAGCAAATACTACTGTATCTTTTAGACCAAGCTTACGGTAACACTCGTTAAGAAGAGTAGAGATCTGCTTCTTACCTAACTTTTGGTTAACGATGCTGTACGGTAGGCCAGCTGGAACGATTTGCCATAGCATTGCACGGCCGACAGTTGTATCAACCATCTTCGTTTCAGTAGTGCTGTTACCATCTTCGTCTACTACAGTTTCGGTGATACGTACTTTAACGCGAGCGTGTAGCTCAGCAGTCTTAGTACGGTATGCCTTTTCAGCCTCAGCAGGGCCAGCAAGGTACATACCTTCGCCTTTCACGTTGATCTTGTCACGTGTCATGTAGTAAAGACCCAATACAACGTCCTGAGAAGGTACGATGATCGGATCACCTGACGCTGGCGACAGAATGTTATTCGTCGACATCATCAGTGTACGTGCTTCAAGCTGTGCTTCTAGAGTTAGAGGCACGTGTACCGCCATTTGGTCACCATCGAAGTCGGCGTTGTATGCCGCACACACTAGTGGGTGAAGCTGAATCGCTTTACCTTCGATTAGTACTGGTTCAAACGCTTGGATACCTAGACGGTGAAGTGTAGGTGCACGGTTAAGCAGTACTGGGTGTTCGCGGATTACTTCGTCCAGGATATCCCAAACGATAGCTTCTTCGCGCTCTACCATCTTCTTAGCAGCTTTGATTGTCGTAGCCATGCCACGAGTTTCTAGCTTGCTGTAGATGAACGGCTTAAATAGCTCAAGTGCCATCTTCTTAGGAAGACCACACTGATGTAGACGAAGGTATGGACCTACTGTGATTACAGAACGGCCAGAGTAGTCTACACGTTTACCTAGAAGGTTCTGACGGAAACGACCTTGTTTACCCTTGATCATATCAGCAAGAGATTTCAGAGGACGCTTGTTAGAACCAGTGATAGCACGACCACGACGACCGTTATCTAGAAGTGCATCAACAGACTCTTGCAGCATACGCTTTTCGTTACGTACGATGATGTCCGGAGCAGCTAGCTCTAGAAGACGCTTCAAACGGTTGTTACGGTTGATCACACGACGGTAAAGGTCGTTCAGATCTGAAGTCGCAAAACGACCGCCATCTAGTGGTACTAGAGGACGTAGATCTGGCGGCAGAACCGGAAGTACAGTCAGAATCATCCATTGCGGATCGTTACCCGATGCAATGAACGCTTCAACTAGCTTCAGGCGCTTAGTAACTTTTTTACGCTTAGTTTCTGAGTTAGTCGTTTCTAACTCTTCGCGCATTTCTTCCACTTCTTGATGAAGGTCCATTGTTGCAAGCAGATCTTTGATCGCTTCAGCACCCATCTTAGCAGTGAATTCGTCACCCCACTCTTCTAGACGATCCAGATACTCTTCTTCAGTAAGCATCTGAGATTTTTCTAGATCAGTCATACCTGGTTCAGTTACTACGTACATCTCGAAGTAAAGAACACGTTCGATATCACGTAGAGGGATATCCATTAGTAGACCGATACGAGACGGCAGTGATTTTAGGAACCAGATGTGAGCAACTGGTGAAGCTAGCTCGATGTGGCCCATGCGGTCACGACGAACTTTAGTTTGTGTAACTTCAACGCCACACTTCTCACAGATAACACCACGGTGCTTCAGGCGCTTGTATTTGCCACAAAGACATTCGTAGTCTTTAACTGGACCAAAAATACGTGCACAGAACAGACCATCACGTTCAGGTTTGAACGTACGATAGTTAATTGTTTCCGGCTTTTTAACTTCACCAAAAGACCATGAACGGATCATGTCTGGTGAAGATAGACCGATTTTGATTGCATCAAATTCTTCGGTCTTATGCTGTGCTTTTAGAAAGTTTAATAAGTCTTTCACATTCAGCTCCTGTAAGGAGTTAAAGGAGCTCACTGCTGTAGCAAGCTCCCTTTTACCAAATAATCCTATCTTCTTTTAAAAAGAAGGAGGGATTACTCTTCGTCTTCTAGCTCGATGTTGATACCTAGCGAGCGAATCTCTTTCAACAGTACGTTGAACGACTCAGGCATACCAGGTTCCATGCTATGGTTACCGTCTACGATGTTCTTATACATCTTAGTACGGCCGTTAACGTCATCTGACTTAACTGTTAGCATTTCTTGTAGAGTATATGCAGCACCGTATGCTTCTAGTGCCCATACTTCCATCTCACCGAAACGCTGACCACCGAACTGAGCTTTACCACCAAGTGGTTGCTGAGTTACTAGGCTGTAAGAACCAGTTGAACGAGCATGCATCTTGTCATCAACCAAGTGGTTCAGTTTCAGCATGTACATGTAACCAACAGTTACAGGACGCTCAAACGAATCACCAGTACGACCATCAAACAGTTTAAGCTGACCAGATTCTGGCAGATCACCCAGTTTAAGTAGTTCTTTGATTAGAGACTCAGAAGCACCGTCGAACACAGGAGTAGCAATCGGTAGACCGCCACGTAGGTTCTTGATCAGTGTACGAACTTGATCATCAGACAGTTCAGCAATATCAACTTTCTGACGAGTATCACCAAGATCGTAAACCTTCTGTAGGAACTCACGGAACTTATGCAGTTCTTGTTGTTCCTTAACCATTTGGTTGATCTTGTCACCGATACCTTTCGCAGCCAAACCTAAGTGAACTTCTAGGATCTGACCGATGTTCATACGCGATGGTACACCCAGCGGGTTAAGTACGATGTCTACAGGCTGACCTTTCTCATCGTATGGCATGTCTTCAACAGGGTTAATCTTAGAGATTACACCTTTGTTACCGTGACGACCGGCCATCTTATCACCAGGCTGGATACGACGTTTAACCGCTAGGTAAACTTTAACAATCTTAAGAACGCCAGGCGCTAGATCATCACCTTGAGTGATTTTACGACGCTTAGTTTCAAACTTCTTATCGAAGTCTGCTTTTAGCTCATCCCACTGCTCAGCAAGTTGCTCAAGCTGTGTTTGTAGCGCATCGTCTTCTAGAACTTGCTCTAGCCATTGCTTACGACCGATAGTATCAAGCTTAGCTTCAGAGTAACCACCAGACAGAAGTACAGCTTTAACACGGTTAAGAAGGCCACCCTCAAGAATTTGGAACTCTTCAGTTAGGTCTTTCTTAGCTTCTTTAAGCTGCATCTGTTCGATTTCAAGTGCACGCTTGTCTTTCTCTACGCCATCGCGAGTGAAGACTTGTACATCGATGATAGTACCCGAAACAGAGTTTGGTACACGTAGAGAAGTATCTTTAACATCAGATGCTTTCTCACCGAAGATAGCACGTAGCAGCTTCTCTTCAGGAGTCAGTTGAGTTTCACCTTTAGGGGTTACTTTACCAACTAGGATGTCGCCACCCTTAACTTCAGCACCAATGTAAACGATACCTGACTCGTCTAGTTTAGACAGAGCAGACTCACCTACGTTTGGAATATCAGCTGTGATCTCTTCAGAACCCAGCTTAGTATCACGAGCCACACAAGATAGTTCTTGGATGTGGATTGTCGTGAAACGGTCTTCTTGAACTACGCGCTCAGATACTAAGATCGAGTCTTCGAAGTTGTAACCGTTCCAAGGCATGAATGCGATACGCATGTTTTGGCCAAGAGCTAGTTCACCAAGGTCTGTTGAAGGACCATCAGCAAGAACATCGCCACGTGCAACTGGTTCACCAGGAAGTACAGTTGGACGTTGGTTAATACATGTGTTTTGGTTCGAACGCGTGTACTTAGTTAGGTTGTAGATATCGATACCAGCTTCGCCAGGTACCAATTCATCTTCGTTAACCTTAACTACGATACGAGAAGCGTCTACAGACTGAACTTGACCACCACGTTTAGCAACCGCTGTAACACCAGAGTCAACTGCGATGTTACGTTCGATACCAGTACCTACTAGAGGCTTATCAGCCTTAAGTGTTGGTACAGCTTGACGTTGCATGTTGGCACCCATCAATGCACGGTTCGCATCATCGTGTTCTAGGAACGGGATAAGCGAAGCAGCGATAGATACTACTTGGTTTGTCGCAACGTCCATGTAGTCAACGTGATCGCGTGGGTGAAGACCAGATTCACCTTTTTGACGAGCTGTGATTAGCTCATCTGCAAACGTACCTTCTTCAGTAAGAATGGTGTTTGCTTGCGCGATTACGAATTGACCTTCCTGGATTGCAGACAGGTAATCAACTTCTTCTGTTACTACACCATCTACTACACGACGGTACGGAGTTTCTAGGAAACCGTAATCGTTACAACGTGCAAACGCAGATAGTGAGTTAATTAGACCGATGTTTGGACCTTCAGGCGTTTCGATCGGACATAGACGACCGTAGTGAGTTACGTGAACGTCACGTACTTCGAAGCCTGCGCGCTCACGAGTAAGACCACCAGGACCTAAAGCAGAGATACGACGTTTGTGCGTAACTTCTGACAATGGGTTGTTTTGGTCCATGAACTGTGAAAGCTGTGAAGAGCCAAAGAATTCTTTAACTGCAGCAGAGATCGGCTTAGCGTTGATAAGATCTTGAGGCATGATTGCATCAAGGTCACCAAGGCTTAGGCGCTCTTTAACGGCACGTTCTACACGAACTAGACCAACACGGAATTGGTTTTCTGCCATTTCACCTACAGAACGGATACGACGGTTGCCAAGGTGGTCGATATCGTCCACTTCACCAATACCGTTACGGATACCAATCAGTTTCTTCATCACTTCGATGATGTCTGATTCATCCAGAGTACCGCGCTCTTCTTCTTCTTCACGCTCGATAGAGCTGTTGAACTTCATACGGCCTACAGTTGATAGGTCGTAACGTTCTTCAGAGAAGAATAGGCTTTCGAATAGAGACTCTGCAGCTTCTTTCGTTGGTGGCTCGCCAGGACGCATCATGCGGTAGATTTCTACCAATGCAGAGATGCGATCTACTGTGCTATCTGCACGTAGAGTGTCTGACATGAATGGACCGTGATCTAGGTCATTCGTGAACAGAGTTTGTAGAGACTTGTGACCTGCTTGAGACAGGTTAGCAAGTGCTTCTAGGCTAATCTCTTGGTTCGCGCCAACGATGATCTCGCCAGTTGCTTCATTGATGTAATCTTTAGATGCAACTTTACCAACGATGTACTCTACTGGTACTTCGATGTGCTCAACGCCATCTTTTTCAAGTTGACGGATATGACGAGCAGTAACACGACGACCAGTCTCAACGTAAGTTTTTCCGTTTGCTTCGATGTCGAATGACGCAGTTTCACCACGTAGACGATCAGGAACCAACTCCATAAGAAGAGTTTGGTCTTTAACTTCGAAGTTCACCTTGTCGAAGAACAGATCTAGGATCTCTTCAGTCGATTTACCAAGTGCACGAAGAATAATCGATGCTGGTAGCTTACGACGACGGTCGATACGTACGAATAAGTTATCCTTAGGATCGAACTCAAAGTCTAACCATGAGCCACGGTAAGGAATTACACGTGCGTTATAAAGAACTTTACCTGATGAGTGGGTCTTACCCTTATCACTGTCGAAGAACACGCCTGGGCTTCGGTGCAGCTGGGATACGATAACCCTCTCGGTACCATTAATTACGAAAGTACCATTGTCTGT
Source organism: Vibrio sp. 10N.222.55.C7 (assembly GCF_041473335.1). Classification (NCBI taxonomy): domain Bacteria; kingdom Pseudomonadati; phylum Pseudomonadota; class Gammaproteobacteria; order Vibrionales; family Vibrionaceae; genus Vibrio; species Vibrio sp. 10N.222.55.C7. Next base: position 141,684 of record NZ_JBFRSC010000044.1, read on the forward strand.
CATAAGCGGAATTTCGCCCATGTAGACTTCTTGTTCTTTAATGTCTTTTACAGTACCTGCTGGTGCATCTCGATCAAAGATAACTAGACGTAGTTTTACGCGTAGTGGCTTTGAGTAAGTAACACCGCGGATTTGACATTCTTTAACGTCAAAAACTGGCTCACCAAGACGGTAGCTAACGTATTGCAGCTCAGAATTGCCGTTGTAGCTCTGAATTGGAAATACAGAACGGAAAGCAGCTTCAAGACCGTATTGACCTTCTGGATCCTGTTCGATGAATTTGTCGAAAGAATCAAGCTGGATCGATAACAGGTATGGAATGTCCAAAACTTGTGGACGAGTACCAAAATCCTTACGGATGCGCTTTTTCTCGGTATAAGAGTAAACCATGGGGTTCCTCAGCTCGCTGATAAGTGACCCAAACCACCCAAAACACTCTTCAGAGGGGGTGGTGACAAACAGCTGTTTAGTGGTAGTGAACAATCATTTCGAAAAAATGACTGTTTTTTTGCTCGGATTATGACGGTTAAACAGCGGAAATTTCGTCATAGCCCTACAGCGCAAAAAGGCCGGTGGTTAATAAACCACCAGCCATTAGCCTTGCGGCTATGAAATTAAGTAATAATTACTTGATTTCAACAGAAGCGCCAGCTTCTTCTAGCTGTGCTTTAAGAGCTTCAGCTTCAGCTTTGTCAACGCCTTCTTTAAGCGCTGCAGGAGCTGAGTCTACAAGACCTTTAGCTTCTTTAAGACCTAGGCCAGTTGCGCCACGTACAGCTTTGATAACTTGTACTTTGTTAGCGCCAGCAGCAGTTAGGATAACGTCGAATTCAGTTTGCTCAGCAGCAGCGTCGCCGCCAGCTGCGCCACCAGCTACAACTGCAGCTGCAGCTGAAACGCCGAATTTCTCTTCCATAGCTTCGATAAGCTCAACAACTTGCATTACAGACATTTCTGCAACTGCGTCTAGGATTTGCTCGTTAGTAATAGACATAACAATTCTCTTTTAAGTCAACAATAAGTTTAATTTGCAACCAGTGAAAAGCAAGGCTTAAGCCGCTGCTTCTTCTTTTTGGTCACGTAGTGCAGCGATAGTACGAACCAGCTTGCCAGCAGAAGCTTCTTTCATGCACATCATTAGGCGTGCGATAGCTTCGTCGTAAGTTGGTAGTGTCGCTAGTACTTCAGCATCAGTAACTGCGCCTTCAAATGCAGCAGCTTTGATCTCGAAATCTTTGTTCTCTTTAGCGAAGTCTTTGAAAAGACGCGCTGCAGCACCTGGGTGCTCGTTAGAGAACGCGATCAGAGTTGGACCAGTGAAAGTGTCTACTAGACACTCGTAGTCTGTACCCTGAACCGCACGGCGTGCTAGTGTGTTACGAACAACTTTCATGTAAACACCCGCTTCGCGAGCTTGTTTACGTAGAGAAGTCATTGCGCCAACTTCAACGCCACGAGAATCAGCTACAACTGCAGAAAGTGCACCACTGGCAGCTTCGTTGACTTCAGCAACAATTGCTTTTTTGTCTTGAAGATTTAAAGCCATTTGGATTAACCTCTGGTTGTGATTACAGCACCCAATACAAAATGTATTGAGCGTTTACGATGTTATTTAAAAATGAATAAATCCACTTCAAACCACAACATCGCCTACGTAGGTTTTATTAAGCTATCAATAATCTAATGAAAATCGACAGCGCCTACGGTCTTGGGATAGATGATTTCAAATTGCTTTAAAACCACCCAACCACAAATATTAGGCGCAGAAGTATACACTAAATCTGCGCCTAAGCAAATTAGTTTGCTTGAGTATCAAGACTAGCTTGATCAACAGCAACACCAGCACCCATCGTAGTAGAGATGCTTACTTTCTTCAGGTAAGAACCCTTAGCTGAAGAAGGCTTAGCTTTCTTAAGAGCAACTAGAAGTGCTTCTAGGTTCTCTTGAAGCTGGCTAGCTTCGAAAGATGCTTTACCGATAGTAGTGTGGATGATGCCGTTCTTGTCGTTACGGTAACGAACCTGACCAGCTTTAGCGTTCTTAACCGCTTCAGCAACGTTAGGAGTTACAGTACCAACTTTAGGGTTTGGCATAAGGCCGCGTGGACCTAGGATTGTACCTAGTTGACCAACAACACGCATTGCATCTGGAGAAGCAACAACTACGTCGAAGTTCATTTCGCCTTTTTTCACTTGCTCAGCAAGATCTTCCATACCAACGATATCTGCGCCAGCAGCTTTAGCAGCTTCTGCGTTTGCACCTTGAGTGAAAACAGCAACGCGGATGTCACGGCCAGTACCGTGAGGTAGCACTGTTGCGCCACGAACGTTTTGGTCAGATTTACGAGCATCGATGCCTAGGTTAACAGCAACATCTACAGACTCAACGAATTTAGCAGTCGCTAGTTCTTTAAGAAGAGCAACAGCTTCGCTGATTTCGTATTCTTTAGTTGAGTCAACTTTGTCGCGGATTACGCGCATACGCTTAGTAAGTTTAGCCATGATCTTATCCCTCTACCACTAGGCCCATTGAACGAGCAGTACCAGCAATAGAACGTTTCATTGCTTCGATGTCAGCACCAGTCATATCAGCAGCTTTAGTTTCTGCGATTTCCTGAACTTGAGCGTCAGTAACAGTACCAACTTTCTCAGTGTTTGGACGACCTGAACCAGACTTAACGCCAGCAGCTTTCTTAAGAAGAACAGCAGCAGGTGGAGTCTTAGTTACGAACGTGAAAGAACGGTCGTTGTAAACAGTAATAACTACTGGAGTAGGTAGACCTTTCTCAACAGATTCTGTTTTTGCGTTGAACGCTTTACAGAATTCCATGATGTTCACGCCGTGTTGACCTAGAGCAGGACCAACCGGTGGACTTGGGTTTGCCATACCAGCTGCAACTTGCAGTTTGATATAAGCTTCAACTTTCTTAGCCATGATATTTCCTAATATTTTGGGTACATGCGCTAGCCGCAAGGCGAGCTCCCCATAAATTCAATTAACTCTTTTTCACTTCTACAGAAGCAAAAAGGCGCGAAATTATAATCATAATTCGCGCCTTTAACAACCCTAAAAAGGTGATTTTTTATACTCTTTAATTTTAAACAGCTTATGAACTATTTATCCACAGCTTGTTCAAAATTTAGAGTTTTAGTCCAGTTTTTCAACCTGACCAAATTCAAGCTCAACCGGTGTTGCACGACCAAAGATCGATACAGATACCTTAATGCGGCTTTTCTCGTAATCTACTTCTTCAACAGTACCGTTGAAGTCAGCAAATGGACCATCGTTCACACGAACCACTTCACCCGCTTCGAACATTGTCTTAGGACGTGGAGACTCGCTCGCTTTCTCTAGACGGTTCAAGATAGCATCAGCTTCTTTATCAGTGATTGGTGCAGGACGATCAGAGGTACCACCAATGAAGCCCATAACACGCGGAATGCTGCGTACTAAGTGCCATGATTCATCATTCATGATCATTTGAACTAATACGTAGCCAGGGAAGAATTTACGTTCACTTTTACGGCGTTGGCCTGCACGCATTTCCACTACTTCTTCAGTAGGTACTAGCACATCGCCAAATAGTTCTTCCATGTTGTGCATTTTAATATGCTCGCGTAGCGACTGTGCAACACGACCTTCAAAGCCAGAAAAGGCTTGAACTACATACCAACGTTTTTTTGGAGCTTCACTCATGAATCAGAACCCTCTACACCCCAGTTGCTAGAGAAACTAGACGGACCATAATGCCGTCAATTCCCCAAAGCACTAGAGACATAACAATACATACAGCTAAAACGATCAATGTAGTTTGCATAGTTTCTTGGCGAGTAGGCCAAACAACTTTACGAATCTCCATACGAGATTCTTTTGCAAAATCGATCGCAGCTTTACCTTTAGTTGTTGTTGCTGCAACGCCTAGTGCGGCAGCAATCAGCACAACTACACCTGCAGCGCGAATTACAACAGACAATTCACCATACAGGTAATTACCCACAACAGCAGCAGCCAACAGAACAAAAGCGACAATCCACTTCATTGTATCTGCTGCACCTGAGCTATCAGGAGTTTCAGCGTTTGCTTTCATAAAACCAACCTGTGATAAGTCTTAAATATAGACGACAATAACCCCGCTGTTGCAGGGCACATTCCTTTGCGTTGCAAAACAACACATCTAACAGTCATTTTAGTCAAAAAGACCGTTTAATTCTTTGCTAAGAGCAAAAATCGATGTCAAAACATCCAACTCTTTTTTTAGCGCAGAAAAAGGGCATCAAATGATGCCCTTTTTACTAGTGGTTCGTCAAATCTTATGCAAAGATTTTAGCTACAACACCAGCACCAACTGTACGGCCACCTTCGCGGATTGCGAAACGTAGACCTTCGTCCATTGCGATTGGAGCGATTAGCTCAACAGTCATTTGAACGTTGTCACCTGGCATTACCATTTCTACGCCTTCTGGTAGAGTGATATCGCCTGTTACGTCAGTTGTACGGAAGTAGAACTGTGGACGGTAACCTTTGAAGAAAGGAGTGTGACGGCCGCCTTCGTCTTTAGAAAGTACGTATACTTCAGACTCAAACTTAGTGTGTGGGTTGATAGAACCTTTCGCAGAAAGTACTTGACCACGTTCAACGTCATCACGCTTAGTACCACGTAGAAGTGCACCAACGTTCTCGCCTGCACGACCTTCGTCAAGCAGTTTACGGAACATTTCAACACCAGTACAAGTAGTAAGAGTAGTCTCTTTGATACCAACGATTTCTACTTCGTCACCTACACGTAGGATACCGCGCTCGATACGACCAGTTACAACAGTACCACGACCTTGGATTGAGAATACATCTTCAATTGGTAGTAGGAACGGTTGGTCAACTGCACGCTCTGGCTCAGGAATGTAAGAATCTAGTGCTTCTGCAAGCTCAACGATCTTGTCTTCCCACTGCTTCTCGCCGTTTAGTGCGCCAAGTGCAGAACCTTGGATAACTGGTAGGTCATCACCTGGGAAGTCGTATTCAGAAAGAAGTTCACGAACTTCCATCTCAACTAGCTCAAGTAGCTCTTCGTCATCTACCATGTCACATTTGTTCATGAATACGATGATGTAAGGGATACCAACTTGACGACCAAGTAGGATGTGCTCACGAGTTTGAGGCATAGGGCCGTCAGTCGCAGCAACAACTAGGATACCGCCGTCCATTTGTGCAGCACCAGTGATCATGTTTTTAACATAATCCGCGTGTCCTGGACAGTCTACGTGTGCGTAGTGACGTGCTGGAGTGTCGTACTCAACGTGAGAAGTTGCGATTGTGATACCGCGCTCACGCTCTTCTGGAGCGTTATCGATAGATGCGAAATCTTTAGCAACACCGCCGTACACTTTTGCAAGTGTAGTACAGATAGCAGCAGTTAGAGTTGTTTTACCGTGGTCAACGTGGCCGATAGTACCAACGTTTACGTGCGGTTTCGTACGTTCAAATTTTTCTTTAGACATGGGGTGTCCCTCTAGGTACGGATTAGGTGGCTTAAAATAAGACCACGCAACCAAAAAAATGGTTTTCTTTATTAAAGGAGAAGAAGCTTTAGACTGGTGCTAATACCCAGAGTCGAACTGGGGACCTCACCCTTACCAAGGGTGCGCTCTACCGACTGAGCTATATCAGCACACAAAATGAGTTGGAGCGTGCAGCGGGAATCGAACCCGCATCATCAGCTTGGAAGGCTGAGGTAATAGCCATTATACGATGCACGCAACACGTAACTCTGTTTGAGCTATTTAACCTTTAGAATATGGTGGAGAGGGACGGATTCGAACCATCGAAGGCAGTGCCAACAGATTTACAGTCTGCTCCCTTTGGCCACTCGGGAACCTCTCCAAATTTTGAGCTTTCTCTCGCTTGCCTTATAGGAAGGGAGAAAGTGGTGCCGACTACCGGAATCGAACTGGTGACCTACTGATTACAAGTCAGTTGCTCTACCTACTGAGCTAAGTCGGCACAAGTGGGGCGCATTTTATTGAATGATTTTCCACCTTGCAATAGTAAATTGAAAAAAAGTGCAAAATTCTCTGACCAAACTCCTACATACGGCTATTTAGCTCAAGGTTTACGTCTTTAACCCGCATCTAGTACAGGAAGATATTTTATTTATCTATCGCTTGATGTATTTTCCATGCACTTGTTTTGTTATCCACTATAGAGTTTTGTATGAGCCCATTTATGTCATTTGACCGCGAACGTTGGTCTGAGCTAAGGAATTTAGTTCCGATGACACTTTCTGAGAGCGACTTAAAAGAGCTTCAAGGCATCAATGAAAAGCTCACAATGGAAGAGGCAGTAGAGATCTATCTACCGCTATCTCGTCTATTGAACCTCTATGTGGCAGCCAGACAGAATAGAAACTCGGTACTCCACCAATTTCTAGATAAGAAAGAGAAAGCGCCACCTTTTATCATCGGTATTGCGGGTAGCGTAGCTGTTGGCAAAAGTACCACTGCGCGTCTGCTTAAAGCCCTACTCTCTCGCTGGGAAAACCACCCAAAAGTTGAACTAGTGACAACCGATGGCTTTTTATATCCAAACGAGGTGTTAGAAGAGAAAGGGTTGATGAGCAAAAAGGGCTTTCCTGAATCTTACGATATCAAGCGTTTAGTGAACTTTGTTTCGGATGTAAAAGCTTGCAAGAGAAATGTCACAGCCCCTGTTTACTCGCATCTTACGTACAATATTACTGATGACGTTAAGTGCGTCGACCTACCAGATGTGCTTATTATTGAAGGGCTTAATGTTTTACAAACCGGAATGAATTATCCACACGAGCCACATCGCGTGTTTATTTCAGACTTCCTTGATTTCTCACTCTATGTTGACGCTGATAGCCAACAAATCAAAGAATGGTACGTCAATCGCTTTATGAAATTCCGCGATGGCGCGTTTACTAAGCCTGGCTCTTACTTTAGTCATTACACTAAATTATCGAACCAAGCCGCATTGGACAAAGCAGAAGGTATCTGGAGTTCAATTAATGGCTTGAACCTTGAACAAAATATCCTTCCGACAAGAGAAAGGGCTCACCTGATTCTACGTAAAGGCGCAGATCATATGGTTGAAGAAGTGTTACTAAGAAAATAGTAACGCCTTAGTCGCCTTTTCTTAGCGATATCTCGCCACCAATATAGCTCTCGACACCATTCTCAGTTTTGAGCAATACAGCACCTTGTTCATCGATGCCTTGAACAACACCTTCAATTTCTCTAGGTCCAATGATCAATCTAACATTGCGACCTAAGAAATTATCCAAGCGGTTCCAACGCTCTAAAAAATTGGACATTCCTTTCAACTCGTAGTCGACAAGTGACTTATCCCAAGCATTGATCAGAGCCTGCGCTAACTGGTTACGGTCTGGCACCTTCCCATCACACACTTCTTTAAGGGAAGTCCATGGCTGGCCAATACCTGATGTTGTTGGATCCATGGATAGGTTTAGCCCTAAACCAATCACAATATGCGCAGCGCCGCCAGACTGTCCTGACAGCTCGACCAAGATACCTGCAAGCTTCTTGTCATTGTGGTAAAGGTCGTTCGGCCATTTAAGCTTTACACCTTCTACGCCCATCTCTTCCAAAGCTTCAACAACAGCTACACCAACCACAAGGCTTAAGCCCATTGCGGCAGCCATCCCCGCGTCGAGTCTCCAATACATTGAAAGATAGAGGTTTGCACCAAATGGTGATACCCACTCTCGTCCACGGCGTCCACGACCCGCAGCTTGATATTCAGCAATACAGACAGAACCCGATTCGAGGGTGTTAGTGCGCTCTAATAGGTGTTGGTTTGTAGAACCTATGATGGGAATGAGTTCAAGAGAAGCATCGCGACTAACTGCAGACAATTTGTCTTGGTCAAGCATATCCAAACGACTGGCTAGTTTGTAACCCTTGCCTTGTACTCGGTAGATATCTAAACCCCACTCTTGAATACCTTTAATGTGCTTACTGATAGCCGCTCGTGATACGCCAATCATTTCACCTAGGTCTTCACCTGAATGAAACTCACCGTCAGCAAGACATCTCAATAGTGCAAGCTTGGTACTGTGCTCTCTCATGCCAATGACTCCAAAGCCTTATCCAAGTTTGTCTCGCAGTCTCGTCCCATAAAGCGCACTTCATGTTCCAATCGAATATCGAATTTATTCAAAACGGACTGGCGCACTCGCTCTGCAAGCTTAAGGATATCCACAGCAGAAGCCTCATCATAATTGATAATAACCAATGCTTGGTTGGGGTGAACCTGAGCGCCACCTTCTGTCACACCCTTGAACTGGCATTGATCAATCAGCCAGCCAGCAGCAACTTTGATCATGTCATTACTCTCATAACCAACCATATTTGGATATAGAGCTAACAAGCGATCAAAATGATCTTTGGTGATCACAGGGTTTTTGAAGAAGCTACCCGCATTCCCTTGTACTCTAGGGTCTGGCAGCTTACTTGAACGGATAGCACACACTTCATCAAATATAGTGCGAGGGGAGAGCGTATCGGCTGCTAGGCTTTTTAACGGGCCATAGTGATTGCATGGCTCCCACTCTTTCGGCAACGTTAAACCAATCGCAACAACAATCGCTTTATCGTAGAGAGCGTGTTTGAAAATAGAATCTCGGTAACCAAAGAGACACTCTTCTTTGCTTAATCGCTTAACTGTATAAGTATCCAGACACAGGATATCGACATACTCGCATACGTCTTGTAGCTCAACACCATACGCACCAATATTCTGAATCGGAGCAGAGCCGGAACAGCCGGGTATCATTGCTAGGTTTTCTAGACCACCCAGCCCTTTATCCACACTCCACTCAACCAAGCTTGGCCAATCCTCGCCACCACTCACATGCAGTAGGTGATGACTGTCCGTCTCGGCCAGCTCAATCCCGGCTAATTTATTCACGATGACCAGGCCAGCGAAGTGCTCAGTAAAAAGCATATTACTGCCCTTACCCAGTATTAACTTAGGCAAAGCTGACCATTTAGGGTCTTTGTAAAGCGAAATAAGTTCTTCGGTAGTGGTGACTTCAACCAACGCATCACACGTCTGATCGATGGAAAAAGTATGAACATTTTTTAAACTAGCATTGAGATGGAATTGCATGGCGATATTCAATTAACTTACACTGCGGTCATTCTACAGCAGATAAACCAATGGCGCAGTGACTGAATGAACAATGTCATCATTACTCAATTAGACCCAGTAAAGGTTCCCCTAGTTAAACGTTTCTATAAAGAACATTACCCAACGGGAAAAGCGAATAAGAGTGAACTGATCTATTCGTTATTGCTGAATAACGAACTGTGCGGTGTCGTGCGTTTTCGTACAATAGAAAATAATCGCTTACTTACCGGTATGGCGATATCAAAACAACATCGTGGTCAGCAATTAGGCTCCCAGCTTATGGATTATTGTGCGCAACATACGCTTACGGAAGATGATTACTGCTTTGCGTACGCTCATCTCACCAATTTTTACGCGCGACACAAATTCGTACAAGTAGACCCTAAAGATCTACCAAATGGTTTAAGAGTTTTATACGAGCGCTATTCGAATAGCGGAAAAGATCTCATTCCTATGCATTATCAGCAAAATTGTTAGAGAATGCCTCGATTATCTAGTATTTGGTGCTATCCCTTTGGTAAAATTAAAGGTTCGCAATTTTGCATATTTTTAAGGTAAAACAGTCAATATGATTGCCAGTAGGAATCCATTCATACAGTTGCCAACCATAGCGCAGAATCCTGACAAGTTTGAAGTACTACTATCAGCGCAAGAGTTTCGAACTCGCCTACTTGATGAAATATCTCGCGCAACGACTCGTATTAGTTTAGTCGCTTTGTATCTTGAAGATGATGAGGCTGGCCGTGAGATCCTAACTGCCTTATATGAAGCAAAGCAAAAGAATCCAGAATTAGACGTGAGCGTTTGTGTCGATTGGCACCGGGCGCAGCGTGGATTGATTGGCGCAGAGTCTTCTGAAGGCAATGCAGCCATGTATAAAGAGTTCGCAGAGAAATATCAACATTCTGTGCCTGTCTATGGCATTCCCGTTCGCGGCAAAGAAGTCTTTGGCGTATTGCACTTAAAAGGCTTTATCGTCGATGATAGCGTGATATACAGCGGTGCAAGCCTTAACAATATCTATCTGAATTACCATGACCGCTATCGCTTTGATCGTTACCATGTTTTAAACAATGCAGCTCTTGCTGACTCAATGTTTGCCTACGTACACGAACAGATGGTTGCGGACAGCGCTGTTTATGGCCTGGCTGATAAGAACAAGCCTGCGACCAAAGAACTGAAACCAGCGATTCGTCAGTTTCGAGCATCATTGGCAAGGTCTCAGTATCAATTCGAAGGGCAAGAGGTTTCAGCAGAGCAAGTGGCTGTAACACCATTGGTTGGTATCGGTAAAAGACGTAACCGTCTGAATCAGGGAATCAACCAACTCGTCGCTCAAGCTAAAGATGAAATCTTCATCTGCACACCTTACTTCAACTTCCCACCTAGCCTAGCTAAAGAAGTGAAGAAAGCACTTAAGCGTGGCGTAAAGGTCAGCATTGTTGTTGGTGATAAGACAGCGAATGATTTCTTTATCTCACCAGAAGAAGAGTTTAAAACGATTGGTGGTTTGCCATACCTTTACGAACTGAACTTACGCCGTTTCGCTAAAGCGAATGAAGCTCATATTGCTAGCCGTAATCTATCAATTCGACTTTGGCAACACGATTCCAATAGCTTCCACCTAAAGGGCATTTGGGTAGATAAGCGCTACATGCTACTAACAGGTAATAATCTAAATCCACGCGCATGGAAGTTGGATCTAGAGAACGGTATCTTTATCCAAGATAACTACCATCACCTAACAGACAAGTTTCAGGCTGAAGTGGATAACATCCTTCAACACACTCAGCTTATCTGTACTTATAAGCAGTTAGACAAGGTAGAGAGCTACCCGATGGAAGTTCAGAAGTTGATTCGTAAGATCACTCGTGTGAAAGCCGATAGGGTGCTTAAGCAAATACTGTAGTCGATGTATTAGAGACACTATTTATCAACGCCTAGCAAACGCTAGGCGTTTTTGTATCTACGAGATAGCTATTTAGGTTTGTTTGATGGTCTTTCGAATCAACATCTCTATTTATGCATAGTGAGTGTGATAGCTTGAAGTGTTAAGCATCCTACCTTTTCCTTAGTCAGTCTCAGGGTTCCAGATACGTGTATCAGGTATGGTTTAGATAGCAGCTAAACGAGTACCAATACGAACATAATCGACAATTACCCTTTACGTATTCAAGCAATAAAGTCTCACTCCTTAGGGCGAAGTACGTACGCGATAGAGAATTTCACATAGTAAAACAATCAGATTAGTGCTCTGCTCTATTTAGCTTAACTACCAGAGTTAGAAGTAATACCAATCCGGAAAATT